>JALBWU010000001.1 GCA_022678445.1 Candidatus Aramenus sp. CH1 | reverse complement strand
CTTAGAACCTTCTTGTACTTCTCGTAATACTTGTACCACGCGTCATTGAGGTTCACTTTCTTTTCTTGAAAGAATTGCTGTCTCTCGTAGTTAATCTCGTTCCACAGCTTTGCTGTTGCGTCTGCCAACTTCCTCAGTTTCCTCTGTTTACCCACTTGGGAAGAGCCTTACGACGATTGTTCTGACGCTTCCCTCTGGCATTGCGGGGGTAATCGGCTCCCGCCCCTCATCTTTAGTTCGCCAAAGGAAGCGCCATAAAAGGAAATTGTTTTTATACTTTAAAACCTTAACCCCGCCTTAAAAGGCGAGGTTTTTTTATCAGCGAATTTTTACCGACTCTAACCAAGGGACAAAAAGGGACATAATACGATTCCTTGACACGTTGTCCTTGCTAGTGTTATCTTAGAGCCTATTTCTGTAGCTCCATCACGAGCTCCTTCATCCAGTCCATAGCCTTAAAGTAGTCCTCCTTGTATATATGTTCGTTAAAGGAATGTATGTTGGAGCCGTAGTACCCTACCCCTACTCCGTCCGCAATCTGGTTATTGTTAAGTATCCTCGCGAAGGCCTCCATAGGACCAGTTCCGGGGGAGTTGGGCATCACGAGTGGGTCGACACCGTACACCTCTTTAGCTGAGGAGATCAAGGCCCTCGCTATCTCGCTGTTAATTGACGTCCTGTAGGGCCTCACCTTGCCCCACACCTTAAGCTCTAGGTTGCTGGGCAATACCTTCTTAAGTTCCTCAAGCACGTCCTCAGGGTCTTGGTCTGGCACAAGTCTGAAGTCGAGCTTGGCGAAGGCGTATGAGGGTATCACTGTCTTCGACCCCTCTCCGGTGTACCCAGCGTATATCCCCGCCACGTTGCATGTAGGCTCCTCGACTAGCTTCCTCATGAATTCCTCGGGGACGCTTTGGCCCAGTGCCTTCTCCACCTCTTCCTTAGACCCTCTCAAGTACTTCACTTCCTCCTCGGTGAGCCTTTTAACCTTGTCGTAAAAGCCCTTGATCCTCACTTTTCCGTCCTCAGACCTTAGGCTTGTCAAGAAGTAGATAAGCTCCCAAGCGGGGTTCCTGGCTATAGGGGCGTACATGGAGTGCAAGTCCTTTTCCGTCCTCGCCCTTATCTCCACGTAAAGGAGTCCCTTGACGCCTAGGACTATCTCAGGGGAGTTATCGGCTCCCCTTCCCGCTCCCTCCCAGAGCACGTAGTCGGCTTTAAGCCTCTCCTTATAATCCTGAAGGAAGTCCTCTATGAAGGGGCTCCCTATCTCCTCTACCCCCTCGTAGACGAACTTTACGTTTACCTTTAGCTTTCCCTCCTTTAGCAGCTGAAGCACAGCCTGGAGCCTTGCCATCAACGTCCCTTTGTCGTCTGCAACCCCCCTCGCGTATATCTTCCCGTCCTTCTCCACGGGCTTGAAGGGGTCAGTGTCCCATTTCTCTAGAGGCTCTGCAGGCTGGACGTCGTAGTGGTTGTAAATCAAGAGGGTCTTCTTGGCCTTTACGTCTATCTCCCCGATCACGTAGGGGTTGACAGCCTTGTGCCTAACCAGCTCAGCCTCAATCCCCCTTTCCGTCATGAAGTCCACTAGGAACTTGGCACCTTCCTCTCCCTTCCCCTTAGCTGAGGTTGTATCTACCTTGAGGAACTCGAAGAACTCGTCCAGCAAAGACATTACGTTTTTTTACACTGCGGGACTAAATACTTTATGGGTTCCATGATAAAGTTAGCTGAGTACGTTAGGCACTCCTTGACGGAGCCCGTCCTCCTCGTTTACTTGTACAAGAAAGTGGAGGACGGAAAGGTGGTCGCTGCCTTTAGGATCCAGATGTACAGGAACATGGCCTTCGTGGTCTACGAGGACGACAAGCTCAGGGGAGGCGAAGTGGTCGACATTATGACGGGGTCTGTGGAGAGCGTGGTGAAGGCAATAGAGAAGTACTATGAGAAGGACGTCGACGACCTTGTAATATACGGGGAAGAGAACTACGTGGACCAGCTCCTTAAGGCCCTTGAGGTGAAGGGGCATTGAAGGTGTCCCTGCCCTACTTCGAGAGGTGGTTCTTTCTAGGACTTGTGATAGGGGTCATCACGGGGCTCTCAATAACCGCCCTCTACGAGCTCGTGAAGGTCTTCGACTTCCTGTTCATCAAGGGGCTAGTGGGAATGGACTATCCAGAGCCCCTTGGGGAAGGAGGGAGCGCCCAGTTTCACTTCCACGCTGAGAGGTACTTCCTCATACCCCTTGCTATAGCCCTCGGCGGGCTCCTGGTGGGAGTAATCTCCATCTTAGTCCCAGAGGTAGAGGGGTCTGGCACAGACTACGCCATAAGGTCGTTTCACCGCTACCAAGGGAGGATGAGGTGGGTGGTCGCCCCCTTCAAGCTCCTGGCGTCGGCGCTGACCATTGGCTCCGGCGGTAGCGCTGGGGAGGAGGGCCCCTCTGCCCTCATATCATCCTCCCTGGCCTCCTCCATAGTCAAATTCCTCTCGACGTCCCCGGAGGATAGGAGGGTTGCCGTGGCGGTGGGGATCGGTGCCGGTATAGGGACCATACTTAAGGCACCCATAGGTGGGGCAGTGCTCTCAGCTGAGATCCTCTACTTGAGGGACCTCGAGCCCGAGGTTATCTATCCCTCCTTGGTCGCCTCCTCAATAAGTTACACTATCTTTGGCTTCTTCACTGGGTTTTCGCCCATCTTTGGTCAGTACACGGAATCCTTTGACCCCCTCAGGCTTCCCCTCTACGCAGTTTTGGGAGTAGCGAGCGGGCTAGTGGGCATCTTATACGCTAGGAGCTTCTACGCAGTAAACAACGCCTTCAAAAGGATAAGCCCTAGGTTCTTAAGGCCCGCTATTGGAGGGGCACTAGCTGGGTGTATAGCGCTGATGGCACCGGAGGTCTTGGGGGAGGGGACTGGATGGATAAACCTAGTGGAGCTTGGGAGACTGTCTTCCCTCTACTCCCCTGTGTTACCTACGTTGGCCCTTCTAGTGTTGCTCCCCTTCCTGAAGATAGCCTCCACAAGCCTAACGGTAGGCTCAGGGGGTAGCGGGGGAGTTTACGTACCAGCTCTCTTCATTGGGGCATACCTAGGAGGGGCTATGGGCCTAGCCTTCCACTCCCTCTTCCCGGGGGTGGTCAACTCCGTCGCCCCCTTCGTGGTCATAGGCATGATGTCTGTGTTTGCTGCAGCGGGGAAAGTGCCCCTGTCCATGATCATTATGGTTACTGAGATGACTGAGAGCCTTCAAGTGCTTCCAGGGGCCATGGTCGCCGTGGCCTTGGCCTACCTAGTCTCAGGTAGCGAGACCATCAACGGGGCACAAGTGCCCACTAGGAGGGACTCCCCAGCGCATAGAGCAGAATACGAGGTGCCGGTTATGAGGGAGCTAAAAGTCAAGGACTGCGAGCTACTACAGCTGAGCGCCTCAGTAGACTCTACGGTAGAGGAGGCGAGGAAGTTAATGGAGGACAATAACTTGATGAGCGTCCCAGTCACTGACAGGGCGGGAAACTTCGTCGGCGTCGTTTACATGAGGGAGCTCCAAGGGAAAAGGGGAGACGACCCCTTGAGAAAGTACGTGCTGACTGGAGTGCCTACCGTTTCCCCTAATTCCAGCCTTGAGCACGCGTTGGAGGTAATGGGCAGGAACAGGACCAGGTGGGTTAGCGTAGTGGAGGGAGACAAGTTAGTGGGCATCCTAACACTGGAATCCTTGTTTAAGGCCTATGAGAGAGAGGTCTCGAGGAAGTCAGCTAACCAGGGACCAAGTTACGACGAAGACGCTGTTTAGGCTCATTGCGAGGGCTGAGTACTCCGGCGGTAGGTACAACGCAGGGTAAAAGAGACCGGAGGCTATCGCTACCAAGACCGAGTTGTAGGCAAAAGCCCATGCTAAATTCTCCTTTATCTTCCTCACCGTCCTCCTCCCCATCCTCTCCAGCTCCAAGATGGAATTCACGGATGGCACTATCACGTCACCCGCGTACTTGGCTATGTCTGTCCCGGAGGAGACCGCTATACCAACGTCGGCCTCCCTTATGGCTTGGGCATCGTTAACGCCGTCTCCCACGAACACCGTGAGCCCCTTCTTCCTCATCTTCCTCACCAGATCCACCTTTTCGTCTGGGGAGAGGCCGAAAAAGACCTTAACGCCTAGGTCCAACTTGGGGTCTGGGTCACCCGTGGCTACGTAAACCTCCTTACCCTGCTTGACGAGCTCCCTTATCATCGTCACTGCGTCCTCCCTTAGCTCGTCCTCCACCACGATGCTCCCAACAACTTTCCCGTCGACGCAGACCAGAATGCTCTCTTCCCCATTTCCCTCGCAGTTTCTGAGCACGAAGTCCTTCTTCCCAACTATTATGCTCTTTCCCTCCACTATGCCAAAGACTCCCTCTCCAGGGAAGTCGGAGAAGTTCTCCACCTTCAACTTCCTCTTCGCCAGCTTGGCGATGGCCTTAGCTATAGGGTGGGAGCTGTAGCCCTCTAGGTTCGCCACCGCATTTAGGGTCTCCTCGTCCACTGTGACCTTTGTGACCTTAAACTCTCCCTTCGTTAAGGTACCGGTCTTGTCGAAAATGAACACTTTGGCTTGGTCTAGCTTCTCCATTGCGTTCCCGTCCCTTACCACTACTCCCTTCTTAGCCAACTTGTTTACGCTAGTTAGTACTGCCATCGGGGTGGCTAGGCCGAGGGGGCAGGGACAAGCTCCAGCCAACACTGCCACCGAGAACAGGACAGCCTCATAAGTGGGAACGCCCATGAGCAGTTTCCAGACGAGGAAGACGACAACTACAATGGATATGATCGTGGGGACGAAGACCTGCGACACTCTGTCCACTAATTTCTGAATGGGAACTTTGACGTTCTGCGCTTCCCTCAACGCTTGGACTACTTGGGCCAAGTAAGTCCTATTTCCAGCCCTAGTTACGTACACCTTGAGGGCTCCAGACACTAGGGTGGAACCGGCTATCACGGGAGAGCCCTTGACCTTCCTTGAGGGTCTAGCTTCCCCCGTGAATATTGCCTCTTCTACTTCTCCCATCCCCTCTTCAACTACGCCGTCAGCAGGGATCGTCTCCCCTGTCCTCACTACTACAACGTCCCCTATCCTCAGCTTAGACGAGTCCACTTCTACTTCTCTTCCTTCCCTAAGTGCGTGGGCCTTTACCGAAAGGAGCCCCGCTACCTCGTTGGTTGATTTTGCCTTCAAGTACGCCTCCAACGTCTTCCCCACCAAGATGAAGGTGATGAGGAGCGAGATAGAGTCGAAGAAGGTTGGACCACCGCCTAGGAAGGAGTAGAGGCTGTAGAGCCAGCCAACGTTTGAGGCAAGGGAGACCAAGGTGTCCATGTTGGTCGTCTTGTTCTTGAAAGCCCGCCACGCCCCCAAGTGGAACCTCAGCCCCGAGTAAAACTGTACTGGTACTGAGAAGAGGAGGGCTAAGAAGGTCAGGCCTGTGTACTGGAAGATCAAAGTCAGCGGAGTGAACGCAACGCCAACAGCCAGGGCGTAGAGGTAGCCCCTGAGTTCCCTCCTAGACGCGAGAACCTCAGGGACTTCCTCCTCCCCTGCCAGTACTGAAACTTTGTAACCCTCCTTCTCCAAGGCCTCTCTTATCTCCTCCGCCTTGGTGGACAGCGGGTTGAACTCGACGTAAACAACGCCGTCTACGTTTACAATCGCCTTCACGACTCCGGACATCTCCTCCATCTCTTCCCTAAGTCTCTCCACCTCCTCTGGGTTGAGCGAGACCTTTAACGTGGCCCTCTGTGTGACGACGTCGTAACCTGCTTTCCTTACGGCCTCCACAACGTCCTTGAGCTTCGCGCCAGAAAGGCTCACTTTGGCCTCTCCGCTAGCCAAGTTCACGTTTACATCCACAACACCCTTCACCGAGGAGACTGACTTGGACACAGTGGCGACGCAAGTGGCGCAGTGCATTCCCACGACCTTTAATTCCTCGTTGCGCAACCGCAAAGTTATCTTCCTTTCCTCTTTCTCCATACGTTATTTTCACTGTAAAACGATTTATCTTTTTTTATTTACACTTGTTTCATTCTAGCTAGATATAGTGACGGACGTAACCAATAGCTCGCCTACGCCCTAGAAGGTTCACGAAGAGGAGTTACATCCCGTCCTAAATGAACCTTTTTCCCTGTTTAAAATAACATTTGGAAAACTTATATAACCTATTAGTACCACCATAATACTTATGAGGCCGATAACAAGACTTATCCTAATATTCTTTGGAATTGAGTTGGCAATATTCCTAGGAGTCTCCGCCATTCCAGTCAATAACCCAGAGATGGCCCAGACCTTCTCCTCTACAGTTTCTAGCACAGACTCCCTCCCCTACGTACTGCTCTTCCTGACCATATTCTCCCACAACTTATCAATTGCGTTAGTGGACTTCCTGCCTGTCATAGGTATAGGCGTGTTGCTCTTCTCCATTGGTTCCACCGCATACGTGCTAACGTCCTATACCACTACAGTATATCACATTCCCGGAGTAGTGGACGCTATAGGACTCATGACCCTCCCTCACAGCTGGTTGGAGCTTCCTGCTTACGCCGTCGCTGCTGGAGCTGGGACTTACGCAATCTGGAAGAGGGACTGGGTTAGGTCCCTTCTCATGGTTCCCTTTGCGGCTTTGGAGCTACTCTTAGCGGCTATGGTTGAGGCTGCCGAGATCTCGTTCCCGTCCTTGTCGTACTTTATGTGGATTCCAGGGGCAATTGCAATAGTTGGTCTGTACTTCCTCTACGAGTACCTCCAGAGAAAGGCAGACAATTACCAGAAGGTCGGCGTTGGTAACGTCAATGCCTATTCAAGCCAAGGATATCAATACCCCGCCCAGTACCCTACTTACTATTATCCCGCTTCCCAACCACAATACGCGAACCCACAGCTCTCACTGCAACAGGAAGTCAGCTCCATGCTCTACAGGGCCCAGATAATGGAAAACCAAGGAAGGATACCGGAGGCAATGCAGGCCTATTGGGACGTGGTGGTCCTATTAGTCAAGGAGGCCTCCATCAAGTCCGGCTTCATGCCCATAACGCTTCAGGACTTCTTCAACACAGTGAACTTGTTGGGCCAGAAGTTCTATCCCGAGCTACCAACCCTCTTCCAGGGGGCTTACAACAGCAAGTCACATGGCAACTTCGAGGAGTTCAAGGGATACGCGTTACCTCTCATCTCAAAGTTGAAGAGCATCTTGGGCATAAGTTAGCAATTTTTAATTGGATCCAAATACTGTGTTATGGAAGTAAACCAAGGGTTTAAGGACTTAAAAGAGGGCTCACTTTATGTTACGATCTCCATCGTAATTCTCCTAGCCATCGTGGGCATGGCCTTCCTCCGCTTCACCTTGCTATCGTTGCTTGTACTCGTCATGGAACTGGTATCCTATGCCTTGTTCGTCCTGGGCCTCTCAAAGCTCAGGGTAGGACTGCTCAGGGTGTCGGAGACCGGTAGGAGCCTAGGTAACCTGGGTACTAACGTGTTCGTGCTAGGGGCGTTGTCCCTCATCTTCAGCGACGTGTATTCCCCTTTACTTTACTTGGGCTCTGTGCTAGTTGCAGTGGGAAACGGCATCGTGGGCTACGCTGTGTATAAGGTGGGAGAGGAGTATAAGGACGAAAAGTTAAGGCTAGCGGGGGTCATGATAATTGGCGTCCTTAGCTCCGTGGTGGGATATCCCATGTGCTACTTTGCCTCCTCCGAGATGTCCGCCAAGTCCTTCGAAAGAAGGCAGACGGTAACCCTAGAGGTAAGCGACAAGAGCGTCGGCTACGGGTGGCTTAGAAGTACTGGTGAAGCCGAGGTCACCTTGTTCTCCTCGACCGAGGCGGAAATAGTGGACGTCTTCCTCTTGGGTTTCCCCTTAACTCAAGTTAGCACGAGGAAGCTGGTTCCAGGGGAGAACAAGGTCTTCCTCAAGTTTCAGATAGCAGGTTCCTTGGTACCGGGGAACGTTTACGTCGCGGAGTTCAGGCTTTCCGACGGAACCGTGAAAAGGGCATCCCTTGTCTACGAGATATGACCTCAACCGTTTTCTCCTTAGAATATTTATTAGGGACTATGTATTATTGTTACCAACATGAAGGCATTCCTTTTCGTTTTCCTCGCCTTTATTTTAGTCGCAAACATAGCCTCCTTTCTAGTTCACTCACAGCCAAGCTCCTCTGACCTAACTCAGCTCCACTACGTCAAGAAAGCCTACGCCTTTCCGCCAGTCCCGCCCAACGAGTCACTAGCAGGGAGGACCGGGGAAGTGAACATATACTCCTTTTATACGGGTGAACCCGCCCCCATGGGGATAGCCGACTACGGTGTGGGCCCATACGGCCCCTACAAGACGGAGACCACTCAGCTCCTCGGCTCCGTGTATGTGGGCTACCTCTCAGCTACTACCCCAAGCGGTAACCCTGAGGTAGCGTTCCAGCTCAACGGGGTCTTGAACTACCAATACAACGGCAATACCTACGCCCTCTGGGTCCAGGACGTGTTGGTGTACAACACTGAGACCCACTCCGCCACGGTGACGGACAACGTGTGGAACTTCACTTCCCCTTACGCCTGGGTTAACTCCCTCCAAGGTAACGGGGCCCTCTGCACTTATGGGAACCAGACGTTTTACTCTTACACCTACATGACAACCTATTTAGTCCCTCCTTTCACGTTCTACTTGCTGGTCAACGTCACTGAGAACTCCGCTGGGCAACCAGTTCTGTACTTCTGGGCCAACCTAGGGAACGGGTGGGTAAACTTCGACAAGGTGACAATCTTAAACGTCAAGGGAGCGTCAAACGTCTACTTTTTGGTGGACGGGGACAAGTACACGGGTTCTGGGAACATGTACGACATAGAGCTCGTCATGGGAGGGGTGGGGGGTACGGCAACCTTAACCTCCTCGTACGTTTTCATGAACTTGGAGTACTGGAATGGCCACAACTTTCAACAAATAATCAACGCCTACAACTTCGGTAGCGACACAGCAGATACCGTGGAAAACGCCCAAGACCTCCCATACTACCTAAACCAGATGACGGGGACGCTCCAGGCAGGAATTGAGGCAGGGAATGGAGGCCTCGACGGCTTGTGGAACTTCACGTTCATGGGGTCCTTAACGGTTAACGCGCCTATCCAGTCAGGTTACGTGCTGGTCTACTTGACAAAGTACGGGTATAACTCCTCCTATGCTCAGGAGGCAATACCTTTCACGGACTACGGGGCAAAGTTCAGCCTCTTGGAGGGAGACTACGCCGTCCTAGTCTACAACCAGAAACACCAGCTGGTAGGGGAGGCCACGGTGGAAGTGCAGGGTGGGGTTTACGAGGGCACTGGAGTGGCTAACTTCTCCGTGTCCTTGCAGTCTCCAATTTACCTAACCCAGGATGGAGTCCAGGAAATCCCAGTACAGGTCAACGCATATGGTTCCGTGGAGTTCTCGCTCAGCGCCCCTGGGGGAATATCTTACACTTACAGCACTTCCGGTTGTTTCCAGGGTAACGGCACCGAGGTAGTGTGGGTGGGTGTGTCATCCTTGTCCCCGGGCATCTACTACGCCGCCTTAACCGCCACCCTCTTCCCGGGCTTTTCCAAGAGCGTACAAATACCAATAGTGGTGCTCCAGGGCTTAGAGGCTGTCACCTTTAACTACTCCTATGTAGGAGCACCCCTTCCCAGTCCCCCAACGGTAACGCTCAAGTTCCCCAACGGCACAGTGATAAACGCGACTATGCCCTTCTCCGTCCAAGTTCCGTCTGGCACCAACTACACCGTGGAGGAGTCGATGACGTTCCAAGGGGTCAGGTGGGCTACGCCCGTGAGCTCAGGGGAGGTACCGACTACCCCCGATGGCGTCTACTCCTTTAACTTCACCTACTACAAGCAGGACTTGGTGACGTTCACCTTCTCCGTTGTAGGCGGGGGAAACTACGGGGAGCCGGAGATAGAGGCGGAGTCCTTTGGCCAGTTTGAGACAGTCCTTCCGGGGACATACTGGGTGGACTACGGCTCCCCATATTCGTACCCCTCTGAACTGCCTTACTCCACCTCAAGCGTTAGGTGGGAGGCTACTGACTGCCAAGGGATTGTAACGTCCCCCGGCAAAGTGTCCGTTACCTACTACCTCCAATACTACGTTAAGGTAGTAGGGCAGGGTAAGGCTTACGCTTTGGTGGACGGGAAGAACGTGACGTTCACTTCAGGCTGGTACGACGCTGGCGCTCAAGTGCAGATAGAGCAGGTACCTTACTACTTGGGTAGCGGGGAAAGGCTTTTTGTGGTTGGGGCCAGCTCCTCCATGTCCTTCATCGTCGACTCCCCAATGAAGGTCGTCTTGGACCAAGTGGTGCAGTACTACGTTGATGTGGAGTCTAAAGTGCCCGCTTACGCCTTGGTCAACGGCACCAACACCACCTTGACCTCCGGCTGGTACAACGCAGGTACTAAGATAGAGGTCGAGAACGTCACATACTACCTCAGTCCTGACACTAGGTTCCTCTTGCTTAACGTATCTCCCTCACGGTCGCTCACCGTGGGCTCCTCAACCACCTTGTCTCTGGACTACGTGGAGCAGTTCCTCGTCGACGTGACTCCCTCTGGTCTAGTGCACGCAGAGGTGAACGGGAAGGAGGAGCCGTTGACCTCCGGCTGGTACAACGCTGGGTCAAACGTCACCGTGTACCCCTTGATGCAATACAACGGCACAGAGGAAAGGGTAGTGGTAGTATCAGTGAGCCCCTCCAATTCCTTTAAAGTGGACGAACCCACGAGTGTGCACGTAAACGCCGTTGTCCAGTACTACGTCTACGTAAACAGCCCAATACCTACGTATGCCCTGGTCAACGGCACCAACACCACCTTGACCTCCGGCTGGTACAACGCAGGTACTAAGATAGAGGTCGAGAACGTCACATACTACCTCAGTCCTGACACTAGGTTCCTAATTGTGGGCATTAGCCCTAGCCAGCTTACGGTGAAGGGGCCGGCTGAGGTAAACGTGTACGTGGAGAGGCAGTTCCTCCTACAGCTCAACGTGGACTTCCCCGTTAAGGCGCTCATAGACGGCGTCTTGGGCTACGTCACATCGAATAGTTGGTTTAACGAGAACACCACGATCCAAATACTGAACCAGACGTACTACGTAAACAAGGAGGAGAGAATAATAATAACGGTAGTGTCACCGCTGAGTGTCACAATGGACAGACCGGTAACGCTGACCGTCAACTACGTAAAGCAGTACCTCGTCGACATTAACGGCAACGAGAGCTGGGTCAACGCTGGAAAGACGATCCTTCTGGAAAGCAACCTGCCATTCTACTTGCTGGGAAGGTTCGTTGGAACGTTCAACGTCTCCACAGGGGCTAAGCTGGTAGTAAACGGGCCCATACACGAGGTGCTTAAGGCGGAGCCCAACTGGCTGTTTGTAGCAGGGATAGTTGCGGTAGGGGCTGTGATAGGAGTAGGAGGACTAATGGGAAAAAGGAGGAAAGGTGAGTAGTCGTAGAGGCGTATAAGCTGGCACTCAAGGACTCCCTACTCCTCTCTTCCAAGTTGGCCTACCTTTTTTCCTGATCTCCCTCACCCTGTGTATTGGTATAACCATGTCGTCGTTTAAGTACACGTAGTTCTTGTCCACTCTGGAGATAGACGTGAAGGGTATTTCGGTCAACCCCTTGAACCTGTCCCAGACCACCAGCATGTAATCCTCTAGGGGCCCCTTAGACCACAGTACCCTATTTATCTCGTCCCTTATCACAGTTTAGCCTACGCATTTGTAGTTAAAACCTTTTCACCTCCGAGGTTTTATATTCCAGTAGGGAAAGAGGAGAGATGAAGCGCTGCCTCTACGGCACAGTTTACAATAACGTCAACAACGTCAGGGACAGCGTAAAGTCCTTTTTCTCCCCCATTTACGACAAGATAGTGATAGTGGACTCGTTCTCCACTGACGGGACTTACGAGACCCTAAAGGAGATAGAAGGGGACTACAACTTGACAGTTTTAAGGTACAGGTCGACTAGGGGGAAGGGGAGGGACTACGCCTTGAGGCACTGCCCAGACAACTCCGTCACCGCCTACGTCGACCTAGACGCAATATACAACAGGAACCTAGAGAAGCTCATCTCCTTGGACAAGGACAAGGTGTCGGTAACCTTGGCACAGGGGACCTTCGTGGCCAGGAAGGAGACTATACTAAACTCGGGGGGCTGGAAGGACCTCTACACGGGCGAGGACTTGGAAATGGTGACGAGGGTGGGGATAGAGGAGTACCTCCCCCTTCTGATAGGGGAGAACGCTAAAGTGAAGGGGTTCAGGGAGAACAGGTACGCCACGTCTAGCCTAAGGAGGTTGATGAGGACGTTTAACGTCACTGTGGACTACCTTAGGGCTTCCTACAACTTGTCGGACTTGAGGAAGTGGAAGGGGTCCACGTTAAAGTACCTGCCCTTCTACGTTGTCGCCTTGGCAAAGGGCAGGCTCATGAACGACAGGAGGCTCAGCAACGCCATGTACGAGTTCTACTTGCGGGTAACCCACTTGAGGAACCCCCAGGAGTACGGCTTCAGTGGTGAGGACGTCTTGTTCCACTACCCGTCGTGGATGGTGAAGATCGTGGAGGGCAAAACTGGGATAAAGGTGGACGAGGAGGTGAGGTCAAGGTTACGCGGGGCAAAGGAGACAACCGTAACGCGAGGAAAGCACTTGTTCAAGGTCTTTTACTACTCCGACGAGGCCTTGGAGAGGCTGTTGAACAAGGTCTAGCGTGTTCTAAGTTACACGCCAACGCCGTACAAGTAGAGCCACAAGACCACCGCCACGTATATCGCTACCCCCGCCATTACTAGGTACTTGGAGTTAACTACCCGGGTCTTCCTCTCCAACGCCCGATCAAGCGAGTACCTTCCAGCCCCGTAAGCTATGAAGTAGGCGTCAAGCAACATCATTAGCAAGTTTATTCCGAACTCCTCAGCACCGGTCCAAGAGGCGGAGAGGAAGTATATTAGGTTAGTAGCGAAGGCGGTTGTACCGCTCAATCTAACCCCTAGGCCTAACAGGAAGCTCAGCCCAAACGAGATCTCGCCCACCATCACCAGTACGCCAGTGAGTATAGGGTGGGGAAACGCAACCGCGTAAAGAAAGCCCCTAATTGGGGACCCTTGAGCAAAGTACAAGATGGTTAGCCCAACGTAGTCGTTGGAGTTGGGGTTCAGGAAGCCTGGGTTGAACAACTTCCCTAGGACTCCCGCGTTGAACCAGATGGAGGCTAAGGACAACCTTAGGGCTAGGCCCCAGAAGTCGTCAACGTGTAACCTGCTCACCCATCATCGCCTCGTTCACGCGTTTTGAGACCAAGTAGATGTAGTAGGCAGAGACGGAGGATATTGCGACCCCCACTATTACCGGGGAGAGGAGGGTCAGCGCTTGGAGTACGCCCCCTGTCCAGGCCCCGAGAACGAAGGTCCCGTACTTCCATGTCAACCCCTTCGCCAACGGCAAGGTAGCGGAGGAGAGGTAGAGGAGGGAGTTAATTGCCGTGGGGGTGAGGCAACATATGCCGGCTATTGTCCCAATGGAGGGGACTGACGCTGTCAAGAAACCCCCCACCGCGCTACCAGCCTGGAGCCTAAAGGAACGCGGCACGGGGAACCTGTACAAGTTGAGAGACACGTAAACCAACGACACAAAGTAGTAGGAGAGGATCATGGAGAAGGTGAGGAAGGCGTCCACTAAGACGCCCAGGGCGATCATGGCCCAGTTCTCCACCAACTGCACGTTACCTACGCTTACGACGTTTATCCCTGAACCCTCGTATGTAATCGCGGTTAGCTTTACAAAATAGGAGTCCACGTTTATTCCTGGGATCAGTAGTAGCCCTGAAACCACCAGGAACGAGATAAGGTAGGAGATGGAGTACACCAGGATGAGAACCCTCCCGACCCTGTCCCTAAACATGGCCTTCAATACGCTCCTTATCCCCATTGGCCCCCTGACTAGGATGAACCTTGACCCCTTCCTCCTGTAGAGGAATAGGCCTAGGACTACGGAGGCAAAGATCGAGGAGACAGAGAAGGCAATGAAGGGGTAGGCAAAGGTCTGTTGGCCTGTGTCAGCCAAGGGGGAGTACCAGAGGCCAAGTACCCTGAGGCCGTTCACGATTACGGGAAAGATGACCGTAGAGTCAAAGAACAGGAAATAGTAAAAAATTGGATTGACGCCTTTCATTTCCCCCACCTAACAGTGTAGCCCAGTGACCGGAGGTAAGAGGACGTTGTCCACCAAGTAGGTAGCAGCTGGTATCTGGATGGGCAACACTATGGCGGGGGCAGTGGTAAGGGGGACTTCGTAAGTAACGCTCATGGTAGACAGGGATATCAGCGCTATTATCCCTCCTGTCTGGACGTTTCCGTGAATTACCACGAAGGCGTAGCTACCCCCTGGGGTTATGCCGATTTCAGCGAGCCCCGGGGAAGAGGTGGAGGGAAGCGTTATGTTTTGGGTCACGGTGTAGGTAGAGGTAGATATGACCACCACTTGGTTTGCGTTGCTAGGCGCTTCCAAGTAGTACTGTCCGTTAGGCGTAAAGGTCCCCCTCTGTGGCACTAGCTTGCCTGGCATCTTTACCATCCCCAAGAACTGTAGGTTGGGAAGGGAGTAGAAGCCCACAGAGTCGTTCCCCGCGTACTCCACTGCCAACATGTTGCCTTGTAGGTTGGGGCTGAGCATGTAGGGCTGTGAGCCAGGTGACGCTGACAGGATCTTTATCACCTGCCCATTACCGGCGTTTATCTCGTCGACGCTGTTGTTGAACCTCATGGGAACGAGTATGATGTTGGGGTCTGCTGGGTCCCACCTTACGTCACACGGGTAGTAGGTTCTCCCTGTGGTCGACACAAAGGTGTCCTTCCACACCACTTGGAGGTTGGCGACGTTTATCAGCTCAACCACTCCAGAGGGGCCGTCGGCTATTGCAATTTCCTGCATGTTGGGCGAGTACGCGACGCCTATAAAGCCAGGGGAGTTACCCACGGCAAACTCCTTTACCACCTTCATGTCCGAGGAGTTGAAGACGAAGACTGTGCCGTTGTTGAGGGGCATGAACACGTACTGGCCCAGCTTGACCGTGGAGTTGTAGGGCATCTCCTCCCAGTAGTAGACCTGCGTTGGGACGCTGGTGGAGATGTTTACGACGTGCTGGAAGCCGAGGAAGCTGTCTGATGACGAGAACGGGTTAACGACCATGCTTATCCCCTTCTGGGTCAAGACTAGGAAGTAGAAGTTGTTGTTGGGGGTTGTGCTACTGCTCCCAGAAGACGACTGGGACGGCGAAATAGACGTTGAGACTGGCGTGGGCGTCGTGGTGGTTGGAGTCCTCAGCATTACGTACGCGGAACCAAAACCCACAGCTATTATGACCACGAAACCGACTAACAACAATAGCTTATAGTTCATATGGTTTAACTCAAAAATAACGTATAAAAGTTTAGCTTATTTATAAACCTTTGTTTTCTTTACTTTCAGAAATACGTAAATTAGTTGTATTCAGATGGTGATGACTAGGTCGATCTCGTCTATAACTGCCTTGTAGAAGTCTGGGAAGCAACCTATCTTGGCCTCATCTATTAGCTTGTCCGCCAAGTTCCTCATGTAGGTGCACTGGTCGCAGGCTTGGAGGTATATCCCCTTCTCCCTGCTCAGCTTCCCTAGCCTCTCGGCGAGAGGGTTTCCCTTCATGAGGAGGTAGACGTTGTTGTCTATGAAGAACATGCCCTTGACCTCCACGTAGTGCCTCCCCTCTTCCAGCTGGGGGACTATCATCTGGCCCAAGATGTAGTTGCCCAAAGGGGACTCAACTATGTACGCTACTCTCTTCAAGTATCCTCACCATCTCTCTCGCTATTTCCCTGGAGAGCTGGCTTACAGTGAACCCCTTTACCTCTTCCAACGCGTGCACCGCCTCCTCTAAGCTTAACTTACCCTTCTCGTTGAACACTTGGCACAAGCGCTCCATGGTTATTACCGCGATAGGACACTCTGTACTTACGTAGGTAAGCTTACCGTCGCTTAAGTAGAGCTCCACTTTTCTCCCCTGGACTTCTACCTTTCCCAGCTTCCTCTTCCCCTTACCTTGGTACAGCCTCCTTAAGAGGTAGTCAGAGGCGTACTTCCTCTCCAAGGCGCAACCGCACGCATCGCGTTCCATAATTTTATTCTAAAATTTAATGCTTAAAAATATTTCAGTAAAAAGGTTTATAAATATAAAAATGAACAGATGAATTACGGTTTATACGGTTTAAGTGAGGAACTTAACGCGGTAGAGCGTGAGAGGTGACAAGACTACACGTGGAGGCTTAAATAAGGCCCAGAGTTGACGTCTATCCCCCCGGACTCTCAGCAAAAGTAACTACGGGGAGGAGGTCTACCTCAAGCGTTTTAAGAGTTATTCGTTGATGTTTTATATAGTTGGAGCGTAAAGTTTTTGTTAATGATAACTAAAATTAACATTCAAGATTTCTCCCCTTTACTTGACGTAGAGAAGTACGGCAGACTATACATGTTGAAGGACGTGAAGAAGCTGGACTTCGGTTATAGGGCAAAGCTATCCATATTCAAGAAGGACTTCAACGTCTTCGTCAAGGCGAAGTCCAGCTCTTTGGAAATAATGGAGGAGGGAGGGAAGTTCGTCATTACCGTCAGCTTTAAGGGCAACGAAGTAGCAGTTGACTTCACAGCCATATCCCCTCTCTACGCCCTCCTTACTCCAGTGGAGTTCAAGATCTCCAAGAACATAGAGGCCTACGCCAAGGACATATGCTCTAGGGCGATTAGGCAGGTCTCCAGGAAAGACCTCGCAATACTAGAGGTCTTTCGGACCGTCCCCTCCAAGACCCTGGACCTCAGGGGAACATCTTGCCCAGTGCCAGAAATAGAGGCGAAGAAGGCTATTCTAAGCTCAAGGCCCTTTGATCCCATCGAAGTCCTAGTAGATCACCCCGCGGCAATACTCTACACCTTGCCCGAGGTAGCTCGTGTGTTCAACTGCAGGTACGAGGTGAGGAACATGGGAGATTACGCATCCTTCGTCTTCATATGCGGCAGGAAAGAAGGCAAATTGAAACTGGACTTGAGCGACGTAAAGAACGTCATGAGGAGCGAGGGGGAAATAGCGAGGCTTTACTTGCACTTTGACAAGGTCGTTAAGGAGGTAAAGGTAGATAAGATCAACTCAGAGCTCTTCGAGGTGGAGGGGACAAAACTTATCGTAGCCTCCCCTGAGGGCAGGGGGTGGTTGCTCACCTCTCTCTTCGAGGGCCCTAGACTCCTAGGGGCGAGGCTGGACTACGGAAACGTAAAGCTGTTCGATGAGGACGCCCTCAACTCCGTAATAGGATACGAGGGGCTCACTAACGTGTACTACCTGGAGCACTAAGCGATCCATTTTTAACTAACTCTCTTTATTTTTAAACTTAATGAAGACTACTCTCGATTTGACGGGACTCTGCTGCTCCATCCCCCAGCTAATGGTCTACTCCAAGGTAAAGAAAATGGTCAAAGGAGACGTGGTAGAGGTGATAGTAGAGACTGGAAGCTCACAGGAACAGGACGTGATCAACGTAATAAGGCACTTCAGTTTAGAGTACAAGGTCTTAAGACAAGGCGAGAAGTCGGTCTACTTGATAACAAAATAGAACGTTTATATCACAAGAATTAAAAATAGGGTATATAAACCCATAAATCTTTTATTCATTTATTTCGTTTATCTCTTTAGGTGTAAAAAATGAGTGAAGAACTCAAGGTAAAGAAACCAGACGAAGTGTTGGACGTAAGGGGGGAGTCCTGCCCAGTGCCAGAGATGATGGCGAGCAAGAAGCTAAAGAAGATGAAGGCTGGGCAAGTGCTCGAAGTGCTTACCGACCACCAGCCTGCGGTGGACGTGACCTTGCCTTCACTTTGCAAGTCTAACGGCTACCCCTTCGTGATAATAAAGGACGGTGACGTTTACAAGTTCAGGATAATGAAGGTGGGCTAGCGGATGCCCCCAGAGATACTCCAACCCGTTTTTTCCTATAGCTGGGCTGTGGTCTTTGGCGTCTTTGCGCTCTCTGGGTTTATCTTGGGCTGGACAGCCCAGAGGGGCAACTACTGCTTTGTCAACGCCATGACCTCAATATTCACCGTGAGGAGCTTTGAGAGGTTCGGCGCCCTCCTTATCCTCTTTGGGCTGTCTGCTTTGGGCTGTGGTCTCCTAGTCGCTGCAGGGGTTGTTCCTGCCTACGACCAATACTACTTCAACTACTTCGCTGGCTGGTACATACTAGTGGGATCGTTCATTTTCGGCTTTGGCGCTGCGCTAGCGGGAGGGTGCAACTTGTCCATGCTCTACCGCGCCGCCTCCGGTTACGTCCAGAACTGGATAGAGCTCTTCGGCATGATGATAGGTACTTACATATTCGCTGTGGGCATATGGCCCTTCCAGCTCTACACTATGGAGAAGGGCATATTCTCCACTACCTCAGGAGGGTACGTGGAGTACGTCCCTTACCTGCTCTTCCACAGCGTCTCCGGGACAACCGTCCTCCTCACTTCCCTCCTCTTCGGCGTACCTCTGATCTCCCTGGGAGTCTACCTCCAGAGGTACACTAGGGCGAAGTGGAGCGGTAAGGGTGGAGGGTTCACCTCCTTCTCCATGTCGCTCAACCGTGCAATACCGGTGAAGTCCTTTGGCGGGAACATCCCCTCACCTACTCCCCAGCCCTCTGGAGGGCTTAAGCTGAGCCAAGAGGTCAAGGACTTGCTCCTCTTGAGGAAGCCTTATGGCACAAACTTGTCCACGGTGATACTTGCACTAGACATGATCCTGGTGTTCCTCGTGGGAGCAGGGTACACCTTCAACTACTTGGTGATAACCTCGTCAGACGGTGGGAGATTCTTCGAGTACATCCTGATGCTCGCTGGAGTCCACCTCTTCCTCAACACCCCGTGGTTTAGCGACTCCCTTTCGATCGTCGACACTTCGACTCTCATGGTCGTAATGCTGTGCGTTGGGGCGTTCACCTCCTCCTACTTGAGCGGGGACTTCAAGATAAGGATTCCCAGGGAGAAGAAGAGGCTACTCATAGGCTTTATCGGAGGGATGTTGGTGGGCATAGGCGTCAGGATGGCCCTAGGTTGCAACGTTGGGCTGATGTGGACAAACTTCGCCCAGCTAGGGTACGACGGGATCATATTCCTGTTCGGCATGCTGGGAGGGGTCTACTTGGCGGTAAAGGTACAGGAGAGGTTGTGAGCCGTGAAGACCGTGTACGTGAGGAAGCTTTTGGCGCCACTTGTGCTCTCCCTCTTCGCAGTAGGGTGGTACGAGTTCAGCGTCATCTACTTGGCCAGCAACAACCAGCTAGCCCTTTCAAGCGGAGACCTAGCAGTTTATGTCATCCCACAGCAGTTCCAGGGGTACTTGACCGCTACGCTGTGGATATGCTACTTCGTAGTCTTCATGGGGCTGGCCATGTTCTGGTACAACCTAGTTAACATAGTTAGGGAGGAGGAAGGAGGCAGGTGGGAGTTCGGGGCAGTGGACTTGGCGATGCCGTTGGCAATAGCCCTAGAGCTGGTGGCCTTCTTCTACTTGGGGAACTCAGTGATAGGAGGTAACGTGGCAGTGAGGCTCTTGGGGTACTGTACGGTTCTGGGTTGCCTAATGTGGTTCTGGTACAACTCGGTAAAGTACGTGAGGGTGAGGGAAGCTGTCTGACCTATATTCCTTCTTCATGATATCTGGGGAACCGGAGAAGCTCTACATGGGCTTCATAACGGCCATAGGCTACGTGGCGAGCGGGAACAGGGTGTACATGTTCTTCACCATGGACGCGTTAAAGGGGGTCACAAAGGAGGCAGAGAAGATAGTCCTGCAGAACGCCAAGCCCCTGAAGTACTACATAGACAACCTGTTGGACATGGGAGACGTCGAGATCTCTGCATGCGAGTTCGGAATGAAGGTAAAGGGAATAAGCGAGGAAGAGCTAATGCAGGGGGTTAAGGTAAGCGGAGTGTCGGAGTTTGCTCTGAAGAGCTCTGAGTCCAAAGGAGTGCTCGTTTTTTAGACCACCATTAAGGCATTCAGACAAAAGGACAGACTTTGTCGTCGCTGATAAGAGACCTTAAGGAAGGCATCATAGTACTTTCTGATCCCGTCTACTTCCACGTAGTAGTTAAGGCTATTGTGAGGTCAACGCCTCGCTCAGAATGGAGCGGTCAGCTTCACGTAGAGTCGCGTCTACTTCTCATACTTTACAGATTCAATGAAATGAAATCTAAAAAGTAGAAAAAATCCTAGTGGAAATACTTATTATTGTCCCCCTTCGAATATACTTAGTTGAACTGTCATGAATAAACTCCTAAAGGTAATAGTTGTGGTTGCTTTGGTGGCAGTGGTAGGAGTTGCCGTGGGCATCGCGTATACCTACGTATACCTACCGAGCTACTACCAACAGCAGTCCGTGAGCTACTACAACCAACAGCTCGGAATGATGGGGTACTTCAAGTCGGGAGGACCGGGCGCGATGGGCGGGATGATGGGAGGTATGATGGGTTACGGCCCAGGGTTCGAAATGATGGGCTATTACCACGGTTACGCCTTGGCCTACACTGGCCAGGTGAGCGTATCGCAGGCCGAGGCGGAAGTGAACGCTACTGGGGAGGCAAAGGTCTTTAGGTCCAACGACACTATAGTCTTTACCTCGACTGACATAAGTATAGTGGTCCTTTCCATGGGTCACGTAAGGGCACTAAACTTGACCCACTACGTACCTCCACAGAGTGCCCACTACCAACACAACGTCTTCGTCGTCATGGGACTCATCAACCCAACGATTATAGCGCCCAGCGGTGCCACGCTCCACGTAGTATTCATCAACTTGGACGCAGGAGACTACCACAACCTCGCTATAACTCCAGTCCCTCCGCCTTACCCCTACTACGCTATGATGTACGTTAAGATGGACGTGTTTGCGGTAACGCCAATGATACCCCCTGCAAACTACGCAAGTGGCTACGCCTATGAGTTCTCCTTCACCGTTACCTTGAGCTCCCCTGGAGTTTACTACTACTTGTGTGAGTACCCTGGCCACGCCCAGATGGGGATGTACGGGGAGATAGTGGTGGTGTAAGTGGAGACCTACCAAGTCCTTGGGCTTATAGGTACCCTATTTCTATTAGTGGGGGCGTTTATGCCGTTGTTTTTCTCCTTCTCGTTCATGGGCCCCGGCATGATGATGGGCTTTGGTAGGCCCTTCTTTTTCTTCCCGCTGGTTTTCGTTATGGTTCCCTTTGTGCTAGGGCTAATAGGCTCGATAATAGGGGACAGGAAAGTAGCCGGGGTACTCCTACTCCTGGCATCAGTCTTCTCCCTCCCCATGTTCTTCGGAGTCTTTGGGGTCTCCTTCGTCCTCTTGCTAATAGCGGGGATACTAGCCTTAACTAGGTCTTAATCCCGGGCTCCTTGCACGTCTCCTACAGCAACTCGGCCCACTCCTTTCCCTTTGCCTCTTCGCAGTACTTCCTAAGTTCCCTAACCTTTTCCTTATCTAAGAGGTTGTAGACTTGAAGCAACGTGGAGTACCAGACAAGCCTCCTCACGTTTAAGTCGCTGTCCATTAGCATCTCAAGGAGGCACTTCTCCCTCTCCTTAACTTGCTCCGCCGGCACCTTCCCCAAGTACTCCGGCAACAAGTTCCACGCCCTATACCTTGTACCGTGGTCCTCAAAGCAGAGCAAGTCCAAGAGGAGGTCAACATTACCAGACCTAACCAGTTCCTCGACTTCCAACCACGCCTTGTGCTTGTCTTCCCTATCCTTTGACTTTAAACGGTCTAAGAGGTCCACAATCCTCCTAGAGCTTTAGGGCTAAAAAGTCTCCTAGACTTCCGTAAACGGTTAAACGGAGTTGGTAGGAAAAACAATCGTAATTAGTAGGAAAATCTTAAATATTTGGATAGGCAATCCATATATCATGGCCTCAAATAAAATTTACGTCAAGAGCGCGGCCTTTTACCTTGTGGAAGTCGTCTTAACTGCTTTCCTGTTTTTCTGGTTGGCCAGACTTTCGGAGGAAGTAGGAGACGTCGAGGTGAAAGTAAAGGGGACATTTGCCACCTTTTTTACATTGGGCGTCTTGGCCTATTTGTTTGGGTTAAGACACGCGGTTGACGCAGATCACTTGGCTGCCATAGACAACTCGACGAGGAAGCTGGTCCAGGAGGGGAAGTCCTCGACCTTCACTGGGCTCTTCTTCTCCTTGGGCCACTCCTCAGTGGTAATACTGCTCTCCGTGGCCTTGATGGTGGCGACTAGGGCAATAGAGTCGAGCATTCCCTCCTTGGAGAACTTGGGCTCAGTGGTGGGCACGCTCGTAAGCGGGGGTTTCCTCTACTTGATAGGCCTCTTGAACGCCGTCGTGTTATTCGAGATCTACAGTATATACAAGGAGGTAAAGGAGGGCAAGATGAACGAGGAGAAGCTAAACGAGGCGTTGCTTAAGAGGGGATTCATGAACAAGTTCTTTAAGAAGCTCTTTAGGATAGTGGACAACCAGTACTACATGTACCCAATCGGCTTCCTGTTCGGGCTAGGCTTCGACACGGCCTCGGAAACCGCCTTGCTCGCGATAAGCGCGGCCTCTGCAGGTGTGTTCACAAACGTCCCGCTCTGGACGTTAGCTGTGTTTCCCCTGCTTTTCACTGCAGGGATGACGCTGTTAGACACCACCGACGGTTTCTTCATGAACGGAGCGTATAGGTGGGCGTTCATGGGCAATCCCCTGAGAAAGGTGTGGTACAACTTGACCATGACCACCATCTCCATCTTGGTAGCGTATTTGGTGGGAACCCTAGAGCTCTTTGGCTTAATTCAGTCAGAGTTTAACTTAAGCGGTCCCTTCTGGAACGCTATCTCTCTCATAAACGGGGACGTCTGGTGGGGCAATATAGGGATAATCATAATCGGCACGTTTGCTGCTACTTGGGCCGTGTCCATTGTGGTGTACAAGGTGAGAGTAAGCAAGTACGAGAAGAACGTCGACAGGAAGTTCGTGTAAGTCGTTAAGCGACTAGGTTTTAACCTTGCCCTCCCTTATCTACCCATGTTCTTCCAAGCAACTCCTAGGAGCAGGTACATCGAGGTAATAGCGAAGGGGAGGGAAGGGATTGTAGTCTTTCCCACCTACGTCCCTGGATCCTACTTAATCCGGGAGCTTGAGAGGAACGTGGTGGAGATAGAGGGCGTGAGAATCTCCAAGAACAAGTTTTACGTTAAGGACACCTTCCGCTACTTAGTCTACTCCTCCAGCAAGGATCAGAGGGAGGCCATCTCGACGGACGACTACCTCTTCATCAACCCCCCAGCCGTCTTCCCTTTCTCTGAAGTTAACGAAAAGTACTGCGTCAAGCTCTCCCTTCCTGCAGGCTGGAAAGTGGCGACGACGCTTAGGCAAGAGGGGGACGCCTTCTGTGCTGACAACTACCACGATTTCGCCGACTCCCCAATAGAGGCGTCGCCTAACTTAAAGCTGATCGAGGTGGACGACATGCATGTCATCTCGACCATCGACGACGTGGACGTTGAGATTGTGAGGAAAGTGGCGGAGGAGGCAGACAAGGTAATCCAGCCCAGTAGGAAGTACGTGTTCCACTTCAGGAGGTCCGATAAGAACTTTGGAGGGATAGAGCACAGGGACACCTCAGCTATCGTCGTCCCCTGGAACAGGGAGGAGTTGGCAGTTCTCTTTGCCCACGAGTACTTCCACAGGCTGAACGTAAAGGAGCTCTACCCGGCTGACTTAAGGCACAACTACGAGCACGAGGTCTACACTGACCTGCTGTGGTTCTCCGAGGGCTTCACGGACTACTTGGCAGTGAAGGTAGCCGTGAGGAGCGGGGCAATAGATAGGAAGAAGGGTTTGGAGAGGGTGCTCTCTGCCCTCCACTCCCTCACCTTCCCTGGGGCTAAAAGGGTAAGTCTGGCTGAGTCCTCGAGGACGACGTGGATAAAGTACTATAGGCAGGACGAGAACTTTCTCAACTCCTCCGTGTCCTACTACGATGGGGGGCTCGCTCTAGCCTTCTACGCAGACGCGAAGGCGCAGAAAGGTATAGAGGAGTGCTTCAAGGCCTTGAGGGAGGGAAGCAGGGGAGGTGCCTTTACTTTTGACCTGCTGGACAGGGCAATGAGGGAGTTGGGCTTTGAGGAACTCGACCTAGCTTACAGGCCGGCGAGAGATATCTTGGAGGCCATAAGGGAAAAACTGGGACTAGAGGTCATGGACGAAGGTAAGGAGTACTACGGACTAGTCCTTGAAGGCAACAGGGTGAAGTTCGTAGAGGACGACTCTCCAGCTGACCGCGCTGGGTTATTGCCAGACGACCAGATAGTGGCAGTCAATGGGACCTCCGCGCCCTTAAGGGGGGAGGCAGAACTCCTGCTGTTGAGGGAGGGGAGAGTAAAAAGAACTAAGCTTAGTCCAGGGAGGAATCCTGGGCACTCACTGAGGCTAAAGCTAACTGGAAAGGTTGCGGAGAAGGTTTTCATGGGAGAGGTGGAGGGGGAGTACAGGTCCAACGTTGTCTAGCTTTTCATTAGCAACGCCATTAGGAAGGCCAGGAAGTTTATCGCCATTATCGCTCCTGCCCCGTAGTCCAAGGTGGCGTAGCTACTGTAGAGTGAGCCCAAGTACACCGGCAACACGGCCACTCCGACGTTTGAGACGACGCTGTACATAGAGGTCGCTAGCCCCTTCTCCTCTGGGGTCGAGGCGTAGGAGGTGACCGAGGCCAAGGCCATTGACCAGTAGGCGTTTCCGAAAAAGCCGTAGGCGAAGTACGCTACCGCCAAGAAGAGGAACGACCCCGTCAAGGGGAGACCAAGGGCAACTGCAAAGGAGGACACCATGCTCAAGAAGGAGGTCAATATGAGCCCCACCTTCCTGTTGAACTCCTCGAACGCTGCCGAAAGGAGGATTGCACCCATGGCGGAGCCCAGGAAGCCTAGGCCCCCCAAGATTCCTCCGAGGGACACCGCAACTGCTTGGGGAAGCCTCTGAAGCTCCAACACGGTAGACGCTATGCTACCGAAAAGTACGGAGGTGGAGGAAATCGCGAGTCCCACGTACCAGTTCTTCACCATCCCTGGCTTGAACACTCCCTTCAACGACCTTGAGAAGCTCTTTGGGAAGTCCTTAACTATCGCGGTCAAGGCTAGGGCAACGAAGGCTAGGGCTGAAGGGATTAGGAGGGTACCCCTAAGGCCAAATAGGGAGAAAATTGCCGAGCCCATTAGGGAACCGAAGGACATGCCCAGGAAGAGGAGGCCAACGGTTATGCCCGAGAACGTCTGTACCCTTCTTTTTAAGTACGCCTCTGCAAGGCTCCCCAGGGGGGCTACAGCCAGAGGGTACGCTATTGCGCCCAGGAGGCTGAAGGCTAGGAACTCGGCGAAGCTGGTGGACAAAGCCCTCCCAAGGAGACCCACTGACGTTAGTATAGAGGAGGCTAGCAGGGACACCCTAACTGAGAACTTGGCCGAGAGCAACCCAGCTAGAAGGCCAAGGATAGCCATTGCGTAACCGTAGGCTGAGATGAGGAGGACTACCATACTGACGGAGACCTTAAAGGTCGACGTCACAACTGGCACTAGGGGCGCCAGGATAAACCATCCAAAGCCTATGGAGAACACGAGGATCCAGTAAGGTACTACGCCTCTCACTTGAGCCTAAACTCTGCCATCCTCTTAAACTTTTTCCTAAAAGTTCAGAGCCGAACTATAGGAAGAGTTTATTTTCGTAACTTTCGGAAATCTAGGGAGATGAACAGGAACGTCGTAGTCCTCTTGATCTCTATGATAGCGAGGAGTTTAGCTGCAGGAGCCCTTGCCGTTGTCGTCGGGCTGTACTTAGTCCACGATGTGCACTTGTCCTTATCCCAGGTGGGCGTGATCTTTGGCATGGGTGCCTTTGTCACTCCCTTAATAACCTTCTTCCTAGGCCTCTACTCCGATAAGTACGGGAGGAAGAAATTGCTCACGATCGCGTTGTCCTTCCTCCCCGTCTCCGCGCTGATATTCCTTCTAACCTTCAACTTCTACCTCCTGATGGTGGCTTCCGCCCTTGGGGGCTTCGGGATAGCTGGAGGGCTAGTTGGGGGAGGAGTAGGGGCAACCGTAGCCCCAATGCAGACCGCCATCCTCACGGAGAACGTCTCGCCAAGGGAGAGGACTAAGGTCTTCTCGCTCTTCACCGTGTTGTCCAACTACTCCGGTTCAGCGGGGGGCACTTCTCGCCTTCCTCCAAAATTACAGGGAGATCTCCGCGTTGACCTTGGCCCTCTCCCTAGTCTCTGCCCTAGTTGTGGTACCAGTTAACGAAGTGTATAGACCAAGGAGAGAGGTAAAGGCTACATCTGAGGCTGACAAGGACGTGATAAATAAGAAGACAAACCTCGCCTTTTAAGGCGGGGTAAGGTTTTAAAATTGAAAAACAATATGAAACTTAGGTATAAAGAAAGTTGTCAACACGTTGAAAAACCTCTTTCCTTTCTCTTCACATCACGGGGTATCTCCCTTAAAGGGGAGTAACGCCTTAGACCTAGGCAGAACCCTCGCATGGCACGGAGTAGGTCAGCGCTGAGTAAGAGGACTGTGACTCAGTCATTTTAACTAGGATAGGAATCATTATCTTATGAAAATTGTGAGCTGGAACGTTAACGGCATTAGATCTGCATTGAGCAAGGGGCTCGTGGAGGAAGTGAAGAAGCTAGACGCTGACGTCCTCCTCTTCCAGGAGACCAGAGGAGAAGTTGTGCCCCTGGACTTCGTGGTCATGGGCTATAAGGTGATTTCCTTCCAAGCAGTGAGGAAGGGCTACAGCGGGGTTATGACGCTAACCAAAATATCCACGCTAAGGGAGGTGAAGGGCTTGGGCAAAAGGGAATTCGACGATGAGGGTAGGGTAATAACTGTGGAGTTTAAGGACTTCTACTTGTTGAACTGCTACTTTCCTAGGGCTGGGAACGGTCTCTCTAGGCTTGACTTCAAGCTCTCCTTTGACAAGGAGTTGGAGGAGTTTGCACAGAGGCTCAGGGAGGAGAAACCAGTGGTCGTGTGCGGGGACTTCAACGTTGCCCACCAAGACATTGACATGGCGTTCTACGACCCCACAATCCCTGGGCTGACCCCACAGGAAAGGGAGTGGTTCTCCCACTTCCTCTCCCTGGGCTACGTGGACTCCTTTAGGCTTCTCCATCCTAGCGAGAGGAAGTACAGCTGGTGGAGCTACCGCGGCAGGTCCAAGGAGAAGAACAGGGGGCTGAGACTGGACTATTGCGTAGTGAGCCAGGAGCTGAAGGAGAGAGTGAGGGAAGCAGACATAGTCACAGAGGAAAATATTTCAGATCACGCCCCTATATACTTAATCTTAGAATGAGGGAGTTCGAGTTAAGGAACGGGCTCACGGTCCAGCTCTTGAAGGGCGACATAACTGAAGTAGAGGCTGACGCCATAGTCAACGCCGCCAATTCCTACTTGCAACACGGAGGAGGGGTAGCTCTTGCGATAGTTAGGAAGGGAGGGCAGGAGATACAGAGAGAGAGCGACGAGTACGTTAGGAGGCACGGCCCTGTTCCAGTGGGCGAGGTAGCAGTTACTTCAGCGGGGAGGCTAAAGGCAAAGTACTTGATCCACGCAGTGGGGCCTAGGTACGGAGTTGAGGGGGAGGAGAAGCTCGAGTCAGCTGTAAGGAGGTCGCTAGAGAAGGCGGAAGAGTTGGGGTTGAGGAGCATCGCTCTCCCTGCTATATCCACGGGGATTTACGGCTACCCTCACGAGATATGTGCAAGGCTAACCGCGAATGTCCTCAAGGAGTTTAAACCTTCCACCCTAAGGTTGGTGAAAGTGGTCCTCTACGGGGACGAGGCGTACAAGGTCTTTCAGGAGGTGTTTGAGAGTGAGATGATGAGTTTTTTGGGTACTGAGGGATGATATAATTGGCCGCTGCTGAAAGTTTTTAACTCCATCCTCAACATTTTTTATGGTAATACTCGCCTTTTCCACATGTTTCTATTTTAGTTTAAATTTATCTAGAAAAGTTTTAATCATTTCAGCTTAATTTATGAGTAATATCGACTTATTCCTAAAAGAGGTATATATACGCGTTTGCGTACAAACTGTTTGCCATGTCCTCTGATATAAATAAAAAGGTAGCCGAACTAACCGCTAGGATAGATAGGTTACCCACTATCGTCTTACCTATTTCCGTGATATTGGCTCTAGCCTTTGGCTATTTCATAGCCTTGTACGACGTCATCGACATAGGACTAGCCTTCTCACCTACCTCGTTGCCATACACGGGGCTAACGGCCACGGAAGCCTCGACCGTGGTGTCAATGGGGCTCTTCGGCTACATACCCGGCGCGTTGATCTTGGGCTACCTTGCAGACAAGATAGGCAGGAAGCCAGTCCTAATACTGACCGCACTCCTCACTGGGGTAGGGAGCTTAGGAAACGCCCTCTCTGTGAACTATCCAATGTTCTTGCTCTTTCGTTTCATAACTGGTATGGGAATAGGCGGTGACTTAATCCTAGTGCCAACCTACCTAGTAGAAATGGTTCCAGCTGTGAACAGGGCAAAATACTTTAACTTGGTCTACATAGCGGGATGGGCAGGACTAGGATTAGGGCCCTTCATGGCGTCCGTAATAGTGCTAGCAAACCCGGTAATCGGTTGGAGGATAGTCTTCGCGGTGGGAGCGACCCTGGCCTTCATAGTTCTGGTCATTAGGTCACACGCCAGTGAGACTGTGAGGATGCTGGCCCTCACGGGGAAGGTCCAGGAGGCTGAAAACTTAGTGAATGAAATGGAGAAGAAGGCAATGGAGAGAACAGGGATGAGCAGTCTCCCAGAGCCAAGGCCTGTGTACTACCAAGTAAAGAAGGTCGACCCGTTCTACGTGTTCAGGAATCCAGTGTATAGAGTAAGGGTAATATTGGTGATGTTGTCAATATTCTTCTTCTACTTTGGCGAGTATCCCTACTTGACCGAGTACCTCCTGTGGACTTCCAACACGCTAGGATACAGCGGTTCCCTAGGTAGCGAGATAACCTCCCTCTTCGGTATAGCTGGGATTGCGACCTTCCTTGGTTCAATAGCCCTCAGGCCTATTGTTGAAAAGGTAAGGAGGGCAGTGCTCACTACTATCGCCTACTCCGTGGGCATGCTCTTGGGTGTTATTGTGTCGGTCTACGGGGCCGTAGCCCACGACTTGACCGTTGCCTTCCTGGGGATGTTGATAACTAACTTCATAGGAGTAGGGTGGAGCAACCAGATGAACTACTTGAACGGCACTGAGAACGTCCCAACCTACGCTAGGGCAACGTCTTTCGCTTTCTCAGACGGCGTTGCACACTTAGGTGCTGCCATATCTACGGCCATCATATTCCCGGTGATATTAGCCCTAGGTAGCTTCACCACGTGGGTCGGCTTCCAGATACCCATGGTAATAATGGGGCTAATACTAATCGCTGTACTGCCCAACACCATAAATAAGAGCCTAGAGGAAGTAAACGAGGCAACTGCAGGAGTCTAAACTTTGGGGCATCCCACTTCCCTCAACCTGTTTTTTCTCACCAGCTTGTAAGCTACTCTACTCAGTTCGTCTGCCTCCTTGTTCTCCTCCCTTGGCACCCACATTACTGTAGCGTTTAGCTCCTCCTTGAGCTTCACGGCCTTCTCGTAGAGGGGAAGGATCCTCTTGGCCTTTACCTTGTATTCCCCGTTTAGTTGTCTCACCACTAGCTGGGAGTCGCCCTTTATCACCGGAGATCTCACTCCAAGGGAGATCATTTCCTCCATTAGGCATATCACCCCAGTGTACTCCGCCACGTTGTTGGTGGAGTCTGGAGAAAAGGGCTTTTCAGCTAGCCCATACCTCTTGATAGCCCGTCCGTCGTCCAGGTAGATAATGTAACCGTATGTAGCTATTCCCCCGGGGTTTCTGGGCTCACATAGCCCGTCGAAGTAACCCACCACCATGGGAGGAACTGGAGTTTGTGGGCTAATAAGGTATAGTCCAGTTGTAGACTTCGTACTTGCTCAAGTAATTGAGCCTCTCAGCCAAGGACGGGTGGGTTCTAAATAGGGAGAAGTAGTTGCCCTGGTCTATTGAGGCCTTCATGCTGAGAGCTTGAAGGGGAGAGACTTCCTTGAGGTTCCTCCCCCTCAACAGTGCTATCTTTATCAAGGATGACTCGAGGAGGACGGCGAAGTAGGGCGAAGTCCTCACGGCGGTGAGGTCTGCCCTCTTCTCCAACACCCTGTGGACGTAGAAGAATAGAGGGAAGAGCACGAAGAAGTAGAGCGTGAACGCTAAGCCGTAGAGCCCGGGGAAGTAGGTAACTAGGATAACGTAGACTGAGTTCACCGCGATCAACGTGAGCAGGAGGATCTCGGGATCCCTGTTCTTTAGGTGGGAGAGCTCGTGCGCTACCACTGCCTCCAACTCGCTCCTGCTCAGGACGTCAAAGATGGGCCTCGTGATGGCCACCCCCCTCCAGAGCACGTTGCCGAAGGCGAATGCGTTTGGGAAGTCGACGTTGGCTATTAGCACTTTAGGCGTTTTCAGGGAGAATAGCTTGGCCACGGAGGAGACGAGGTCCTCCACCCCTGCGTCAGATGGGGCCATCTTGAAGGTTAGCCTCATGACCAGGGGAGACACCAAGTACCACATCGCGAATATGACAAACACTTGGAATATCGGAAAGAAGAGGAAGTTGACCGGTATTAGGGAGACGAACATGTCAATGATTGCAATAGTCACGGCGGAGACAATGTAGTACTTTAGCCAATATCGGAGCACTGAATGCATATGGGAAATTTCCCCTCTTACCTTAAATAAACTGGTTAAAAAGGAATAACTAGGTCTAAAAGATCCTTAGGGAAATTTGAAAGTGATTCATAAACTTTATACTAGAAAAGCCTTTTACTGAAGGTTACAATTTGTTCCCATGAAAGGCGTATCCACTGGAGTTATTGTAGGCGTAGTTATAGCAATAATAGTTATAGGCGCAGTTGCGGGCTATCTTCTGCTCGCCCACCACGTAACTCCTACCTCACCGTCTACCACAACCCCCACCACTTCTTCCCCGGTGACGCTCACAGTGGTTACCTTCTCTGGTGAGTCGGCACAGTTCATACAGTACGCAGGAAATGTGTTCTCAGAGGAACATCCAGGTGTAACGGTTAAAGTCATAGCCTATCCGTTCAGCGACTACATAAGTAAGGAGCTGACAGTCCTTGAGGCCCACTCCTCTCAGTACGACATCATAGGCTTTACGTCAACCTCGGCCCAGGACGTCTCTCCCTACCTACTGCCCCTTAACTCCTCAATGTTCAACATGTCCGACATAATCTCCTCGCAGGAGGACTTCGGCGGAGTCATCTACAACGTGACTTTACACGAGAACGTAATGGTAGGCATAGCCTACGAGACTGCGGTCTACTTGACTGCCTACAAGACCTCAATATTTGACAACCAAACGCTGGCCAACGAGTTTTACCAGGAGTATCACATGAACTTATCCCCTAGCACGTGGCAAAACTGGACCGTTGTCCTAGACGTTGACCAGTTTCTGGTCTCCCACAATGTGACCAAGTACGGCTTCATAATTGACGACCACGAGTCTCACGGCATAATCGACGCCTTTCCAGCGGTGTTTGGGTACTACTACGCCAGAAGCCCCTCTCTTAATCACGGTAATATATCCGGCATACCAGGATTTAACGTGATGTTCGAGGGCTACATCCTGCCGGGCTACAAGTTCCCGTTGCCCTCGTTTAACTCCAGCGCGGGGCTAGAGGCGTTGCAGACCTACGCCAAGCTGGTGAGCTACGAGCCACCTCCCAGCTCCATCCAGATGTCCTACGACAACATCCCCGTGTTCTACACCAAGGCCCCAGGGGCGTTTCTCTTCACTTCCCAGCTTTCCTCAATTAACTCCACGCTGCTCAACGTGACCTACTTGGCACCGCTCCCAGGGGGATACGCAGAGACAGGGACAGACCTACTCGGCGTGAGCAAGTACTCAGCACACACACAGCTAGCAGAGGAGTTCCTGGCGTTCCTCGTGTCGCCACAGATGCAGGAGATCGCCTTCCTTAAGTTCCACAAGTTCCCAATCTCCAAGGAGGCCTTCCTTGACCTAATACACAACTCCTCATTGCCTTCCTACGAGAGGGAGTGGCTCTCCGCTACCTACAGTGCCGCCCTCAACGCGTGGGCCAACCCGCCAAACGTACCGCCAACGTACAACTACTTGATACCCTCCTTCAACCAGCAGGTCTTCAGCTACTTGGAGGGACAGACGACAGCTTCCCAAGCGCTTAACACCGCTGCCTCGCAGTGGGTAGAGGCCCTAGAGCAGTACTACGGGTAAAAGCATGAGCGTTGAGCTTAGGAACGTAACCAAGAGGTTCAAGGGAATAGTTGCACTTGACAGCGTCAACCTAAAAGTGGAAAAGGGAGAGTTTTTCGTCATCTTAGGCCCCTCTGGTTGCGGTAAGACCACGCTCTTAAGGACCGTTGCAGGGCTAGAGAGGGCAGAGGGCGAGGTTTTAATAGACGGCAAAGACGTAACGATGTTGCCCCCATCCAAGAGGGGAGCGGCCATGGTCTTCCAGAACTACGCCCTCTACCCCAACAAGACAGTATACGAGAACTTGGCAATGCCAATAGAGGACTTAGGGAAGAGGGAGGTCGAGGAGAGGATCCAGTACGTGTCCAAGAGCCTCGGGATAGGGGACCTGCTCGACAGATATCCGGGGGAGCTCTCTGGGGGGCAACAGCAGAGGGTGGCCCTAGCGAGAGCACTGGTGAGAAAGCCAAAGGTCTTCCTCATGGACGAGCCTCTCTCCAACTTAGACGCCCCACAGAGGTTACACGCCAGGAGGCTCGTGAAGGGGATCCAGATGGAGAACGGGATAACCACCATTTACGTCACCCACGACCAAGCTGAGGCCATGGCCCTTGCTGACAGGGTGGCAATAATGGACAAGGGGAAGATTGTGCAAGTGGGGACTCCGGAGGAGATCTACGAAAACCCAGCAAACGCCTTTGTAGCCAACTTCTTTGGTCTACCCCCAATGAGCCTTGTCGACGGGAAGCCCTTCGACGTCAACGGGAAGGTGGGCATTAGGGTAGAGGACGTGTTCCTGGGACAGGAGGGGTTTGTAGGGGAGGTATCGGACGTGGAGTTCTGGGGGGACAAGTACCTGGTTTACGTCAAGTTCGAGGGAGGAGAAGTGAGGGCGTTCAGCAAGGAGAAGCTCAATGTTGGGACTCAAGTTAAGTTCTCCGTGAGAAAGTACAAGATATTCGGGGGCGACGGGAGGAGTTGAGGTACTCCATACCCTACCTAGTTTACATCTTCGGGTTCGGCGTAATTCCCTTCCTGTACACGTTCTATATCGTCGGCGCAAACCTGGATCAGTTGGGCAAGGTTTTCGTCCTCATACCCTTGGGACTGGTAGTGTACAACACCTTCGCGTTCTCTTTCCTCTCAGCAATAGCCTCCACGGTAATAGGCTCTTTCCTCGCAATGGCGGTAGACCTCATGTCAAGGGGAAAGAGGGTCGTGTCCCTCCTCTCCATGTTGCCCTACACCATCCCCTTCACCTCTTCCGCGTTGATATGGGCCATAAGCCTTTACGGCCACTACGGGTGGTTTACCTACTTGCTGGGAATAGGCTACGACCCGCTCTACTACAAGTCAACTGCGCTCTGCACCCTTGTCCTCGTGAACGTCTGGACTTCCGTGCCCCTGTCCTTCCTGATCATGTTGTCCGCCATTAGGTCGCTACCGCAAGAGATTAAGGAGGCGTCATTGGTCGACGGCATTCCCCTTTCCGAGTACTACTCCAAGGTGGTCTTCCCGGCAGTGGGGAAGGCGTTTTGGCTCTCCTTTGTACTACAGTTTGTCATCTCTCTAGGTAACTTTGATTTACCCTACGTGCTGACTCAAGGAGGCCCAGGCTACTCCACCACGACCCTGCCCCTACTCGTCTACGACGAGATGTTCGAGCTTGGCAATTTCTCTGGCGGAGCCGTTGCGTCAGCAATCTTAGGCGTCTTCGCAACAATCCCCTCAGTTATCCTCCTCCTTTTAATAAGGACTAAGAGGAACAAGCTCCTTCCCTCCTTCAAACTGAGGGTACCAGATAGGGCGTTCAAAGGCTTGATCTACGCCTTGACAGCTCTGTTGCTGTTCTTCCTGGACTTTCCAGTGTACTGGATGTTCCTTGTAGCGTTTAGGAAGGCCTACCTCGACTTCAGCTACCCACCAATCCTCTTCCCAAAGGACTTAACGTCTTCTTACTTCCTCACTGCACTGGGCTCCTCAGCCCCGTACATGGTGACCAGCGTCGTCGTAGCTTCAACTGCCTCTCTCCTCACTGTCCTCCTTTCCCTCCCCTCAGCTTACGAGGTCTCAAAGGGCAAGGGTTCTTGGATACTACCGCTCTCCATTTACCTATACTCCCTCCCCTCTGCCTCCTTCGTGTTACCACTCTTCATGTTCTTCTCATCCGTGAACCTATTGAACACTTGGTGGGCTCTGATCCTTTCAACTCCCATCTTCACTGCAACTTTTGGCGTCTGGGTGCTCTACAACTTTTTCGTCGACTTCCCTAGGGCATACGACGACGCTGCAGAAGTCTTCTCCATAAAAAGAAAACTGACCAGGATAATCTTCCCCCTTTCAAGGCCTGCTATGTTTTCTGTCCTCCTGCTCTCCTTCATATTCAACTGGCACCTCCTATTCTATCCCCTCGTCTTCTCGTCTACGCCCTATAACTACTCTTTCCCTCCGCAGGGGGCCCAGACGGTTACCTTATTTGCCCTAGAGGCGTTGGGTAACGAGAGCTTAAATTGGGGGCTCTTAGCCTCTTCTGCTCTTGTAGCCGCGTTTCCCGTTATGATTCTCACGCTTTTCGCTGTGGACAGGGTAATAAAGGGAAGTTACAAGGGAGGGATAAAGTTCGTCTAAATGTAAGTATGGGGCCTTGCAGAGTCCGGGTTCCTTATCATGGAAATGAGGATGTCGTTACCCTTGCTCATCTTCTCTATCATTACGTAAGAGAGCACCCTGAGCTTCTCCCTCTTGCAGGACATATCCTTCTTCATCACTTCCCTCAACTCCTCTTCGAACTTTGTGTTTACGTCAAGCAGGGTCTTTTCTTCCTCCAGCTCCCTAAGTTCCTTCTCAACTTCCGCCGTCAATTTGAAGAGCTCCTCGCTCTCCTCACCCTTTGCCAGCTCCAGTAGGTACTTCCCAGCCTCTTCCACTTGTCCTCTGTTTAAGTAGTCTACTGCCTTCATGAGCTCTTTGAACATAAGTAAGTATTCTCGACGAGAAATAAAAAACCCTCCCCTTAGTCCGAGCTAGAGGACTCTCCCTGGGAGGACACCTGCTGGTAGTATAGGTTGACGTAGTTCAAGATGTCCTGGGGGGAGACGTTCTGGTAGCTCACCCCAGTAACGAACACCACGGCTACCCTGTTCTCCTTCTCTAGGTGGACTAGGACTGACGTGTTGTACAAGGTGAGCTCAACGGTCTTCCCGTTCTTGAACTGGATGATCACGTAGAGGCTCTGGAAAAGGGAGGCGTTTGGCTTGATCCCGACGACGTACTCTCCTTCTCCCTTGACGTGGAAGACGTAGACGAACTTGTAGGAAAAGGAGTACTCAGGGGTGGAGTTGACGTGGGCGGGCTGAGAAGTAAAAGTAGTTCCGCTGTTACCCGGCAATGCCGATGTGCCGGGGTGGAGGGCGGTGTAGAGCTCTATGCCTAGCACAACGTTTGCCACAAGCGTCACCACGAGCAAAGCCACTAGGAGATTTTGCCTCATATGTGATTAATTGTTGTTCCACTGTTTATTAAGGAATACGCGAAACCGGTGAAACTAGAGGCTAAAATTTTTACCTAGTCGTGCTAGATTATGTATAATGAAGTCGTTGCTGACGTTAATAGCGCTAGCGTTAGCGGCCTTTACGGTGACTGTCTCTCACTCGTCTACCTTGGTGGTCTTCTACAACGGCACAGTGGTAGCTAACATCTCAGGGGAGAGTCGCTTCCTGTTGGTGGGCCACAACGTCACCCCAATTAGGGTCTCGGGCAGTAGCTTCAGCGTCCAGGGGGGCGTGGTGTACTTTTCCAACAAGAGCAACGTTACCATAAGCTACGTCGCATCATTCAGCAAAGGGGTGATATCCTTGAACGAACCCTACCCCTTGAACATAACGCTTTACCTGCCCTCAGCCTCTACGGTAACTTACATGAGCCCGGTCCCTGACAGCTTCTCCCTTCAGGGCGGGTACTACAAACTGTCCTTCTACTCCGACAACGTCACCGTCCTCTACTACCTGCCTCCAGCGGTCGGGGGGTCAACAAGCTCCCAGCCAAACTACAACATGATCTACACTCTGTTGGCGGTCTTAGTGGGACTGAACGGTTTCTTTGCTTTCTCGATCGTAAAGCTCCTGAGGGCAAGGGTAAGGACTGCCACGGTACAGGTTCCGGAGGCCAAGGAACAGCCCAAGGAAAAAGAAGCTGAGGAGGGGAAGGAAGAACAGCAAAGCGAGGGGAGGCTCAACGACAGGGACTTGCTTGTCCTCGAGGCGATAAACAAGGGGAACTACACTCTGTCAGACATAATGAAGTTCACTAAGCTACCCAAGACTACCACGTACAGGAGGGTTAAGAAGCTGGTCAGCCTCGGTTACGTCGAGGAAGTGAAGAAGGAAGGCAGGACTTTTTACGTTCCTAAGAACCGTTCCGGAACGAGTTCCTAATATAGCCTTTTGGAGAAGTGTTATCTCAGACCAAAAATGAACAAACTGTTAATCCTCGGAGGCCTAATGGCCCTGCTAGTGGGAGTGGGGATAGCTGTAGCGGACTCCTTCATGGGCCAGATAGCTTCCCTATCCTACCACGTAACTGCGCCCAGTCAGTCCAGCCAGTCTAGTAATGATACAGTACTGTTAATGGCAAACATTAACTTAGGTAACCTCACCGCCGGCCAGAGCGGTAACTACACCGCTGAAGCCAAGGTCCAGCTGAGCTCCGGCTACTATACCTTTAAGCTCAACGACGGCGCCCTAGAGGACGAGTTCTCTCAGTTTACCGTAGTGCTGAAGTTCTCCAACTACACCATCACGTTAACAAAGGACCACCACGAGAGCCACAAGATGTACTTGCCCAGCGGGACCTACGACATCACCATAGTAATATACTACGCAGTGTCCGAGCACGCCCACAACGCCACAGTGAGTAACACGCCCTTGATAATAATAAAGGAAGAAAACTCGGATAACGGCTCAGACGAAGGCAACAGTTAAAGGCCCCTCTTTTTTATCTAACGTCTATTTTTACGGAAGCCCCCCTGACAAAGGGGGCCTTGAAGAACACTGCTATCCAGTCCTCTGGGTCTCCCTTTTCGTTGGGCATGAGCTCCCTAAACTTGACCACGTACTCCTTCATCTTGGAGAAGTCCTCTTTGCTTATGTCGTACACCACCTTCACCTTTAGCCCCCTAAACGTGTAGGTGACGCTCTTCTCCCCCTCGTCCACGTAAAACTTCCCCAACTTCCCTGCAATGACTATGCCCTTTGGCTCAACCTCCTCCAAGTAGCCCCTCAACAGTTCCTTGAAGCTCTTCCCGTGCTCCTTGTACGCCTCTGCCTGGGCCAAGTGGTAGAGCGAGAGGAACAGCTTCACGCCGTGGCTCCCGTACATCTTCACGTAGTACTTCCTCACCTTCTTGATGGCCTTTCCGGCTAGGTCGTAGATGGCGACCTTCACCTTGGGCAGGGGGTAGTTCAAGAGCTTCGACATCACAACCCACTCCTCGTAACCGTCCTGCTCTCCAGAGGGCTCGAAGTACTCATCGCTCTCCACAGCCAAGTCCTTATACAAGTAGACCAACCTCTTCCCCTGCCTGTCCACGTGGAACTCCCCGAACTTGCCCCTCACTACCTCCCCAGGGATGAGGAGGTCGTTCACGACTGCGGACTTCAGTGTTCCCACGTAGGAGCTCCCAGCCTTGGACAAGTACTCGTACTGAAGGGAGTGGTAAGAGTATAGGAACGACCTCCTCCCCTCTTCCTTCCCCATCATGTCCTCGTGGAACTCCATTAACCTCCTGAGAACGTTTTTTATCATGGGAATATGAAGGGGACGGTAGATTAAAAGTTGTCTCAAGTCTTTACCACTTTGGCGTGGACTATGGCTGGCCTCCCCCTCTCCACCTCTTCCTTAGCCTTCCTTAGGGCCCCCTCAACTTCCTCCGCCCTCTCCACGTAGAAGTACTTTCCCCCAACCTTCTCTATAGTCGAGGGGAGCTCCCCTATGTCTATCTCCGCCCCGGGGAACCCGTCGAACTTCTCCCCTGGATATACCTCCTTTACTGCCCTCTGCACGGCGTTCCACGCCTTGTTGTCGAAGATCACGGTCAGCACCGGGTACCTCCTCTGGAGGTGGTAGAACGCCAGGGGCTCGCCAAAGATGAAGGACCCGTCGCCCACCGCTACCACCACTTCCTTCCCAGTTGCCATCTTGTACCCTACCCCTGCCCCCATTGCCCAACCCAAGTGACCAAAGGCCGGGTCTCCGAAGTAGGAGTTGAACTCGTCGAAGGAGCAGTACTTGGGGTTTAGGTCGTACTCGTTGAACACCGTCCAGCCCAACTTACACACCTCGTACGATAGGTAGTTGGGGTGGATTGAGGGTTGGGACGAGAGCTTCTCTAGGTTCTTCCTCTTCTCCTCCCTCTGCCTCAATATCTCCTCCTGGAGCGACTTGTCCGGTTCCCTCTTAACGTTCAGCCTGTTGAAGAACTCGTCTACAGCACTTTGGACGCATAGGTCACAGGAGAAGCCGTAGAAGGGTATGTAGGAGTAGGAGGGCTCCACGTCAACCCTTATAACCTTAGCGTCCACGTCCACCTTTTTCGGTATCCATGGGACGTCCACCTCAACCTCTATGATTAGGTCAGCGTCCCTGAGGTCTAAGTGGTCTATCGCCATCTTCCCGGACGAGGGGTAGTTAACCCTCTCTCCTACGTAGTTCAACACTGGTATGTTTGCCCTGTCCGCGAAGTCCCTTAACGCCTTAAACCAGCTCTCCCTTCTTCCCGCCCTCCAAGTGACAATAACGGGGTCTGAGGCTCTCTCTATCATCTCCTTGGCCCTCTGCAGGTAGGACTCCGGTACACCGGCGTAAAAGGGCTCCATCCTTGTTCCCCTGTCCTCCGCCTCTGCAACGCTTATCTCCCTAGGTATGGCCAAGTACACTGGCCCTTGAGGCTCGCTCAACGCAATCTGTACTGCCCTCCTCAGTGCTGGCTCGATCTGCGACGGGTGTCTAACTTCGAAGCTCCACTTGAAGAACTTAAAGCCCTCCTGGTCCGCGTCCTGTGTCCAGTGGATCCTCAAGTCCTTGCTTGCTGTGCTTCCCTTCTCGGTGTAGGGACTCTTCCCTGCAACGACGAGGAGGGGTATCCTTGAGGTAAAGGCGTCAGCTATGAAGCCCAAGGAGTTGAACGTCCCTGGGATTGTGTGAACAAAAAGGACGCCGAGCTTCCCTGCTAGGGAATAACCAATTGCCGCGCTAGAGGCCACGATCTCGTGGAGGGCTACTTCAAATTCAGGAAGCCCTTTCTCCTCCACTTGTGCCTTTATGAAGGCAGGGTAGTCTGTTCCCGAGACTATGAATATCCTATCCGTGTATTCTCTTAAAATCTTTAAAATGAGCTTCCCAGTTTCCATAAAAAAGTTACGAACCTAGGTAAATGAATTTAACCTTAAACGTAAAAACCTTCAGCAAATGAAACGCCTTCAATTAGTTACCGGACTAGCCTTCTCCGCTTTCCCCTTAGCTTGCTTTACCTCTCTGTAGCTCATCAGTATGCTCGCGACTCCCACTCCTCCCACTACCGTAATCACTAGAAGGAAGCCTAGGTCTATTGCGTCCAAGTTGGGGATAGGGTTGCCAGTAGAAATCGCCCAGTTGTCTATTGATGGTAGAAGCATTACTAGTATCCCGACTAAGGAGAACACAATGCCTCCGTAGTACAAGGTCCTGCCTGCAGACTTACTGCCTATGTACTTGATGTCGTCCTCCGATAGCTTTTTGGCCCTCATCACGTTGGCGAATATGGCCCCAAATATTATTTGCATGGTCATAGTGCCTAAGCCAAACATTACGCCAGGCAGAGGGGCATACCATATGGACGGCATCATGGGGGCAAGGATAAAGGTTATAATTGATGCATAGGCCCCGAAACCGAACCCCGCTATTAGACCGTGGACTATGGTCATCTTCAGGGGTACGTCCCTGACCTCGGTCCTCTCAGCCTTCCCAGTGTGTCCCTCGCTGTGGAGTAGCTTGTCTATTGGCAAGTGCAAGTACCTCCCCTTCAAGATGTAGGACCCTGCAATCGCCATCACAATTCCTACCACGAAGTACACTGGGCCGTCCAGGTTGTATTCTTTATAGATAGCAGCGAGACCTATGAAGCCTAAAGTCGTCAAAAAAGCCCTCTGAATGGTGAAGCCCAAGGAGAACAGGAAGCCTGCCTTCATTCCGCCCTTGGTGCTATACTTCCCTATAGCGTAGCTGAAGGTTATTGGCCAAGTGTGTTCGTCTGGAGTGGCCCCGTGCATTATGCCCAAGATGTAGGATACTAGGAGTATTTCTCCTACGCTTAAGCCGGTTGGCGGGTTTAACAAGAACTGTATGAAGTTCATTTGTATCTAATATTTAGGGTTACCCAAAACTATATAAGTTTTTCTAGGACGTTTAGTCTCCTAGAACGAGGGACGTGGTAAACACTCTCAAAGTTTTAATCCTTTGGGGGTAAAACCTGTTTTATGGAGTGCAAAAGGATAGCCGACCTCCTGCTCTCCTCGGCTTACGCCATAGCCTTTACCGGGGCGGGGATAAGCACGGCCTCCGGCATACCCGACTTCAGGGGGCCCAACGGACTCTGGAAGAGGTACCCACAGGAGCTCTCCAGTGTGGAGTACTTTAACAGGGACCCAAAGGGCTTCTGGGAGTTTTTCGGCTTCAGGATGAGGTCCCTCTTTGAGGCGAGGCCAAACTCAGCCCACGTAGCCCTTGCAGAGCTGGAGAGGATGGAGCTCATAAAGGCCGTAATAACCCAGAACATCGACGGACTGCACCAGTCCGCGGGCTCAGTAAACGTCATAGAGCTACACGGCACAGTGAAGAGAAGCTACTGCTCCTCCTGTTACAAGCAGTACGACTCGAGGGAGGTACTCAAGAAGCTCGACTACGGGGAGAACCCTCCTCGATGTGCGTGCGGAGGTGTTATAAGGCCAGACGTAGTCCTCTTTGGTGAGCCAGTCACTAGGATCCAGGAGGCAATTGAAATAGCCTACGAGTCCGACCTAGTCCTAGTGGTGGGGTCCTCGCTCGCCGTTTACCCAGCGAACTTGATACCTCAGATAGTGAAGCAGAGGGGAGGGTCACTGGTAATAGTAAACATGGAGGAGACGCCCCTTGACCCCATCGCCGACATTGTGTCAAGGGAGAGGGCTGAGGTAGAGCTGGACTGCGTGCTCAAGGAGGTAAAGGCTAGGGTAAACGCGTGAAACGTTCTCTCGCAATTTTCTACAGACTTATTAATTCAAGGACTTTAACCCGTATATGGACAAGAGGCTTTTGGTAGTACTTTGGACAGTGGCCATCTTGGTGGCGTTGTTCCTTGCTTCCTCTTCTTCAAAGTACTTAAACTACAACGAGAACGTCACCATACCCCCAAGCTACCCTTCTCAGAAGGCACAGCTACTCCTAGACCAGTACTTCCACGGCGCCAACGCAAACAACACCATCGACGTGGTACTAGTGAACGCCAGTCCAGAGGAGACCTACCAAGTGGTTAAACTAATACAGAACGTTTCCAGCGTGACGCAGGTGGACAGCGTAGTCACCGCCTACCTCCAATACGACGAGGAGATAGGCAAGGCCATAAACTTCACGGGCTACCAAGTAATGCAGGAAGAGAAGACGGACAACGTCACCCTCATCAGGGAGCAGGTAGCCAAGTTGCTCCACGTGCCCTTTTCCTACACTACCTTGTTCAACGTGTCACCTGAGAGGCTCCTGGAAGAGAACGAGACGGCCTTCTTCTCAATTACCCCTCCATCCTCCTTGACCTCCCTTTACGTAGCCAAGAACGTTTCGGTAATTTTCGTGTACACCAGGTATGGGCCTAACTTCCAGTTCCCCAACGGCACCTATCCAGCTGGGGAAGTGGCAGAGGAGCTCCAGAATAGACTCTCCAACGTACAAGTCACCCACTACTTGACGGGTCCCGGTCCCCTCGTACAGGAACTCTCGAGTAGCGAGAGCCAAAGGGAGACGATTACCTTCGTCTTAGTGTTCGTGGCACTCCTCGTCATAACTGGGGCTTACTTCCGGAGCCCCGTTGCCCCCATAATAACGCTGACATTAGTGGGTCTCTCAGCGGTGTTCGGCATGGCCGTAGTGACTCTGGTGGGACTCTTCTACCAGAAGGTGGACTTCCAAGTAATAGAGCCACTGATCTCAGTCCTCCTTGGGATCGGGGCTGACTACAGCGTCTTCCTCCTGAGCAGGTTCAGGGAGGAGCTGGGAAAGGGGGCTAGTAAGGAAGAGGCTGTCAAGACCTCGCTAAAGTACTCTGGAAAGGCGATACTCATTAGCGGGGTCGCAGTGACCTTCGTTTTCCTCTCGTTGTCCTTTATACCTTTCATGCAGACTTGGGGCCTTACAATAGGTTTCTCCGTTCCCATAACTGTAGCCCTAGCCTACACTCTCCTACCCTTGGTGTATGGTAGGCTTGGGGAAAAGATGTTCTGGCCCTCGAGGCCTAAGTCCGGGGAGAGCAGAACCTTGAGAAAGCTAGCGAGTGCCTCCCTCTCGAGACCAAAGACTGTTTTGGTGATCGCGTTAATAGTAGGTTTAGCCTCAGCTGCGTTCGTGTTAACCACTCCCCTCTCCCTTGATTTTACCTCTGGGCTTCCCAACATACCGGCGGTAGTGGGGTTAAAGGTGCTGGAAAACGCATTTGGCAACTCCTTCGTTAACCCAGTCCTCGTTGTCTTCAACTCCTCAAACATCAACACGTTTCTCTTGCTCAAGATCGCTTCCCTTGAGAGGAACATATCCTCCATGCCAGGAGTAACGCAGGTAATAGGCCCCGTCCCCCCAAACTTTAACGGGACTTACACCCCTGAGGTGATGACCCAACTGAAGGAAAACGTAGGGACTAACAACAGGACCCTTCTAATGACCGTGGTGATGTCTTACAACCCTTATTCCCCGCAAGCGGAGAAGCTAGTAGAAGAAATACAGAAGGAGGTAGCGCCCTATAACGGGTACGTAGGGGGGACTACCGCGAGCGTTGTGGACGCGCTCAAATACTTGATGCCCTACTACACTGCTTTGTCTATCGTGTTGCCGATAGTCCTTATAATGGCGTTGGCAGCGCTCTTGAGGTCAGTGAGGATATCCCTGGGGGCCGTGTCCACCATACTCTTAAGCGTCTCCGTGTCCTTGGCCATAATATACTTACTCTTCAGGAATAGCGAGGGAGTGCTCTTCTTCATACCGATAACCGTGTTCATACTCATGATGGGGCTGGGCAACGACTACAGCACCTTCATCCTTGTGAGGGTAAAGGAGGAGGTGGAAAGGACAAACAGCGTCGAGGGAATAGTGAGGGCTATATCCATTTCAGCAGGCGCAGTGACAGCCCTAGGGGTAATACTGGCAGCGTCATTTGGAGTGCTGGGGCTTGACCCAATAAAGCCCATAGCGGAGCTGGGGATAGGAATAGCCATGGCCGCCTTGATCGACACCTTTGTCATAAGGATATTCGTGTACCCAGCCTTGCTCAAGCTATTGGTAAGGCAAAAGGAAAAGGTGAAAAAGAATTAAATCTGTTGACGAGAGATTCATCTATGGATCTAGACGAGGTTGTTAAGAGGACAAACTTGAGTTACGTTGAAGGTAGAGAGCACGTCAACGAGACCACCTCCATCTACCTCATGAACGGCCAGCTCTTGGGCGTGAGGAGGGAGAGCTATGCGGGATACGCGTTAAGGGGCTACGAGAACGGCGTCCTCTACTTCTCTTCCTCAAAGTCTTTGGATTACCTCAAGCTCGTAAAGGTAAAAGCCGACGGCTGGGAGAGGCTGGACGACGTCCAAGTGAACCCAGGAAGATACGAGGTAAAGCAGAGGAGGTCATTCGACTCTATATCCTTAGACGAGAAGGTAAAGTTCTTGAAGGACGTCTACCTCAATTTGACCAAGCTAGACGTAAAGTCCAAGATCCTAAACTTCAACGTGAACTACTTGGAGTCAGTGGAGGAGAAAAGGATCGTTTTCCACGATGGCAACGAGGTGAGGGGTAGGGTGCCGAGGGTGTGGATCTTCTTCTCCATCGTCATGAAGTACCAGGATAGGACGGCCACGGTCTGGTCAGACGAGTTCGGCGCCAGCGGGGGGTTGGAGTGGTTGGATAACTGGGGGATAGAGGAGAAGCTGGCAGAGAAGATAAGGGAAGTGGACCATGTGCTGGTTAAGGGAAAGGCCTTAAAGGAGGGTAAGTACGACGTGGTGCTGGGACCAATGCTTGCTGGAATCATGGCACACGAGTCCGTGGGCCACCCATTCGAGGCGGACCGGGTCTTGGGGAGGGAGGCAGCACAGGCTGGGCTCAGCTACTTGACCTACATGAAAGAGGGGAAGGTGGGGAGCGAGGCAGTCACAGTGATAGACGATCCCACATTGCCCAACAGCAATGGCTTCTTTGAGATCGACGACGAAGGGGTCAGGGCTAGGCCTAAGTACCTCATAAAGAAGGGTGAGGTAAACCAGCTTCTTCACAACAGGTTCTCCGCTTCCAAATACAACACGAAGAGCAACGGCTCAGCGAGGGCTATGAGCTACAACAGGGAACCCCTAATAAGGATGTCAAACACGTTCTTCCAGCCAGGGGACATGTCCCTCGAGGAACTCCTGGCTGACGTAAAGGAGGGGGTGTACTTTAAGAGCTATATGGAGTGGAACATCGACGACTTGAGGCTAGGGGAGAGATACGTTGGGCTACAAGCTTTCGAAGTGAGGAACGGCGAGCTTGGAGATCCCGTGCTCTTCCCAGTACTGGAGGGGAAGACCAACGAGCTCCTTTCCAAGGTGGACGGAGCAAGCAATAGGCTACAGTTCTTCGCTGGAGTGTGCGGAAAGGGAGACCCAGACCAGGGAGTACCAGTATGGATGGGGGGTCCGGATTTAAGGTTAAGGGACGTTTACCTAAAGGTGATCTAAATGAACGAGGAACTACTCTCCCTGTTGGATTCCCTCAAGGGCTTCGACGAGAGGGCAGTACTGAAGCAACACGTCCAGAACACCGTGGTAAAGGTAGTGGAGAGTAAAGTGGCAACAGTTCAGAACCTAGACGACGAGGTCTATTACGTTCTAGTGAAGAAGGGGAGAAAGTACTTAGTAGCTACGCTGAGGGGTAGAGGAGAGGAAGTCGACTACTCGAGGTTAGTTGACGCCCTAGAGGAGCCGAAAATTTCGCCCAGGCTCACGGACAACGCCAAGGAGTATAAGTTCGAGAAAGTAGATCACGCCATGGAGAAGGTGAAGGAAGACCCACAGAAGGTCGTAGACTCCATAGACTCCAAGTACCCTGTTTACGGGATAGTTAACTTGACCAAAAGGGAGGTATCACTGGTGACGTCTAAGGGCTTTAACGGCACTGACGTTAGGTCAACGGTTGACGGATACTTTAGGGCTTTTAACAGTGAGTTCTCAGGGCAGTGGAGCTTCGCCTCAACTACCTACAGCGACAAGCTGGTGAGGGAAGCAGTGGAGACGGCTTCTGATTTCGCCTCCATAACAAACAAGGTCAGCGTAGACGACGGCAGGTACGACGTAGTGCTCTCACCCATGGTCATGGGCAACTTATTTGGCTACTTGGCGGAGATGGCCTCTGGGCTCTCAATCGTCATGGGCGAGTCCATATTCTACGACGTCAAACCGGGTACGAAAGTTGCTAGCGAGAAGTTAACCCTTTTGGACACGCCTAAGCAGGACAGACCAATGTCAGTAGGCTTCGACTGGGAGGGCACCTTCACTAGGGACAAGGCGATAATAGAGGGAGGGGTCTTCAAGACGCCGTTGTTAAACAACGAGGTCGCCGAGTTACTTGGCATGGAGAACACTGGCAACGCCGGGTGGGTCTATCCTAGGGCGTGGAACCTTGAGGTGAAGGAGGGGGAAGTAAAGAGGGAAGACCTTCTAGCGGGCAACGTGATACTGTTCAACAATAACTGGTACACAAGGTTCCAAAACTACGTGGAGGGGCAGTTCTCCACAGTGGGCAGGGACGCGGTAGTGGTGTACAGAGAAGGTAAGCCAGTGGGGGTGTCGCCAAGGCTCAGGATAGCCGACAGCCTAAAGAACTTGTTGAGGAACTTGGAGGAGCTCTCAAGGGAGAGGTACCTAGTGAAGTGGTGGGACGCCCCTACCCCGACGCTGACCCCCTACGCCTTGTTCAAGGGAGTGAAACTCACTAGGGCTTAAAGCGTTTTTCCCTAGCATCCCTCTCTCGTGTACTCAAGTGGTCCCTGTCCTTTCTCTTCACTATTTTTCCCTCCACCTTAGGGCGAAAAAGGGAATGGCAGAGAACGCGACCCCCTCCACAGTCAAGACCCAGACTGCCAACGGATCTAGGGGTGCTAGCCCTAGGTAACCCTGCAGTACAATCGACCCCGCAGTGGAGGGGGAGGCATAAAGCGCGTAAAGTATCGGCTTTGGAAGTATCACGTAGGGGTAGTAGAGTGGAGGAAGGAGGGTAAAGAGGAGGGACATAAAGGTGGAGAGCCCCCAGGAGTGCCTGGTGTGCTTTAGGAAGGAAGCCAGAGTTATGGAGAGTCCAGTGCTGGAGCTCAGCAGAACTAGAAGGACTAGGGCGATGACGGGCAGTTGAGCTAGGTTGAACACTCCGAAGTGCGTACCTATGATCACGTACAGGATGATGCCGGGGATGCTGTAGACCAAGTTGCCCAGAGCCAGCCCGGCCACGTAGTCCATTGGCCCTATCTCCGTTGCCACCAACAAGTCCTGTAACCTCAAGTACAGCCTGAAGAAAGCGAAGTCCCCTATGAGCGATAGGGAGTTAGACACCACCACCGAGATTAGCCCGCCCAGTATCCCAAAGTCGGTCAGCGTTCCGTGGGAGACAAAGTAGATGAAGAACAGCAAGGATAGCGGTAACGCCAAGTAGGAGAGCACGTAGATTGGCGACCTCACTAGGGTGCTCACTCCGTAAAACCACGAGAACGCAAGGACGAACCTAATCTTCAATGTACAATCCCTTCGTTATGAACACGTCCTCTAGGGTAACCGGCTTTATCGTGACTTTCCCCACCAACGACTTGGCCTCCTCTGGGCTCATGTAGGAGATCCTCAAGTTCCCTATCTTTATGTCCCCCACTCCCTCAACCCTCACCTTTCCCTTCAGGGACTCGAGGAGCTCTGAGGGGGAGCCCTTGTCAACTAGTTTGCCGTTGTTTATTATTGCTATCTCCTCGCACAAGGCCTCCGCCTCTTCCATGTAATGCGTAGTCAGAACCACTTTAGAGTCCATTGACCTTATCGCAGACCACACCTCCAGCCTAGAGACCGGGTCGAGGCCTGTGGTGGGCTCGTCCAGGAAGACCACTTCCGCATTTGAGGCTAGAGCCATAGCCACAAACACCTTCCTCTTCATCCCTCCCGAGAGTTCATCTGTAGGCTTGTTCATGACCTTCCCTAGCCCTATTTCCTTTAATGCCTTTCTCGCCGTCTGGATTGCCTCAGTAATTGAGAAGCTCCTTGCAGTTAAGTACATCACGAGGTGTTCGAGAGGTGAGGGCATACCAGCTGTACCAGCCTCTTGGGGTATGCTACATATTATCTTCCTGACCTTCTTCGCCTCCTTGACGACGTCGTAGCCGTTGACGAGTGCCCTCCCATTGGTGGGCAGGAGCTGTGTGGACAGTATCCTTATTAACGTCGTCTTCCCAGCTCCGTTCCTCCCTATGACGCAGGATATCTTGGAGGAGAGGGTCAAGTTGAGATTGTCGAGCGCCACTGTCCCGTCCCTGTAGACCTTGGTCAGCTGAACTGTTTCGATCACAAACTAAGTTTTTCGCCAGAAGTAAAGAAAGTTTCTTAAGCCTTTGCCTTCGACTCTCACTCAAGTTTACTTGAGGTTTGATTCGGCGAGATAGACTTATTGATATTTCGTTGATAAAAAAAGAAGACAAACCTCGCCTTTTAAGGCGGGGTAAGGTTTTAAAGTATGAAAACAATTTACTTTTATGGCGCTTCCTTTGGCGAACTAAAGATGAGGGGCGGGGGCCGATTACCCCCGCAATGAGGGAAGCGTTAGAACAATCGTCGTGAGGCTATTTCCTAGTGGGTAAACAGAGGAAATTGAGGAAGTTGGCAGACGCAACTGCAAAGCTGTGGAACGAGACTAACTACGATAGACAGCAATTCTTCCAAGAAAAGAATGTCAACTTTAAGGAAACGTGGTACAAGTATTACGAGAAGTACAAGAAGGTCCTAGGAGTTAACGCTCAAGCTGTTTTCAGAAGAACAACGAAGCTTGGTCATCATTCTTCTCGTTACTAAAGCAAAGGAAAGACCTACCATTTGCTAATCACGTTTCACCACCAAGCTATTGGAAGGAAGACGGTAAGAGGAAGTTGATCCTAGTAGTTAGGCAAGATCGTTACGAGGTCGACGAAGAAAGGCACGTCATCTCTCTGAAGGATTGGGAAATGAAGATGCCCTTTGAAGGTAGGTTAAGGTGGTTTGGAGTACAAGGTAGACTGGAGATTCGCGTTGAAGGCAACAACTTTTACGCCCACATTTCGTTGACGTTGGCAGAACCACTTCTAAGAAAAGCGTAAGCCGATGAAGGACTCTCTCGTCGTCCACGGTTTGAGGAGAGAGATTCAAGTTGAGAGACCTAAAGGTAACAAGGTTGCGTCAATTGACCTTGGCGTAAACGCGTTGGCTACTGTCGTTGTTGAGGACGGTACTGTTCTATTTTATAGGGGTTCTCTCGTTAAGAGCGATTACTTCTATTTTCAGAAAAAGATCGCCGAACTCGACGAGCTGAAGAGTGAGACAGAGAAGGTTCAAGAAGTGAAAGCTGTGGAAGAAGTGCTGAGGGAAAGGGAAAGAATTTTCTCGAAGATTCACCTAGGCTTCTTCATTTACAGAACTTTAGCATCTCATCTTGCTAAGTATTTGTGGAATCTTGGCGTTTCAACAGTGTATTTGGGATATCCTTACTTCATCTCTCAAGATAAGGGTAACAAGTTTACTGCGAACATTTGGTCTTATCGCAAGTTGGCGCTATAGCGAACAAGTTTTACGAATACGGCATAAAGACGTACCTAGTGATTGAGTACAATACTTCGCGTTTTTGCGCTTACCATAACGCAAATGTAACGAGAAGGCCTAGGGGAGTCGTAAACTGTCCTCTTGGCCATAAGCTTCACAGCGACGTCAACGGAGCGTTAAACATTGTGAAACTAGGAGTTAAGAAGATTGTTAACGCGTTGAAGAAGCCTTTTTCTTTTCTCGTCACATCACGGAGTAACTCCCATAAAGGGGAGTAACGCCTTAGACCTAGGCAGAACCCTCGCCCTTTAGGGTGGGGAGGAGGTCAGTAAATTTATAGATACTAATTTATACCGTGGACGAGAATTGGACTGAGTGGTTAAATGGAAAACTTCCTATTTCGCCAAGGAACTAGAAGGGAAACGGGATACGACGTAATATACTCCAACATCATAGCAGTAAAGACCTTGGCAGAGATGCTCAAGTCGAGCCTAGGACCTAGGGGACTAGACAAAATGCTAATCTCGTCCACCCAGGACGTGGTAGTCACAAACGACGGAGCCACGATAGTAAAGGAGATGGACGTAGACCACCCGGCGGCTAAGCTGGTAGTGGAGACGGCGAAAGTCCAGGACTCAGAGGTGGGCGACGGCACTACAAGTGCAGTTGTGTTCACTGGATTCCTGCTAGAGCAGGCTGAAAAGCTCCTTGACCAGAAGGTACACCCCAACACTATCATAGAGGGCTACAGGAAGGCAGAAGCACTTGCCCTCTCCCTGAGCAAGGAGATTGCAACGCAAGTGGACCCAGAGGACAGGAAGTACTTGAGGGACGTGGCGTTCACCACGTTGGCGAGCAAGTTCTTCGCCTCCAACATGGACAAGGTAATAGACGTGGCCATGGACGCCGTGTTCTCCATAGCCGAGAAGCAGGGAGAAAAGTACAACGTGGACTTGAGCAACGTGAAGTTCGTGAAGAAGAGGGGAGAGTCCACTGACGACGTGGAATTGGTCAAGGGCATTGTACTGGATAAGGAGGTGCCGAGTCCCTCTATGCCCAAGTTAGTGGAGGAGGCCAAGATAGCCGTCATCGACTTTGGACTAGACGTGGAGAAGGGGGACATCACAGCAAAGCTGAGCATAACCTCGCCGGAGCAGATAAAGGAGGCGTTAGAGGAGCAGGCAAGGCAGGTAAAAGCAATGGTGGACGCAATAGCTAAGACCGGGGCAAACGTGGTCATATCGCAGAAGGGCATGGATGACATCGCCCTCCACTTCTTGGCCAAGAACAAGATAATGGGCATAAAGAACGTCAGCAGGAGCGACTTAGAGAAGTTGGCTAAGGCCACCGGGGCCAAGATAGTGAGCTCCTACAGGGACATTGACGCCCAGAGCCTAGGTTACGCAAAGAGAGTTGAGGAGAGGCAGGTGGGGAAGGATAAGGCCATCTTTGTGAAGGGAGTAAAGGAGGCTAAGGCCGTGACTGTACTCATAAGGGGCTCCACAGACGTCGCCATGGACGAAATGGAGAGGAGCTTTAACGACGTGCTCAACTCGCTGAGGAACGTCCTCATAGACCCCTACGTTGCCGCAGGAGGAGGTGCATTTGAGGAAGAGCTGGCGATGAGGTTGAGGCAGAAGACCTTGCCGGGAAAGGAGCAACTGGCTTTAGAGGCCTACGCTAACGCCCTAGAGGAGATGGCAAGCACGCTGGCGGAGACTGCAGGCCTTGACCCAGTGAACGCCATGGTGGACTTGAGGAGCCTTCACGCCAAGGGCATGAAGAACGCCGGGATCGACGTTATGAAAGGTAGGGTGGAGGAGGATATGACGAAGATCAACGTGTTGGATTCGCTAAGGGTAAAGGAACAAGTGATCAAGGGGGCTACTGACGCTGCGGTGGCTATAATAAAGATAGACGACATGATAGCCGCAGCTCCCTCAAAGCAACCCCAAGGACAGGAGCAGGGCATGCCCCAGGGATATCCGCCAATGGGCTAAGTTCCTTTTTCAACTTTATCTAGAAGTAAGTGGCTAAGGTACCGGAGAAAGCCCCGTTCAACACGTTATAGGCTATGACAAGCCCCACCGTGGTCTGAAGATAGGGCGTGGTGAAGGCACTGGGTAAAAGTGAGAACGCCAAGTAGCTGACCCCTGCGTACACTGCTATCTTCCTCACTTGTTTGAGGTTTCCTTCTGCTACCTTACTCCCCACAGGTAGGGAGAAGGAGACCAGGAGGCCCAAGACTATCAACTGTACTACGCCAGACGCAGGGCTCTTGAGCAACGACATTATTGGAGCGAGTTCAAAGGCAGTAGGAGGGTAAAATGCCTTCACTATTAAGGAGATGACCGCCATGACTACGGTCAAGATGAAGGAGTAGCCAATGGCAGACGCTACGTTCCAAGCCAACATCCTACTGGGAGGAGCCACTCTGGGCACCCCCGGACGTCGCTCCGAAGACTTGCCTTAACACTTGTTGTAGGTTGACCCCAGTAGCTGGGGGCTGTTGTGAGGGACCTTGGGCACCGCCGAAGAACGGGAAGTACGGGTAGCCAACTACGATGGACGAAAGAGCTGGGAAATACGGTACACCTAGGGCCATGTTAACGCTCGCTGGGTTGCCGCTCTCCGCCAACAGCCTAGCTAGCCCCATCCTCACAGCGTCGTACACCTCCAGCCCGAGATCCCTCAGCTGTAGTATCCTCCTTAGCTCCGGGTCTTGGGGTATCAGCTTCGTTATCCTCACTGAGATGAGCTCGACCCCGATTTCCCCTAGGAAGGTCTTTAGCCCCGCCGTTACTGCAGTGGATATGTCGGCGAACTTCTTGAAGACCTCAGTGAGCTTCACGTGGTTTAGGATCTGGCTCACCTCTTGGTCTATTACTGGAGATATGTAGTTTGCCAAGTTGCCGTCCTTGAAGAACGCCTCGTGGAACTGGACGTTTGTGACAAGGAGCCCTGGGTTCACCACCCTGAAGTACACCGCCACCTCGTACTCTAAGGGGACGAGGTCGTCCGTCTGGCTGACCCCAGCTACCCTCACCTCGTGCCTAGTCGTTGACACGAAGTACACGACGGTATCGTAGGGTAGGGAAGTATACCTAAACTTGGAGAGGAACGACGAAATCGGGTTCTGTGGCGACTGCACGTTGTGCGTTCCAGGGGGCAACACAGCCGCGATCTGGCCTTGGATCACGACCACTGCCTGCTCTGTGGGCTGAACAATGATGAGGGACTTGGAGGTTATGTTCTCCTTTGGGTACCTAAAAACTATCGTGTCCTGTGACATGTAGGAGGTTCCGTTCTCCAGTTCTGTGGAAATAACTTGACCTCTAAATTGAATAGACATGAATGTTCATAATTATTATGCTAAGTAAAGATAAAAAGATTTCTATCTATATTCTGGAGGAAGGAAGAGCTTCTCCCTGAAGATGAGTACTTGCCTTATCTGCTCTAGCAAGGGAGGGATTTGCTCCAAGTTGTCCAGGGAAGCGGAGAGGTTTGCAACTTGGTTAGCCAACGAAACCATTTGGAGGTCGTTGCTAACTATCTCGTCCAGCTGTTCTGCGTGCACCTTGTACCTAGCGTATACGTCTGCCCCTCCACCTTGGGCTGAGAGGACCTGCCCTATTAGCGTCCTCATCTTAGAGACGACGAACTCGATCCTCTTCAGTAGGGGCGAGAATGGGTTCGAGGAGGCTATCTGTGATTCCAGCGCTTCTAAGTTGTTTATAGCAGCCTGGAGCTTGGAGACAGTTGATTGCCTCACCAGGAAGTCGTCCTGCCTTATTAAGTCCTTGACCTTGTACCCCCTGTACCCCGGGACAAGTAGCTGTAACTGCTCGAGGGGAGTGAGTTCCCTTGGCATAAGAAATAGTTGCGGAAAAGAATAAAAAACCTTATCTCCTGAATATAATCAACTGTTTTAGTTTTTCCCGGCTATTTCCTCTGGGAAAACTGGGAGCTCGTGGAACTTCCTGCGTGTAGCGCGTTCCAACGCTATTAGTACCGCTGGGAGCGCTCCCGTGGTCCCAGACTCCCCTACCCCCCTGCTCTTGGAGAGTAGCCCAGAGGGAAACTCCACGACCTCGTTTTCGATCCTCCTCACAGACTCCACTGCAGTTGGGACACCGCAGTCGGCTATAGAACTGCATAGAGGTATCCCTCTCTCGTCGTATCTCATGGCCTCCATGATCACTTGGGAGGCCCCCTGCAACACTCCGCCAATTACTTGCCCCTCCACCTCCTCTAGCGAGAGCACTCTACCAACGTCCTCCACTGCGTAGTACTCGAGGACTTTGGCGAAGCCGGTCTCCTTGTCCACCTCCACTACCGCCACGTGAGCTCCAGGCGCGAAGATGTCGTCCGTCCTGTAGAACACCTCCACCTCGACTCCCTCGTACCTCTCCAAGTGGCGGACGTCAATCCTCTTGGAGAGCTCTAGGGCCGTGGCGATCACGGCGGAGCTCCCCACACTCCCTCCCCTGGAGCCGAAGCTCCCTATTCCCTCCTTTACTCCTTCCGTAGTCCCCGTTATTACTTCCACCTTGTCTTCGCTTATCCCTAAGGTCTCCGAGACCACCTTCCTGAATACCGTGGAGTAAGCCTGCCCGTGGGAACCTAGCCCTCCCACGTAGAAGACTACCTTGCCTTGCCTAACCACGGCCCTCGCCAACTCCCCTGGGGAGACTCTGACTATCTCAGTGAAAGCTACTATAGATACCCCAACGTTATCGCCTTTGTGGACCTCCTTGGCCTTCCTGTAGTACTTCTCGGCCTTGTCCAGTACCTCTCTGTACCCGGCTGGGTCCAGCTTGTTTCCTAGTGGCGTTACGTACCCAGAGTCGTCAACCAAGTTTTTCCTTCTTATCTCGACAGGGTCCATCCCAAGTTCCTCAGCTAGGTCCTCCACCAAAGTTTCGTGGATTAACGCTGCTTCTGGTCTCCCTGCCCCCCTGTAAAAGCCCATGGGAGGGGTGTTGGTAAAGACCGACATTGCCCTCACCTTAGCGAACTTAAGCTTGTAGGGGCCATTTGCTAGCCTGGCCACGAACATGGGCGTATTGTAGTTTATGCCGTAGTCGTAAGCACCTATGTTAGCTATTATAGTTCCCTCCATCCCCAAGATAGTGCCGTCCTTCTTGGCGTAGAGCCTCACGTCGGAGACCTCTCCCCTGCCGAGGGACTGGGCGTTGACTAGGAACTCGCTCCTCGTCTCCACCCACTTCACTGGCCTCCTCAGCTTAAGTGAAGCCAAAGCACCAAGCACGTACTCAGGGTAGCCTCCGGACTTGTTCCCAAAGCCTCCCCCGACGTTTGGGGCCGAGTAAACGTTTATCCTCTCAGGGAGTATGCCCAGTACTTCCCTCAAGTCGTTCTTTACCCTAAATGGAGCTTGGGTGGACGCGTAGACGTTCAAGGTGTTGTTGTTCCACCAGCACACGCAACCTTTAGTCTCCATTGGGTTTGACACTACCCTGCTCTGCTTTATCTTCCTGCTCACCACTACGTCAGCTTTTTCCTTGAGAGAGAGGTCACCACCACTGAGGATCTGGTCCACGGAAACGTTGGAATCCAGCCCCTCGTGGATCGGCTCGGCGTTAATTGCCTCCTCTACGTCCACTATTGCCCTCATTTCCTCGTACTCGACCTGGGTCTCCTCGGCTAGGTCCTCAAGGGAGTACCGGTCCTCAGTAATCACCGCCATGACTGGCTGACCGACGAAGTTGACTCTACCGTCGGCGAGCACTGGCATCTTGGCTACCCTAGACTGCTTGAGAAGAGCTGTGTCGCCCACCACCGGCATGTATGCCTTCACGTCCTCCCAAGTGAGCGTGAGGAGTGCCCTCTCCGGTCTACTTACCTTGAGCACCCTGCCCCTCGCGATCGGCGACCTAATCACTTGGAGGAAGACGGCGTTCTTGGGATTTATGTCGTCTATGTAAGTGGACCTTCCAGTTATTATAGGAAGGTGTTCTTGGATCACGGTTAAAGTTAGTTCTTTAACTTTATTAACTCTTTTGAGCGAAAACACGAGAAAAGTGAAAACCTTAACTGTTCACGCATAAAACATTTACCTTGAGTTCCCCCTTTACCTCGTCCTCGTTAAAGCTTAAGAAGAACCCCAACTTTTTAGCGAGGGTCACCATTGGGTAGTTCTCGCTCAAGGTGTAGAACTTGACTGACTTAATACCCATGGCCCTTGCCTTCTCTATTACCCTCCTTACAAGTAGTGTGCCTATGCCCCTCTTCCTGTACTCTCTGTCCACCACCAGCGAGAACTCGCCGTTGTTGTAGAGCGTCGCTTCTCCCACAACCTTTCCGTCCACCTCAGCAAGGAAGGTCACGTGGTCTTCACCCTTGGCTAACTCCTTTGCCTCCTCCTCGCTCATTGTGTAGAAGTGGAAGAAGCGCAAGTAGAGGTCTTCCTCGTCTAGGGAGGCGTAAAGCTCGTATATCTTCCTCCAATCCTCCTCTCTAGCTTTCCTTATTGTTGTTGACATCTCCTCCATATTTAGATGTATAGAGTAGAAGTATAAATCTATTTCGAAAAGTTAAAGTCAATGTTGAAGAAAATAAGCCAGCCCATTTTAAGACGCCAGGGCGTCCTCCGGCAGATAGTAAAACCTATTTAAACTACCTCACGAAATTGTTATCATGCAGAAGAGGTTCGAGAACGTAAACGTGAACCTACAGGCTTTAGCCCAGTACTTAAACGAGTGGCTCATTAGCAAGGGTTATCAGTCGCAGTATTTTGGTTCTGGTAACTACTACGTGGTTCAAGCAAAAAAGACCGGCCTCTTAAGGCACCTTTTTGCGGCGGATAGGGCTTTTACCGTGAAGCTAATGGGCGCTCCAGGAATACTGGAGGTCAACATAGGGGTAGCGGACTGGGTAAAGGCAGAGGACGGTATAGACGCAATAGGTGGGGACTTAATCCTGGGACCAATAGGCCTGCTCGCGGAGGCTGGAGAAGGTTTGTGGAACTTGGAGATCGAAAAAGAGGTAATGGGAGTCATAGAGAACTACGTGAGAATGAACTCCTATCAGGCTCCCCAGTTCCCGCAGACCTACTACCAGCAACCCTACTATCCCCAACCCTACCCGCAACCCCCTGCTTACCCGCAGATAAGGATCTGTCCGAGCTGTGGGACCCAGAACCCGCCCAACGCTAAGTTCTGCATAAACTGCGGAACAAGGCTGTTCTGACTAAAGGGTCTTGCTTTTTCAACCTTGATGTGAGTCGAGCCTTGCCTCGGTTTACGTCCTTTTTTCTTAATTATTCTTAAACAAGTTTTTACTTTCCTTAATAAAATAGCTTCACTAGACTTATATACTTTCTTTAATAAAGTAGATTTATGCAGGCAATCTATTTTGAGAAGAGCGGGTTGGAAAACCTAAAGTTCGGCGAGTTTAAGGAACCGGAAGTGGGGCCCCACGACGTCTTGGTAAAGGTAGTTATGGCGGGAGTAAACCCGATAGACTACTTCGTCGTCAACTTCATCCCTGTCCAGCCGATGCCACACGTTCCTGGAGCAGAGGTAGCAGGAGTCGTGGAAAAGGTAGGGGAGCATGTAAAGAGGTTCCAGAAGGGCGACAGGGTGGTGGTGTACAACAGGGTCTTCGACGCGACTTGTGACCTCTGCCTTTCCGGGAAGGAACAGCTGTGCAGGAACGGCGGGATAATGAGCGTGGTCACCAACGGCGGTTTTGCAGAGTACGTGGCAGTCCCAGACAAGAACTTGGTAAAATTACCGGAGTCGGTGAGCTGGGAGGTCGCGGCGAGTTTGCCAGTTGCAGGGCTGACGCCCTTCCACGCGCTGAGGGAGGCAAACGTAGGTCTAGGTAAGACCGTTGTGGTCTTCGGCGCCTCGGGGAACACTGGGATGATGGCACTGCAGTTGGCTAAGATGATGGGGGCCAAGGTGGTCGCGGTCTCCTCAAAGCCATGGGTGAAGGAGTTCGCCGACCACGTCTTCAGCTATAGCGAGGTGGAAGAAGGCGTGAAAAAGATCACCGACGGAAGGGGTGCAGACGTGGTAGTGAACTCAGTTGGAGGGGACTTATGGGCTAAGTCTCTTTCAGTCCTCTCTCCAGGGGGTACTATGGTGTTCTTCGGAGGGTTAACGGCACAGAAGGCTGAGGTGGAGCTGGGCTCAATATACGGGAGGGAGATAAAGGTCGTTGGGACTACTGGCGGCACTAGGTACGAGCTGGAGCAGTTAGTGAAGATGCCCATCAAGGTGAAGGTGTGGAAGGAGTTCAAGTTGAACGAGGGCAAGGAGGCGCTAGGTTCCCTGTTTGGGAAGGAGAGGGACGGGAGGATAATGCTGAGGGTTTCCTAGAACTTCCGTTTTTTAGTAGTCCTTTAAGCTCCCGTCGTTAAGCTCCAAGCCGAGCTTCTCCCTTAGCCACTGTCTGAACTCCTTTTCCCTCTCCATTGCGAACTTATACGCCAGTTCCCTCAAGTCCAGCTTTACCTCTACTCCCCTCAGCATGTCCTCTACCAAGGGGTAGAGCTTCTCCTTGCTGAAGCCCACGTCGTCTAACACCATTACTCCCTTTAAGTCCCCCTCTACCTCGTCCTCTACAGCCCTCCTGCTGATCAAGACCCCTAGGTCTGGCTTGTATATCCCCATGTAAAGCTCTATGACCTTGTACTCCCTTATCTTCTTGCCCTCCTCCTTCTTGAACTCAGGAAGGCTCTCCTCTCTCTTCCCTCCTAGGACCTCGGAGAGCCCGTCGTAGAGCCCCTTTATCCACCTTGCCCTCCACTCATTGGCGGAGAAGGGTTTGTATCCCTTCAAGTATCTCCACCTCCTCCACCAGTCGTCCAGTTCCTTGAACTCAACAACGTAGTTTGGCCTCTTTATGGGGATGTCGTTGCTCAAGTCCACTATGTCGTGGTAGAAGCCCTTATATATCAACATGTCAGGCCTTAGAGTGGAGTAAAGCTTCCACACCTTCTCCAAGTCCCCTCCGTCCTCCCAGCCTATCGGCCTCGGTGCCTCGACGAAGAAGGAGAAGGACCTCCCCAGTCCGTCTTCTACTACGGCGTTTGGGGGAATGCTCCCTCCCTTCTGCATCCCAGCCCTATCTAGCCCTACCACCTTGTGGGGAGGGTAAGCTAAGGAGAAGCCCCTGTCCGCGAGGAGCTCCAACATCGCCAGGAGGCCCCAGGACTGGTATATGCTCCTCAAGTTTGACCCAAACGAGCTGTTTATCGCCTGCCTCCCCTTGGTGGCGAACTCCTCTGGGGTTATCCTCCCCCTGACCAGGTCGTGGAAGTAGAGGAAGAGCTTCTTCACGAGGTGCCTCCTGGGATCCTCCATGAAGCTCCTGAGCTCCTTTGAGAGGAGGAAGTCCCTTAACCCAAGCTTCTCCTTCACTACCTCCATCTCGCCCTCAAGTTCCTTTACCCACTGCTCTGCCACGGGGAGCTTATCTCTCATTACCTCGTCAACGAACTTGTACTTTACCTCTTCAGCCCACTCCGGTACGCTCTCGCCTAGCTTGCTTATGTTGTAGACCTGCCCCAGTTCCACACATTAAGTTTGACAAAAACCCTTATAAGGTATTACCAACGCTGGTGCCCCTGGGTATATTAACTCTGCGGACAAAAAGGTGTATAATGGTAGACCCTTTATCACACTACAGCAACCCCCTCGTGAAGAGGGAGGTCTTTAAACTTCTCCAAGGCTAGGTGGGTGGCCCTCTTTGGGAGGACAATGGTTAGGCACGACGGAGATAAGCCCTTGACCTTCTCCTCAGAGGACGACGTGGTCCAGAAGGTGAGGAGGTTTAACGCTAGGACAATCTATGCTACAGCCTCAAAGTACGAGGTAGTGGACAAGGCCCACGTGGAGCAGGACAAGGTAGTGTCGTACACCCCCTTCTTCGACGTAGACACTAAGCTCGACAAGTGGGAATACGCCGTAAGGGCTGCAGAAGCCATCGTTTCCTTTCTGGAAAAGGAAAAGGTGTACAAGTCCGTCTACTTGCTGTGGAGCGGGGAGGGCATACACGTCAGGGTGAACGAGAGGGCATTGCCTAAGGACTACTACCCAGTCACCGCTGCCCACGCCCTTGTCCAGTACGTGCTGAAGAGGGTTAAAAACGACATCAGAAGGCTCTCTGAACAGTCCGGTGGAGTGCTCAAGGTTAACGAACTAATAGACGCGAAGAGGGTCTTCACTGTCCCTCTCTCCCTCCACAAGGAGCTGGACTACGTGGCTGTGTGCTTTTTCCCAGACAGGCTGAACAAGTTCTTCCTAGAGTGGGCCAAGCCGGGGAGCTTCATACACGAGGAAAGAACGTACGAGAGGTATGAGGAAGACGAGGCGAAGGAGCTCCTCGTCAAGGCAATCCAGGAGTACTCGCCCTACCACGAGGGTATCAGAGTCGAGAGAGGAGAAGAAGAGGAGGTGGCGGGAAAGCTTGGCAGGTTCCAGGTAATGGGCCTCCTTCAAGCTGCGAGGTACTACGCTCTCTACGGTGACGTGGACAAAGCTAAGTCGTTTGGGCTAAACAGGGCCATATTCTACGCGTGGGCAAAGTACTACGGTAGGGGCTACGCGCCAAAGGGAAGGAGAGGGGTTCCACCAGTGCCGTCGGAGTTCAGGGAAGACAGGGCACTGGTGACAGTTGCAGGAGAGCAGGTCTAACAAGAGAAGGAGACCGGGTACTTCGTGATAGGCGATAAGGCCCAAACTCTAAGGGACTACGACAGGGAGATCAAGGACAATGTAAACGCAGTAGTGCCCTACGAAGTAGCGTGGGAGTCGGCCTTGAAGTACGTGTCCTCCTTCCCAAAGGAAGTCCTCGAGAACCAGAGGGAGTTCTACGAGAGGGTGTACCTGCCAGTGAGGGACAGGTTCGTAGAAAAAGTGGTAAAGAGGAGGGGGAGCCTAGACGCCTTTCTTCAGTAGAAGATGGGATTCTTGTCCTTGACGAAGGTCCCCCGCCTTAGGTCTAGTAGTGCCTCCCTTATCTGATCATCGGTGTTCATCACTATGGGCCCGTACCACGCTATGGGCTCCCCTAGGGGCCTCCCGCTCAGGAAGATCAGCCTCGAGTTGCCTAGGCTCTTTATCCTTACTTCGTCCCCCTCGTCGTATATTACTAGGTCTCCCTGTCCGACCACGGTCCTGTCGTCCAACTTCGCCTTTCCCTCCATCACGTACACGAGGACGGTGTACTTCTCCTTGACGCGGTGGACGAACTCTCCCTCCTCTTTCAGCACCACGTCGAAGTAGCTGGGATCCACGGAAAGGCCCGCGTTGACTGGCCCTTGTATTCCCTTGAACTCCCCGGCGATGACCTTCACTTCTCCTTGGTCAATCTCCACCTTTGGGATCTGCTTCGCCGTGACCCCCCTGTAGGCTGGGGTTGTCATTTTCCTGTTTGCCGGGAGGTTTATCCAGAGCTGTAGCCCCTTGTTGCTGTTCGGGTTTTGGAAGTACCTCGCCACTTCCTTGTCGTCAAGTGGCTTCGGCATCTCCTGGTGGAATATCCCACTGCCCGCTGTCATCCATTGCACGTCCCCTGGGTAGATGACCCCCTTGTTCCCCTCGCTGTCCTCGTGCTCCACCTTTCCCTTTATTAGATAGGTGACTGTCTCTATTCCCCTGTGTGGGTGCCACGGGAAGCCCATGATGTAATCTTCAGGGTCTGTGGAGCCGAAGAAGTCGAGGAGGAGAAAAGGGTCAGTCAAGTAGGCTGTAAGCACCCCTCCGAAGACGCGGTAGAGCTTAACCCCTGCTCCATCCCTCGTCTCCCTGCCTTCAATTACTCTCGAAACTTTTCTAATCATAAATTAAAAATCGAAAAACTATAATAAAAAGCTGATTCAACTTAACCATGGTTATTCCCTTCTGTTGCTAAAACGCTTACAATGAGTACGTTGAACTGGAGCGATGTTTATTTTTACATTTACTAGAATAAAACGTGTAATTCTCATTAAATAAAAAGTTATATTAACTCATTTATCATATTAAATTATAGGGTGATGTAATGGATTTAAAGAGCACGCAAAGGGTTACGTTATTAGCAGGCTCCGTCCTTTACTCGGTAAACGTGATCCTTTCCATCTCCCTTTTCACTCTTCTAACCATCTCGCCCTTGCCAGTATCCAACTTGGACGCCAGGGCAATACTCACTGCAGTACCGCTCATATCCGGGGTCTTCAACGTCTTAATCCTGGCAATGCTCTCCATGAGCCTTAAGTACGCAGAGTACTACGGCATAGTCAAGTCCGTTTTGGCGTTGGTCATATACTCTGGCTACTGGTTGGCGTTTAAACCTGGTTTGGACGTCCTCGCGTTGATGATATCTATTATGGTCCTTTGCGTTGCCCAAATAGGAATCCTGTACTTATACGCAAGGATAATAAAGGAGCTGTTCGGGTAATGCTCGTAAAGGTAAGGCTAAAGGGTGAGGAAGTATACCCGGCTGAAGTGAGGGGTAGGTTAGCCTACATCAAGAACGTAATCTTAGTCATAAGGGCTCAAGGGAGGCCCCTTTTCGTGGACTACGTTGATAAGAGCTTGGCCTCTTACGAACCCCCTTTTTTCCTCTCTGGGAAGGTGTTCTACTACGAGGTGATGGAGGTTCCAGAGGAGTATGTGCCCTTCCTCAAGTGCATAGCCAGGCAGGTGGAGGAAGAGGTGAAGCCCCTCTACAAGAACAAGAAATTGGAGTGCAAGGAGGGGGTGACGGTGATGGTGGAAAAGTGAACTTGGAGGAGTTCCTCAACTGCGGTGCAGTGAAGTGCTTGAGGACAGGACAATTCTGCGTAGAGGTGGACGGGCTTAGGGTACTCTTCAACGTGGAAGTGAACCTAGGTGCTGTTACCCAACTGAAGCTCAAGTCCACCAACTATAAGGTGAGTTGCAACGTCGACGTCGACACCAGCACAGAGAAGGTAATATACGTGGAGTGCGTGGGTTTTAAGGAGGAAAAAATAAGGCTAACGTTGTTGGGTTGCTTTAAGGAGAGGGGGCTTCTCCACAAGGGACTTATTTTTTAGCCTTAAGATTCCTTTATGTTGGCCTTTATCTTGTTGAGCGTGTCTTGGGGTATGGTGGTCATCTGGTGGGACATCTTGGCATGTATGGAGAGCTCGTGTAGGAGCTCCTCCTCCGAGGAGGCGTTCACTATCTCGAAACCGCAGTTCATGCCCACGCTGGCACACGAGAAAGAGTACAGTCCTGTCTTCCTAATCTTCTCCTTTATCTTATTTACCATGTCCTGCGGTATTTGCGTTAGCCCGTGGGACATCTTGGCGTGGATCTTAAGCTGTTCCAGTAACTCCTCTTCGCTTCCCGCATTAACTATCTCGTATCCGCAGTTCATCCCTACGTCTGCACACTTGAACGAGTACTTCATATGGACAATTTCTCAACTAAATATTTAAGGAGGCATTTGATGGCTTTAAATGACTACTTTAATATCTTTAATTGCCCTTTATATTTATGGTATTTGGTCTAGGTAAGAAAAAGAAGTACGCTTTCAGCTGTTCCAGTATTGGTATGAACTGCGGTTTCGAAGTAAAGGGAGCCCCCACAGAGGAGGAACTCCTTGAGATCTTGAAGGTACACGCCTCGAAGGCCCACAACCTAAAGGAGATACCCCAAGAGGTGCTAGAAAAGGTAAAGGCCAACATAAGGAAAGTGTGAGGAAATCAAGAGATGGACGCAGTAGACAAGAAGATAGTTTTCTACCTCCTTAAGGACGGTAGGATATCCCAGAGGAGGATAGCCGCCCTCCTTGGGCTTAACCCTGCGAGCTTGAACTACAGGTTTAAGAAGCTCTTGGACAGTGGTACACTAAAGGGGTTTAAGCTCTACGTTAACCCCAACCTCCTCGGCTTCGTCCAGACCTACGTAGTGTTCAAGAACTACAAGGACTTCGACGCTGACTGGATATCCTTTAGGCTCAAGTGCTTGGAGTGGTACAACGTATACGGCGTCTACGGCAGGGACTCAGCTGAGATAAAGGACAGGCTAGGGTACATGCAGAAGGTCCTTGGGGAGCCGGTGCTCACCTACTTCCCTGCACAGTTCAAGGTAAAGCTCTCCCAGCTCGACCTCAAAATCCTCGACCTGCTCAGGAAGGACCCGAGGATGTCGTCCTCGAAGATAGCCAAGAGCCTGGGGGTCGCGACAAAGAAGGTGGAGAAGCACATAAAGAACTTGAAGTTCAGGGGGCTGATAATGATCGTCCCAGTGGTCGACTTGGGCAACCTCGACTCCATAGTGTTCTCCATCTTCTCCAAGAAGATCGAGGACGTCTCCCCCATCCTCCAGGAGTGCAAGATATGGCAGTTCACAGACGGCTACGCTGGTATAACAGTGTGTAACCAAGACAGGATGGAGGGCGTGAAGAAGTACGTTAGTGCAGTGAGGGAGGTTGACAAGGAGGCAGAGATGATGCTGATCTACGGCTACGACTTCAAGACGGTTTGGGCCAACAACCCGTAAAAAGCTAGCTGAAGTTACACGACCTTTGGCAACACCTTGGATATCTCCCTGTAGTCAAATTCTATCCACTTTGCTAGTTCCTCGCACACCACCTTGAACAAGTTAGCCCTAGGGTCGCTCACAACGTCCCTGGCCCAGTCTATGACCCAGTTCACCACGTGCCTGTTCAAGAACTCGCTCTCCTCCTTCACGGTCTTCAGGAAGTCCTTCCCCTCCTTCCTCTCCTCAATCTCTTCCCTCACCAATAGGGCCATGAAGGCCAAAATCGTAGTTATGTGGTCCGGTTCATGTATAAAGCTCCCTGTGACCTTGGGGACCACACCCCTCCTCTCGTAAAAGGAGGTTATGTCCAAGTACTGTCTAAGAGCTTGTTTCTCACCAGAGATCGCGAAAGTTCTCCTACTCTCCACTGGCATTAGAGGTTTAAATCCAAGACCCGTCAGGAAAAGGGTCGTGTACTCTATGGCGTAATCCTTTTTCTTGATCTCGGAGAACTTTTTCGCGATCCTGAGAAAGTCTACTCCGCTTACCTCTTTTATAGCTTGGCCTAGGCCCTCGCTTACCTTGTTCACCTTGTCTATCATTACCTTGTACTCGTCGTCGTTAATCTTATAGAAAAATATCTCGGAAAAGGTGTCGTACACGTAAAACCTAACTGCGGGGAGGTCTGACATAAAAAAAACCTACCTTTAGGAGTTGGAAGAGTTAGAGGGTGGGTTTTCCTCGTCATACGTTGAGTTGTTACCTTGTGCTCCAAGCTGTACTACGCCGTTCCCGGTCCAGACGTTATAATACTCGGCTTGAGATAGCAGAGGTACGTCGTTATCAGCAGCGTATTTGCTCCTCCACGGGAGGTAACCGCTAGCTGGGTTGGCACCGGTCTCTGGGCCTAGGACGAAACCTCCCTTGTCCACAAACAGTATGGTTCCAGGGTCTGTGGGATCTAACACGTTAGCCCATATCCTGGCTTGTACCATGCACCCGTGTATACACGCTGGTATCCTCTCCTCTGGCGGCAAGTTGGGATCGTAGATCCTGTCGAAGCAGTGGGTACACTTCTTGACCACTCCCTCTATTGGGTCGAACAGCCTGTTCCCGTAGGGACAGCCGTAGATGCAGTACTTACAGCCTATGCACTTGGTGTAGTCCACCAGCACTATACCGTCCTCCACTCTCTTGAAGGTAGCGCCTACTGGACACACCTCCACACATGGGGCGTTAAGGCAGTGGAAGCAGTTTATTGGTATGTTGTACACTTTAGTCTGTGGCCACTCCCCTATCTCTATGTAGAGCACCCTCAGCCAGAACATCACGTCTAGGTCTCCGTAGGGGTTTAGGTCTGGGAGGGGCCCGAACATCCCAGAGGTGTTCCACTCCTTACATGACATCTGACAGCCTCCGCAGCCGAAGCACTTGTTCAGGTCAGTTATTATTGCGTAGTTTGCCTTGGGGTGGAAGGGTATGGAGTACTCTACCCCTCCTTGGTATATGTTTAGGTTAGGGTTGGACGACATTTAGGTCACCTTAAGAGGAAGATGAGGTGGGCTCTGCCGCGAACCCATACCTCACCTTGTAGTTTCCTATTACGTAGTTGTTCTGGGCCAAGGAGCTGGGCGACACGTAGCTCCACAGGGAGGTGCTCTGTATGTTGTTAGCGTCGAATCTTAAGTGTGGCACCGTGACCTGCTGGGCGAAGGCAGGAGTTGCTGGAGCGTTCTTGACCGAGATCTGTCCGCCTATCTGCGACACTATGGTCGACAGTATATCCTGGTTGCTGAAGTCCTTACCCATGTAGATGAACTTGTTTGCAGTTACCTGCACTTGGTTGACGTTGGCCTTGCCTATGATCTTTATCCTGGAGTCGTGCCACACGGTTTGCCCAGTGATGGGGTCCAAGTTCATTATCGGGAAAGCGTTGTCGGTGTCTGGCGATAGCATCCCTCCCCTAGAAGGGGGCATATAGAGTATATTGGCCCAGTTGTTAAGCACGCTGTACTTTACCTGCGGAGAGTCTGGCGTCATTCCCCTGAAACCTGGCAGCGCTTGCGCCGACACTATAACCCACGCCGCCCCTGGCCTAGTGGCCTCGTCCAAGAAAGCCACGGCGGTGAGCTGAGTCCTCAGTCCTCCGCTCCACGGCTCGTTTATTGCCTCGAAGGTCACGAAGTCTCCGCTCTTAATCCCCATGGACTGCACGTATGGGTCCTTGACGCTTAGCATCACTGGGGTGTACGGCATCATTGCCGTTAGCCACGGGACGTTGAAGGACCAGCTGTGGTAAGTCCTGTCGTGCCTCCTCACGAAGAAGGTCAACGGGTACTCGCTCAAGTCTACCCCGTCGCTTGTGATCTCAGACTTCCAAGTTGGGGGTGGGTAGTAGCCTCCGAAGGGCCTGTGGTAGTCCAGTATGTTCTTGGCTAGAGCTTGACCGTAGCTGTCGTTTGGCAAGACAGACGATACTAGGAAGGCGCTGTTCCCTGTCATCTTGTAGTAGTAGTAATAGGCGGCGTTGTAGCCCTTCCACTTCCCCGCTGCGGCCAACCTAAACTTCTGCAGGTACTCCAAGTATATCCTGTGGATCCACGGCAGGCCAATGTTGCCATAGCCTCCTGGCATGAACGCTCCCCATCCCCTAAAGTAGAACATGTTGACGTTCCTCAAGTACCTAATTGACGGCGGTAGCACGTAGACTGCTCCGCCTTTGCCCACCTTCACTATCCCTGGGTTTATGTCGTCCAGCGTCATCTGACCGCTCGCGTAGTTGTTGATTATGGTCTGCAACATGGCCTGTAGGAGTGGTTGGAACTGCACCTGGATCCTGAAGTAGTGCTCTATGCCAGAGGACCTCTGGTTTGCGGCGATCTTGTACGTGTTTGCAGTGGAGAACGTCTGGCCTTGTGGCACTTGGGTGAGTATCTGGTTTATCACGGTGCTCTGGTCCACTCCGTTGGGGACGAAGGAAGCGTAGAGCTTCAACTGCTGGTTGTTGGGTACTCCTGCGCCCTCTTCGTTTGCCAGGATGTACTGGAAGTTGTCGCCATAGCCCGCGAGCAACGTCCCAGACTTCAGAATGTACATCCCAGTGGAGATGAGCCCGGGCTGACCTTGGGTAAAGATTTGCTGTCCGGTCACTGGGTCGTGTAAATCGATGGGACTTATCAGCGGTAAGCCGGTGACTGGATCCTGCGTCGTGTAATGTGGGTTATTCGTGGGCGAGATAGAGAGGTTGGGGTTGGCCTTCTGGTTGGGGTATCCCCTCAATAGCCACAACAGGGTCAGCATGAAGTCGCCGTTAGACAGGACCGGGTAGAGGGCCGGTAAGGCAGGCCAGTTCAGCGAGTCAGAGGGTCCCTGAGGTAGGCTAGTAGGCCTGTCAAAAGTGGAGTGGAAGCCGTAGATCTCAAGGAAGGAGAGGTCTGGGACTACTAGGTCGACTACGTTGTTTGTCTCTTGCATAAACAAGTCGACGCTGATGGTGAAGGGGACGTAGTAGTTTCCGTTCTGGTCGGTCTCAGTCACCTTCTGTAGTATGTCAGTCAAGGTGTACGCGTTGTTCCAGTAAGGCGCAGTTATATACCACATCATTGCTTGTATCTGGTAGGGGAATATCCCTTTGCTCGCATACTTGTTAGCTAAGTAGGCCGTGTAGGCGACCGCGGAGATCGACCTCTGCGTTGTCAAGGGCATCTCCCAGCTGTAGCCCCTGTCGACTAGCAAGGGCCTCCCGTTCTTGTATATCACTAGGTCGTCGGGGCCGTCTGGGAACCCATATGGACCCGCCGGGACTACGCTTACGCTTACAATGTCCACAGTACCGTCGTTGTAGATGAGCTCGTTCTTCAGGAAGCCTGCTCTTCCTCCCGCGGGGGCCTTCACACCTGCGAGGTCGGGGTCAATTGACGGAGTGTTCGCAAGTGGGTGCGGAGGTACTGCGTGTCCAGGGAAGTAGTGCGGGTACGGGTACTTGTACAAGTCAGCACCGGGGTTGTCCCAAGCGCCAAGCAGTAGCACTAGGTAGTAATAAGCTGAGGCGGACATGAAGCCGTTTCCGTGAGCCGCGAGCCCTCTCATGAAGTATATTGAGACTGGCCTCCCTGTTACTGTGCTGTGGTATCTCCCTAGGTAGTCTACCCACTGTGCCGGTTGCTCAATTGCCTTTTGGAAGGCTACTACGGCCATTTCGTTTGCTGTCCTTACTACTGTGTTGTGGGGTATTCCAGTTACGTCGGCTACGTTCAAGGCACCAAACTGTGGGGACTGGGAATACGGAGTGTACGGGTCGTAGTTCATCAACTCAGCCCTGAAAAGCTCAAAGGCCGTGGTTACGGTCAACGTTATGTTTTGGCCGTTAGGGGAGGCTGGAACTGTGACCTGAATTGCGGGCACCTTCACGGTCTGCCCGTTCTTAAGCTTGTAGGGCACTTGGACTATCTGCGACTGCATGCTCTGGGGTAGCTCGTCCAACGTAAGTATGGGCATTACTCCATTCTGCCACGGCGTGTCGACGAATGAGTACACGTTGCCGTCGCTCCCCATTATCGCCTCTAACCAAGTGTGGGCGGGGAACGTGATAGATACTGTCTTGCCAGAAGACGTCGTGGCCTCTATCTTCTGCGGCTTAGCGTACAGGGGGTTCTTGACTGGCATCCTCAAGTGGAGGCCCACGTTGCTACCAGCGTTGGGGTCGGTTGGGTCTAGGGCGTCGCCGTTAGCGGGGTTGGGATTGACTATGACCAGCCACGACAAGTTAGTGTAGTATCTAAGGAACTCCTCATCTATGTGCGGGAATACTGCAGTTGAGGGTATATCGCCGAGCTGTGGTAACTGAACCACTTGACCGCTCGGCGTGATAGTTTGCATCACTGCCTGCCCACTGCTCGGGTTAGTGGCAGGGGTGACTGGCTGTAGGGTTATGGGGTTGAGCACGGTCTTGCCCTGCCTCACCTTGTACACGTAGTAGTGGAAGTCTACCAACACCCTTATCCAGCCCATTGCGAGGGCTCCGTCAGTAGCTGGGTTGATGTAGAGGTGCTCGTCGGAGACGCTGTAGAAGCCGAACCTCTCGGGGGCAATGGTGAGGACTTTACCACCGTTCTCCCTTATCCTGGCGATGATCCTCCTCATCCAGTTGGGGAAGTGGTCTCCAGCCAGCCCTGCTAGCACGAAGTACTGGGCCCTCTCCTCGTCTGGCCCAGCGTACTCCCACACAGGGCCTCCCGTGACGTAAACGCCAGCCGTGTAGACGTTCATTGAACAGAATCCGCCGTGAGCTCCGCTGTTCGCTGTGCCGAAGTTACCCGCGAAGAAGCCCGCGTCAATTCCAGGGACAAGCTGGTCTCTGCCTTGGAAGTAGGCCAACGCGTGTGGGTTCGTCTCCCTTATCTTCAGTAAGCCAGGGAAGTTTCCCACGCCAAGGTCTGACGGGTTCAACCCCAGCTTTGACCAAGACTGGGCGTTTGCTCCGTTGACGATTATGTCGAAGGCCGTGTCGTAGTCTATGGCCATCCATTGACCAGATCCCCTAGGCCCTGCCCTCAACAAGGGATACCTCAGCCTAGCGGGGACGAAGTAGTAGTAGACGTCTGACGCGCCCCTTGGACACACTCCTCCATCGTTTATGTGCCACCCAATTGTCCCCGTTACAAACCTGGGGAATCCCTGTGGAGTTCTGACTACCTCTATTGCACATCTTCCCAAGCACTGGAAGCAGTTTGTGTAGACTATCTCGTCGTTGGGGTAATTGGGAGTGTAGGTGACGTCGTTGGAGACGGAGGTAAATACCTTGTCCACAGTAGAGGGTAATCCAAGGAGTAAGGCTGTACCTACAGCAGTGAAACCGCTTATCTTTAGGAAGTCACGCCTAGTTACCTTTAGCTGGCTCATTCCCGTTCTCCAGACGTTCTCTCACGCCATTTTTTTAAACGTTTACTTCAGACAATCGATATTTCCAATTATACATAATTTCTAGTCAACAAGTGCAATTGATTTACCACAAACTACGCTGATTAAACATAAATGTGAAACTTAAAACACTTGATCCATAATTTTCGGTATAGGTCCGGAAGTTTCTCTACATCATTCCTTAGTCATGATTAGGATATAAATTTAAATAGACTTTAATAAGAAAATTTTTAAGGTTAGTATACAATTTATCTTTATAATGGTTAAGCTGTCCCTGGACGACGACGATCTCCTGGTGTTAGAGCACTTTGTGCTTCACTTGCACCTTACTTCGTACAGGCTCTCCAAGCTAACCAAGATCCCCAGTGCTACAGCTTGGAGGCTCTTTCTGAAGCTGACTGAGCTGGGACTCATAAAGAAGTCCTCCAGGGGGTTCACGATTACTCCAAGGGGGGTCGTGCTCACCTACATCTTCACGGCCAAGAAGAACGTCAAGGCCAACTGCCTCAAGCTCCTCAGAGAGCTCTGGCGGTACGGTGGGAGCGAGGAGGAGTTGGGGAAGTTCATAGACGACTTCTACAAGGTAATCACGTCATCTGGGATCTCGCCCTTCATAGTCTGCTTTAACCAGCCCATAACCATTGCCATGATGATGTACAACAAGCTGAACGAGGTAAGCGATGACAGCAAAAAGGTGATAGCCGAGATGTTGTTGAACTACTTCAGCCCAGTAGAGGTAAACGGGTGCAGGGTACTCATCTCCTACGACGGCGAGGGGAGGCCATACGCCATAGCAGCTAAGTGCAGGAGGGAAGGGATAAAGTTGAACTACTACTGCCCGGAGATCGAGAAGATAGTGGGTAAGGTAAATGCCACACTACCTAGAGGACTACGTTAAAGCCGGTTTCAATCCCTCGACTATCATGGTCACTTGCGACCTGGGTAAGGCATTCTCCTTGTTTTTAGGTAGGGGAAAGGTAAAGCTAGTTTTTGTCAACTCTCCAAAGCCCTACTCCTTTGACGCCCAAGTTGTGATACAGTACTTCTCGCTAAAGCGCGACGAGGCCTTCTCAAGGGAAGTCTCCCTAGAGAGGGAGGGAGGCGTCTCCGCGACTACGCTGAGGTTCGTGGACGTTGGAGTACCTCTGAGCTCCAGGCTCTACGATAGGGTCATGGAGGCCCTCTCCTTAAACCCCCTGGTAGTCAAGGGGGTAGTGGACGACCTACAGTTCACTAGGGAGGATGAGTTCTTCGGGTGGGGCCTCGGAGAAGGTAGGACGAACTTCTCGCTTAAGCCCTGTCAAGCTGAAAAGTACTGCCTCATAGGCGAGCTGGGCGAACTCCTGGCCCTCTCCGTCCACAACAGGGCAGTCCTCGGGATGCTCTCCACTGAGCCCTACCTACTGAAGCAGGGGGAGGAGTTCCTGGAGTCCCACTCCAAGGTATATAAGGAGCTCGGAGAGGTCATAAGGTCTAGGGAGGACGAGCTCCTCCTAAGCGAAGAGGTTGGGCTCAGCAGACCAGTGGAGAGGCTGAAAGGCCTTAAAGTCGACAAGTTTCCCGTAAGGGACCCATTTGCCTTGAGGAAGTACGGGGGGCTAATGAAGGATCCCTTTGCCTCTCCCTTCTTTGCTGTCGTCGTGGGAAAGACTAGGGCAGTGGAGGAGGTCTGCGAAAAGGCCAAGTCCCTCGGACTGAGGTCTGAAATGGGAACGGTTCGGACTCTCACTTCTTAATTAATCTTGTCTTCACTTTTTCGATATGAATGAGAAGCAATATATTGGTTTTTATTCTCATTGTGAGAAGTTAAAATTATGGATGACCCTATAGAGGAGGGGCTAAAGTTATTGGAGGAAAAAAGGCCAGAGGAAGTGTTACGCTTACTTGAGGGAATCGACTTGCCCGAAGCTTACGTCTTGAGGGCAAGGGCATACCTCCTCTCTGGGGACGAGGAGAAGGCGATGAAAGAGCTCGACAAGGGGACGGAGAGGTTCTCGTACTCCCACGCGTTGTACTTCGAGAAGGCCCTCCTGTTCTTCGAGATGAACAAGTCTGAAGAGGCGTTAGAACAAGTGGAGAGGGCCCTGGACATCATGCCCTACTCCTATGACTACAAAAAGTTAAAGGCAAATATCCTATTTAGGCAGGGGAAGTTCGAGGACGCCTTCAACGTGCTTGGCGAGGTGATAAGGCTCAAACCAGACGACGTGGAGGCAAGGCTCATGAGGGCTGAGTGCTTCTACGCTTTGGGGAAGTACTTGGACGCCCTCTACGAGATAAATAGGGCACTGGAGTACGACAACAAGAACCCTTACCTCCACTTCGTGAAGGGGAGGGTCTACCTGGAGACCAAGTACTACAAGCTAGCGGAGAGTGAGTTCAGGATAGCCCTAAGCCTAAAGGCAAACCCCGAGTTCATGGTCAGCTTGGCTGTGGCGGAGTTCTTGGGAGGGGAGAGGGAGAAGGCCCTCCAAGAGGTAGAAAAGGCGATGCAACTCTTCCCGGACTACAAGAGGGCGAGGGAAGTCTACGAGAGCATGTTGAACCAGACTGGAAATATTTCCTCTAAGTAATATCGTTTTCTCGAAAATATCCACTTTAAACCGGGCAATGAGACTAGAACTAGGGTGTAGCTTATCGTCCTTCTTACCGGCGTAGTGGTGTCCAAGAAGGTCAGGGAATACTTGGGAGACGACCTGCTGAGAGAGGTGTTCGAGGAGGGAGGGCTGGCGTACATAGCGGAGTTCGGCGATTACCTAGTGAACGACTTGAGGGATAACGGGGTTCAGTCGTTGGTGGTAGCGAGCGAGAGGGAAAACAAAGAGTTGGAGGACTTCCTTGAAAGAATAGACGACTTTACGCCCATCCACCCACTGTCCGTGGAGAGGGTCTACCTAGACTGGTTCCAGGGGAAAGAGCACGGGAAGGCGCTTCTCCTAGCCTACGTCAGCAAGGCGTCGATGTCCTACTTGGCAAAGAGGGTACAGCCCCTGAGGAGGAAGAGCATCTCCAGGAGGTCTCTGGTCAGGGGGAAGCTCTATTACTACAAGCCCTACCCAGTCCTACAACAGGAGGTACAGTTTGAGAGGGAGATGAACTACCTCTCCTCCCTCTGTCCCTTGATCGAGAAGTCCTTTGAGGGCCCCCATGTCTCAGACCCGGAGAAGTGCTCCGCCTGTGGCTTCTGCTCCGGGATGTCCTTCCTGGGCTACCTCGAGGTACCAAACTTCACGACAGACCAAGTAGTGCACTTCCTCAACGCCCTGAACAAGTACGCCCCAAGGGACAAGCCCAGTATAGTGCTGTTCACATGCAACAAGGCACTCAAGGTACCTAGAACGGATAGCGCGTACGTCTACCCCCTAATCGCCCCTTGCGTCGCCTCAGTCCACGACTCCTTCTTGGCGTTGACCTACGCTTCTGGTTTCTACCCCCTTGTGTACTCTCCTGACAGGGCATGCGAGCTGAGGGACGTGGCGAAGCTCAGGATGGAAGCGTCAATGAGGAAGTTCCCGGGGACCAAGGTCTCCTTCCCCTTCGCCCAGGACGAGGCTGAGGCCAAGGACTGGATGGAGAAGCTGTCCCGCATGCCAGTTCTCCCGGGAAAGCAGGTCCCGGAGGAGCTGGTCATGGGGAGGAGCAGGAGGAGGGGGCTACTGCTGTGGGCAATCAAAGAGACAACCGTGGAGGACGAAGAGGAGGAAGTTCCCGGCGTCTACAAGGTAGCTGTTGACCCTAACAAGTGCGTCCTGTGTGGGGTGTGCGTGAGGTCCTGCCAGATGCTCGTCTTCGAGCAGGTCTCCACTAGGGACTCCACCACCCTCTACTACGACTTGTCCTATTGCATAGGCTCCCAGAGATGCATAAGGAACTGCCCGGAGAAGGCCATAACCCTCGTGGGCCTCTCCAGGATAAAGGACTTGAAGAAGAGCGTCGCCTCCTCCAGCCAAGTAGTGAGGTGCAGGTACTGCGGTAAGCCCCTGGACTCCTACAGCCTCAAGAACAGGGTGAGCATAGTGCTGTCCTCCCTTGGGATAGACGACGTGGAGGACTACACGGACGTCTGCAACGACTGCAAACAAAAGTTATTAACCAAGAGGTGGGTAGAGAGGGTGTTGAAGAATGGACTTCGCGTTAACACTCGTTAACACCTTGGTGTACGTCCCAAACGCAAAGGAACTCCTAGAGAAGGTGGAGAAGGCTAACGACTACTTCGACGTAGACCTAGACCCCAAGTTAGTGAGGGCGAAGGAGGACGCCTACTTCCTCGAGGAACTGTCCTACAGGGGAAGGGTCTTCTTGGTAACTAACGTCAAGAAGTCCACCGCCATGAGGGTACTGGCCAGGCTGAACTTGGACTCGTTCATCACGAGGGTGGTCTCAGCTGAGGAGGTCAAGAGCTTCACCACTTCCCCCAAGTTCTTCGACTACTTCTACAAGGTAACTAACGTCAGAAGGGGGGCGTACTTCGTCACCTCCAACAAGCTCTCCTTGGAGTCTGCCAAGAAAGCCGGGCTAATAGTGGTCTACCAAGAGGGAAACGCCCTGAGGAGGCTCGTGGAGGCAACTGGCAAGAAATACGTGGAGTCTAAGATGGGAGACTCCGCCTTGAGGTGCACGTAATGAACGAGAACGACATCGCCAACTTGTTTGCCGAACTTGGAATGAAGGTGGAGAAGGGCAACGCCCCAGGGGTCTACACTCAGCTCATCATCTCGCCACCCTTAGGGGAGGGCCCCAGGGTCACCGTAATTAGGCCCTCCTCTACTTCCAACTACTTCGTGGTCACCATGGTCATAGAAGCGGACGAAGAAAGGCTAACCCCGAGTAAGGTAAGGGCAATAACCACCGAGCTGGCCAAGATGAACGTGGAGGTGTACTTGACACCTCCAGACAAGCCTAGGCTAATACACATTGCGAAGATAATCTACGCCGAAGGCGCAAACAAGAACGACGCGGTAAACGCGGTGACGTTGGTGAAGAACGCGGGCATAGTGGCCTTCAACCTGCTAGCAGATTGAAATATGTTCATTAAGTAATATTATATAGCTGAAACTAACCTTTATTTATGCTTTAGGAGGACTCACAGTCATGGGACTATTTACTGCACCCGTTCCAGGCACCAGTTTCGGAGTTCAAGCACCAATACTGCAGATAAACCAGTACCCAGAGTGGGATGTCACTGTGGCCCTAGCACTTTTCTTCACGGGGCTAGGAGGGATGCTGATGGCGATAACTGGCCTCCTGGAGGTGACTGGGAAGTACCCTGGGCTAGTGAAGAGGAACTCGGTGTTCGCATTCATCTTCACCGCCTTGTCGCTGATATTCTTCGACATACACCTAGGCAACCCGGAGAGAGGATTCTTCGCTCCCATAAACGCCTTCCCCCAGATGGTACACTCGTGGATGGCTAGGGGAATAGAGTTCGTGGGAGGACTACTGCTCTTTGCGTTCATATTCATGGCGTTAAAGGTCGTGCTAAACAGCAAGAACGTGGTCTTGAACTGGACTTTCGCTATCCTAGGCGTCATAGCGGGGATATTCTCAACTACCTACAGTGGCTTTGAGCTCTCCGCGGCAACTGGAGTGCCCTTCTGGAACAACGGAGGCCTCCCAGCCCTCTTCCTTGCCTCCGGGACAGTGGGAGGGGCAGCGTGGAGCTACATAATGAGCTTTGTTGGTAGCGGAGAAGAGTGGATAAGGGCAAGGAGGTTAACTGCCAAGCTACTGGCCTACTCCGCCATTGCCGAGCTAGCTACGTGGTTCCTGTTCGTGGCAAACGTCAACTTCATCAACGTCTTCGAAGAAGTAGGCTACATCTACTTAGTGACTTCGGCCACCTTCGCCCTAGACCTAGTACTGTTGGGCTTAGGCTTCGTTGTCCCAGGGATAGGGACGCTAATGGCGTGGAGGGCCACTAAGGCTACCGGCGCCGAAACCTTGAATGACTTCTCCACGCCAATAAAGGTGGCCATACTGGTAGTGGCAGTCCTAGCTCTAGTGGCAGGGTTCTTCACCAGGGCTGACGTGCTGTTCGCGGGACAGTACGCGTACCAGCTAGCTCCACTAACCCCGTTCCAGTACACGTCGAACCAGCCAGTGCCAATAGGGTCGTTCGGTTGGAGAAGTTAAGCCGTTTTTTATACCTTTTCTTCCCTTTCTGGCAACTCCTATCTTAGTCGGTCTTCTAGTTAAAAGTAAGAAAAAGGTATGACTTGGTTACTTAGAGGCGGTCCTTCCCTCTACCTTTACTGCTCTCTTGCTCCTCAAGTTCCTCTCTTCAGCTATCCTAACCTTTTCGTAGCACATATCATTATATAAGTTATTTTTCTAAATTATAAATATTTCTTGATTATGTCTCCTTAAAGTACAGCTTCCTGGCCTTTTCCACCCTCTCCCTCCAGTCCACAACAGGTCTTGGATACCCGGGGATATCCCTAGAGTAGGCCTCGTGGATGACGTGGGGCGGATAGTCCCTCAGCTCCTCCACCCACGTCTTAATGTACTTGGCGTTGGGGTCGAACTTCTTCTGCTGTTTCCAAGGGTCAAAGACCCTGAAGGTGTAGTCTACTCCGGTGGACGCCACCCACTGCCAGTTCCCGTTGTTAACGGAGGGGTCGTAGTCCACCAGCTTCTGGGCGAAGTACTTCTCTCCCCACCTCCAGTCCACGAGGAACACCTTAGTGAGGAGGAAGGCGGAGATCATCCTCACCCTGTTGTGCATGTAGCCCGTCTCGTTCAGCTCCCTCATTCCTGCGTCCACTATTGGGTACCCGGTCTTGCCCCTCTTCCAGAGCTCGAAGAGTATCCTGTCGTTCTCCCACTGAACGTCCTTGAACTGCGCCTTAAAAGGCTCCCGGAAAACCCTCTCGTTGTAGTAGGCTAAGAGGGTGTAGAAGTCCCTCCAGTAGAGTTGCCTTATGAAAGCCAAGTTTTCCCTCAACGCGTAGTACACCTCCCTGGGGGACACGGTTCCGAACTTTAGGTGGGGGGACAAGTAGCTCACGTTCCCCTCTGACGGATAGTCCCTCCTGAAGTAGTCTATGCGCTTCGCCCTCTCCACTAGGTACAGCCCCTCCTTCCTCCCTCCCTTGAACCTACCTGCTGATTGTGGCTCCGGCGGCTCCACCTCCTCGAGTAACTTCCCCGTGAAGAAGTTCTTGTATTCGTTCCTCAATGGCTCCCTGACCTTCAAGCCCCTTGCGTAGTTGTAGAAGGAGGTAAAGTTCCTGAACCCCTTGAACTCCGCCTTTGGCGTGAGGAGATAGTCCTCAAAGGAGCGGAAGGCCTTCCCCTTTCTCTTGCACGCCTCCGCTATTGCCGAGTCCCTCCTCTTGCTGAAGGGCGTGTAGTCCTCGTTCAAGTAGACCGCGTCCACCTTGTCGAGGAGCCTCGTTATGACCTCCTCCGCTATCCCCTTAAAGACGAAGAGCTTCCCTCCCCTCTCCCTTATCTCCTGGTCTAGCTCCCTGAGGGAGTTGAACATAAATGCCAACGCCTTCTCGGACTTGTACTCGTTGTCCTCCACTTGCCTCGGGTCTATCACGAAGACCGGGGCCACTTGTTCGCACTCGGACATGGCCGAGATGAGGCCGGCGTTGTCGTCGAGCCTTAAGTCCCTTCTGAACACGAAGGCACAGATCATATGGAAGAAGGGAGGGATAGGTTAAAATCGCTTGTTAACTTTGGACTAACATTGGACCCGCTCCATCTGTCCACTCCAAGTCACTCGACCGTGTACACTATTTCCATCTTGTCCTTCAGGCTCTGGTAGATGGGGCAGTTTTCCTTTACCCCCTCAGCTACCCACTTGGCGAACTCCTCGTCGCACTTCTTAGCGCAGACCTCCACCACGATCCTCTCGAACACGTAGTTCCCAGCGAACATCGCTATGGGGTCGAGCTTGTACCTAATCACTACTTTGAGCTCCACGTCCTCCTTCTTGTTCTCCGCCAATTGGGTGGAGGCCAAGTAAATGCAGTGGGGGATTGAGACCAGGAAGGCCATCAGGGGCCCCCTGGCGTAGAGCTCTATTGCCTTCCTCTTCTCCTTCCCCACGGTGACGTCTGGGTTCTGGGGGTTTCCGCTCAAAGTTATTGTTAATTCCATAAAAAATGATAATATCGCGTATTTTAAAATCTAACCTCTCAAGTACTCCTCGTCCTCCTTGCTCAGGGCCTCTAAGGCCTCGTCCACGTGGGCCTTGTTAGACGCCTTGGGTATTGGGATGGATCTCTTCATCAAGTAGTTCAACGCTATGGCTGAGGAGGGCTTCCCGTACTTCTTGGCTAGCTCAATCACCCTCTTGTCCCTGAGTACCCTCCCCTGTACCAGCGGAGAGTAGGCTATCACGTGTATCCCTTGGGACTGGCAGTAGGGTATTAACTCCCTCTCATGGGAGAGGTTGTACAAGTTGTATTCCACCTCGTCTGCCTCAATCCTTGCGTACTTCTGCGCCTCCTTTAGTAGGGGGAGGTCGAAGTTGCTGACACCGACGCACCTAACGAGGTTCTCCTCCACCAGCCTCTCCATTGCTGAAAAGGTCTCTGACAGGAGGACCTCCCTGCTAGGCCAGTGGATCAAGTAGAGGTCTATGTACTCTGTCTGTAGTCTCCTCAAGCTTGCCTTCGCCGAATTAATGACGTCGCTATACCTCAAGTGGTTTGGCCAGACTTTCGTTATGATCACGAGCTCCTCCCTGTCGAAGCCCTTGATTGCCCTGCCCACGAGCTCCTCCGCGTGTCCCCCTCCGTACATCTCTGCAGTGTCTATTACCCTGACGCCCCTTGAGAGGGCGTACCTTATCGCCTCAACGTCCTCCTGGTCCCTCTCGTAGCTGGGGGACCAGTAGCCCCCTCCCATCTTCCAAGTGCCCAGACCGAGGGGCGGTACTTCCTTTCCACAAAGCTTCATGTGTAGTATTTCGAGAGCGATTAGATATACTTATCTCAGCACTTCTCCAGCTGGATTGCCCTCTCCTCGAAGTCGGGGGTCAAGGACATGGTGCCAAGGATGACCCCGTCAGCCTCTTCTGCCCTAGACAGGAACTTCACCACCTTTTCCTCGAGGCCTAGTAGGAGACCTGCCCCTACAACCTTTCCCTTCCTCACTACGCCTAGGAGAGCCCCCCTCAGCGACTCTGCGTTCACCCTGTAGCCTACGCAGGGGGTCTCGTCCACTAGCTGGACGTACTCCCCCCAAGCGTTGAGCAGGAGCTCGGAGACCCTCTCCCCTAGGAAGTCCTCTAGGGGGATCACGTGGACCCTCCCCTGGCTAAAGTACTCCCTGAACTTCTGCGCCCTGTTCTTCCTCCTCCTCTCAGGGTCCTTTGAGAGCCCAACACCCTTAACCGTTACTACCCTCTGCCTGTATGGAGAGGGCAACCTCTCCCTTATCCTCTCGTCGAAGGCGACGACGAAGTCCGGGTCCACCCTCAAGGTGAGCTCGAACTTGTGGAGCATTGCCTTTACGCCCTTGAACCAGCCGTCTGTATCTACCACGGTTAGCCTCTCCTTCCCCCTGCCAACTAAGGAGGAAACGAGGTTTGCATGTAGCCTGTAGTTAATGGAAGGGGTTATTCCCCCAAAGAACTCCAGGTCCTCTGCCTTGGCCTCCAGCGTCAACCTCCTCCCGGACAGCCTAGTTGAGGCCACGAACCCGGGGAGGAAGAGTGACGACTGCCCCACGTCCCCGTCCACAAAGTAGGAGGGGGAGAGGTTTGAGAGGAGGGTGGAGAAGTAGGTCTTGCCAGAGTCAGTGGCCCCCAATAGTAGTACCTTCCCGCCGGACTGGGCGATCTTCTCTGCTACCTTTTCCCAGCCCAGACTGACCTCCCCTAGGGCCCTGCAGTCCATCTGGAACTTGGTGTTGTCCTCCACCACGACGGTGAAGGTCCTCGGGGGTAGCTTCAGCTCTTCTCCCTTCTCCACAGGTATCCCCACGACCTTGACCCTTCCCTCTAACACCTTAATGACGCAGGGCCCCTCTACCACCACTTCCCTCATAGGTTATTACCCCCCTCCAGGAATTAAAAAGGCGTGAGGAGATTTATAGACGCCAACACCCACTACGGCGTAGAGCTCTACAAGTACACGGCCACGCCTAGGATGGAGGAGGGAGACGTGGTGGTGGAGGGGGTTGTGCTGAACCCCCTCTACAAGTACGCGTGCGAGTGTTGCGTTGATGGGTTCTACCAGCAGTACTTGTGGGCAAGGGACAGGGGTGACAAGTTCCTGAGGCTGAGGTTATACAACCCTAGGTGCAGGGTGCCTGCAGAGACGGAGGTAAAGAGGCAACTGGAGAAGGGAGTAATAGGGTTTGTGCTGAGCCCTGTCCACCACGACTTCTCCCTCCTTGACGACAGACTGGGCTTTCTGTACAATGCAGTTGAAAGGGAGGGGCAACTCCTCTTCATACACGGGGCTAAAAGGGAGGAACTGGAGGAGCTGTTCTCCACTAGGGAGGTGAAAGTCCTCTTGCTCTACTCGTCCTTTACGTTGGACGACAGGAGGGTGTACTACGTAGTCGAGAGCGGGGAGGAGGCCTCGAGGTTCCCAAGGGAGAGGTCGGTCTACGGTAGCGACTCCCCCTACAGGGGCGTTGAGCTATTGGAGTCCGCTAAGGGTTTCCCCTACGACGAGGCAGTAGCGTACAAGAACTTTGAGAGGTTACTGTCCCTCTAACGCCTTCCTTAGAGCGCTGGCGTCCTTCTCGTACAGCCTTAAGTACTGGGAGAACTCCTTCCTGGACGTGAGCTCCCTCATCTGTCGAGTCCCCTTAACGACCTCTCCGTGACGTGTACCTCGTTGGACTTGGCTAGCTCGAAGGCGTAGTCGTGGTAGGCGTAGACGTTAGAGTCCACTAAAACCCTCTTTCCTACAACTTCTCCCTCACGTTTTTCGCGTCTTCCTCCTTCAAGAAACCCCTCTCGTACAGCTCCGCTATGAGGAAGAGCACGTTGAACTGGACGTCGTAGGCGGGGGAGTCCAGTAGGTCGAACAAGTACCGCTTCAGCGCTTCTGCCTCTCCCCTGACCACGACCCCTTCTGATATCATCTGGGGCACCAGCGACCAGCTAGCCACCTTGTTCAGCTCGTTCCCCTTGAGTAAGGAGAGGAATTGGGGCACCTTCTCCTTCAGCTCCTCCTTTGTTACCACCCTGCCCCTCAGCAAGTCCAGCGCTAGCAACCACCCTTCAGCGTCGTTAAGCGCGTCCAAGAAGTAGCCCTTCCTAACCTTTAGGTCCTCCAAGTTTATTACCCCCAGGGGCAGTAGCTTCAGAGATTGTTGCCATGCGTGTAACCTAACTGTCTCGTCCGGGTGCGAGAGCAACTCGAGGAAGTAATCCTTTAACCTCCCTAGCTCCTCCCTAGTCGCCATGCCGTTGTTTAGTAGCCACTCTGCCTTAAACCACGCGTCCAGCCTGTCGTAGGGGTTCTGGGACTTCAAGAGGTTAACGTAATCCATAGGTAGCTTATGGAATTGAACTATTAATTGGTTGTCTCCCTTTCCCTTCCTGCCCTCGTTACGGGGAGGTTAAGAGGACCTCTCAGCATCAAAGAAAGGCTCTCGTCGAACGAGAACTTAGCCTCTCAACTTCTGGACGCCCGCTAGGACCAGGAGTAGAGAGACTAGGGACACCACGCTCAAGCTTAAAGCCAGGGGTAAAGGTAAGAGCGCTACAAGGAAGACTCCGAACCCTCCCCCTAATAGTCTGCCCAAGAAGAAGGCGGTGTTTGTCCCAGTACCCTTGAGCTGTGGGGGGTAGAGTTCGCTTATCCAGACGCCAAAGTATGCGAAGAAAGAAGAGGAGAACATCAACAGGGGGTACACAAAGAGGAGGAAGTAGAAGTCCTTGAGCAAGGAGACCCCTACCAATAACGCTACTCCCACAAGGCCCACTGTGAGGAAGGCGAAGGTAGTCCTCCTCTTCCCTATGGCGTCCGCTATCCTCCCAGCTAGAGTAAAGCCGGCGAATCCCACAAGGAAAGAAACCGTAACAGCGAAGGAGGATAACGCCCTAGGAAACCCGGACTCGGAGAAGAGTGTGTACCCAAGGGACACTAGGGGGACAAGGAAGAGGAACGCTCCCACCACTGCCATGGAGCCAAAGACCGTGATCCCCTTATGTTTCCTGCTGAAGACCTCTACCGGTCTGAACTTCCCTCCCCTGAACTTGGACTCCGGCACCTTTGCCCAGGGCAAGAAGGAGAGCAAGGAGAGCAACGAGATGGTTAGTAAGAACTCTCTGAACCCAAGGAAGGCGGAAAGGCTTGCCCCTATCATTGCACCCAAGAAATAGAACCCCTGCATTAGGCTCCCGAAGGTTGCCCTCAAAGAAGGTGGTGAAAACTCCGCTATTAGGACGTAGCTAACCCCGTTATCCCCGTTCACCCCAAAACCTATCAGGAACCACAGGACGTAGTAGATGGCCAACACTCTGTCCACTAAAACGTTAACTAGGAGGGGGACAGAGAAAAGGGTAATGGAAATACCCAACGCTTTCTTCTTCCCTATTCTGTCGGACGCGAGACCAATCACTAGTCCACCTATCGCTCCCCCAATCCAAGAGGACGATATGATAAGCTCAACCTCTGACAGGGTAGACGACGTCAAGATGGAGACTTCAGTGAGCTTAAAGGTGATCGAATAGATTGCTATTGCGGATATAAGGAAAACGACCATGAGGAGTAATGCTGGGACTACCCTGTCCATTATTCAATTTCTATACAAAACTACTTTTAATTCTTTTCCTAGGACGTGGAGAAGACCAGATTTGACCGATAATAGCATTAAAAAGTTTAACTTTTTTAGTTCAGAAACTAACTATCTCGATGATCGAGAGGTTATTTGAGCCAATAAAGGTGGGCCACGTAGTTCTGAAGAACAGGATAGCCATGTCGCCTATGATAAGCAACCTCGCGACGCCGGAGGGCTACCCCTCTGAGGCGCACATAGCATACCTAGCGGAGAGGGCCAAGGGAGGGATAGGGTTGGTCATAACAGAGTACACCTACGTGGACAAGGTGGACTCCAGGGGGTCTGTAAACGAGCTGGGCATGTACAGCGACGAGCTCCTGCCGAAGTACTTTAGGCTTACCCAGCTCATCCACGACCTGGGTAGCAGGGTGTTCGTGCAACTTGTTCATGCAGGGAGGAAGACGACCAAGGAGGTCATATGGGGCAACACTCCCATTGCGCCTTCAAACCTACCCCTCATGGGAGAGATCAGGGAGATGACCAAGGAGGACGTGGAGAGGGCAAAGAGGGAGTTCATAGAGGCGTCAGTGAGGGCCAAGAGAGCAGGCTTTGATGGGGTCGAGTTGCACGGCGCCCACGGCTACCTACTAGCCCAGTTCCTCTCTCCTTCCACGAACAAGAGGACGGACGAGTACAGGGACGGGGCTAGGTTGGTGGAGGAGATCGTAAGGGGGATAAAGGAGAGGATCGACTTGACAGTGGGGATAAGGCTAAGCGTCACGGAGTTCGACAAGGAGGGCCTTACACCGGAGCTGGTGGCGGAGTACGCGAAGAGGTTCGAGAGGGCAGGGATTGACTACGTCCATTTGTCAGCTGGTAGGGACGGCCCCCTGTCCTCCTCCATGCCCTTCTACTACAGGACAGCGTCGTTTGTGGAGGAGGCAAAGGTCGTCAGGGAGACGGTAAACGTTCCTCTCTTCCTTGTGGGCTCCGTGATCACTGCGGAGGACGCGCTTAAGGTGAGGGAGGTCGCGGACGTCGTTGTGATGGGGAGGCAACTCCTCGCCGACCCCCATTGGCCTAGGAAGGTGCTCAAGGGACTCCCAATAAGGCCGTGCATAAGGTGCAACCAATCCTGCAGGGGAGTGGTGTACAAGGAGGTGAGGTGCGACGTTAACCCGGAGCTAGGCTGGGAGAGCTCTCCGCCCTTAGCAAGGGGAGAGGGAGAAGTGAAGATAGTGGGCGGGGGAGTCAAGGGTATGGAAGTGGCGAGGGTTCTGGCAATGAGGGGCTTCTCAGTGACGCTCTATGAGAAAGAGGGCAGGCTCGGCGGTCAGCTGAACATGGTGAGGGACCCCTGGAAGTACAGGGAGTTCTCCGTCCTCGTCAAGTACTACGAGGACGAGCTGAGGAGGTTGGGGGTAAAGGTAGTCCTCAACACTGCAGAGGAGTGCAAGGGAGGGGACGTATGCGTCTACGCCCTGCCAGAGGAAGGAGCACCAGAGGTACCTAGAGTTGTAGGAAAGAGGGTTTTAGTGGACTCTAACGTCTACGCCTACCACGACTACGCCTTCGAGCTAGCCAAGTCCAACGAGGTACACGTCACGGAGAGGTCGTTAAGGGGACTCGACAGGACTAGGGCGTACCTGCTTAGGGTCAACTTGGAGAGCTACGGGGTCAAAGTAGTGAAGGAACCTTCTGGAGAGTACGACCTCGTGCTGAGGAGGTTCTCCGACGACCAGTACAGCATAGGCAAGGCAATAAGGCAGGGGTACTTAATGGCGAGGGACTTCGGCCTCTCTTAGTTACTTGGCGTGGAGAGGAGAGCCAATTTCAAGGTTTCTGACCTACTCCTCGCCCTGCGAGGGTTCTGCATAGGTCTAAGGCGTTACTCCCCTTTAAGGGAGATACCCCGTGATGTGAAGAGAAAGGAAAGAGCCAAAGCGTTGACAATCTTCTTCACTCCTAGTTTCACAATGTTTAACGCTCCGCTAACGTCGCTGTGAAGTTAACGACCAAAAGGACAGCTAACGACACCCCTTGGGATTTCTGCCAACCTTAACGTTATGGTAAGCGCAGAGCCGCGAAGTGTTATGCTCAATCACTAGGTACGTGATTATGCCGTGCTCGTAGAGTTTGTTCACTGTAGCGCCAACTTGCGATAAGACCAAATGTTCGCAGTAAACTTGTTACCCTTATCTTGAGCGATAAGATATGGATATCCCAAGTAAACTGTGGAGACGCCGAGAGACCACAAAGAGTTAGCAAGATGAGAGGCTAAAGTTCTGTAAATGAAGAAGCCTACGGTAAAGCTTAGTGACTCTTTTCCTTTCCCCTCAACACCTCTTCCCTAGCTTTCACTTCTTGAACCTTTTCTGTCTCGCTCTTCAGCTCGTCGAGTTCGGCGATCTTTTTCTCAAAGTAAAAGTAATTGCTCTTCACTGCTGAACCACGGTAAAAGAGAACAGTACGTTCTCAACAACGACAGTAGCCAACATGTTGATACCTAAGTCAATTGACGCAACCTTTTCACTTTTAGGCTTCTCAACCTGAATCTCTCTCTCGCCGTGGACGACAAGAGAGTTCTTCATTGGCTTACGCTTTTCTTTGCGGTGGTTCTACCAACGTCAACGAAATGTGGGCGTAAAAGTTGTTGCCTTCAACGCGAATCTCCAGCCTACCTTGTACTCCAAACCACCTTAACCTACCTTCAAAGGGCATCTCCATTTCCCAATCCTTCAGAAAGAGAACGTGCCTTTCTTCGTCAACTTCGTAGCGATCTTGCCTAACGACTAGGATTTTCCTCTTACCGCCTTCCAATAGCTTGGCGATAAGACGTGATTCACGAACGGTAGGTCTTTCTTTAGTAAGGAGAAGAAGGACGACCAAGTTGTTCTTCTGAAAACAGCTTGAGCGTTAACTCCTAGAACCTCCTTGTACTTCCTCCACGCGTCATTGAGGTTCACTTTCTTTTCTTGATTGTTGTCTATCGTAGTTTGTCTCGTTCCACAGCTTTTCAGTCACGTCCGCCAACTTCCTCAATTTCCTCTGTTTACCCACTTGGGAAGAGCCTCACAACTGCGGTTTTGACGCTTCCGGAATTGCGGGAGTAATCGGGGCTCCTCATCTTTAGTTCGCCAAAGAAAGTTCCATAAAAGGAAATCGTTTTCATGTTAAAACCTTAACCCCGCCAAGCGAGGTTTGTCTTCTTATTTATAATGCAAGTTAAACGGTGAACGGTGTCTGGTGGACCGGCCGGGATTTGAACCCGGGACCTCGCGGGTGCAAACCGCGCACTCTTCCAGGCTGAGCTACCGGCCCAAGTTAGATTGGGGCAGAAATGGTAAAAAACGTTTTCCTCTTGATAGACTCTCTAGTAGGTCTTTTCTCCGCGAGATTGAAATCGTTTTCAAGCTTTTAGAAGGTAGTCCCGTTAGCCTTGAACGCGAATGCGTAAAAACCTAGGGTTATGAGACCCTTGTCCACGCGTCAAGCTGTTGCCTGTTACAGCGTGATCGTGACCATCTGCGAAACATACTAGGGCATACAGCTGTTGTTATTTAGCACCTTCAAGGGCTATAAGGCTCTGAAGCTAGAACTGTGTATGGCAACCAAAGAACTAAAGCTTACGTAGCAATTTCATAGTATACATATGTATACACCAACTCTTTTATACCTTATTGGAAAATGAGTATCCTAGATCTAGTATGGATATGAGTCGAAAGAAAAAGATAGGTTTAACTCTATTGTTGGTATACGCATTTAGCGTAGCGATATTTTTAACGACTTTAGTAAACGCTGCGAGCCAGCCACTGATACTAAAAGTGGTGAACCCAGTGACTGGTCAAAGCCTTGCGTGGGGCAGAGAGAACATAACGCTAGAGTCTGAATACGGTTCAATAAAAAATGTTAGCTTAACCTACATCCCGCAAACTGCTATACAGGTTACTTTCAAGGTAATCGAGTCCTACATTGATAATTATCCGTTCAATACCACCAACTACACCACTAAGGCACAAGAGTTCGGGATAAATACTGTGCCGTTAACTCCTGGTAAGACTTATACGATCTTGAGCAGGTTCACAGCCACGACTAACGAGACCACAATTAACAGCGGCATTACACCTTACACGTCAAGTGGAAGCTTCTACTACGTACAATTCAACGACACACCTCCAACACCCTTCTACTTCACCTATTCCTCTACTGACACCTTAAACGGCACGTTGAACGCTAACTACGCAAATGTAACTGCCACTATAAGCCAGATACCAATAGAGGTGCAGAACCTAAGTATAGGTAGTGGAGTAACAGTCAACGTTACAGTACAACCAGTCCTAAAGAATGTACCTAATAATTCTATTGTCAACATAAGCTTCTCGGTCAAGTTCAACTACACCAAAGTTGCAGGGGTGTACCTAGTGAACGCCTCATATTACGTAGCTCCAAACACACCTAAGTATAATTTCATCAATTACCTAGTAGATGCCGTAACTTCGGTGCCAGGTACTGCCTCTCAAACTGAGGGCATAACTGTACCGTTTGTCGTACCCAATAATGGTAGTTACATAGCGCTAGTTGGCCTAGGTCTGTGGTCCAACACGACCACGGTATATGTGAAGGGTATAAACCCCACGCTGTCATACAATAACGCAAGCTTCAAGCCAGTCATAATTCCACCGTCAATGAATGTAATCTACTCGATGTTCGGCCAGGGCAACGAGGTATTCGCTAACGTAACTGACAACTACATGATTGCCAATATAACGATATACGCCCCGGACGACATCTTAGATTGGTACTTGTCCACTCCGAACGGAGGGCCTATGGCAGCTTATGCTTATACATACAACGAGCCAAATGACACTGGGAAATATGCAGGGTATCAAGTTAAAAACGCTGGTCTTTACTTGACCCTTTACGTTAACAACAATCCTGTAAAGTCCATAAACGTACCCCTAGAGCTCTACTACACTGGGTCTGGCTACGTACCTTACGTGTTCAAGGCGTACGTCTCGTTCCTGTTGTCTCCAACGAACAACATCGAGGTAGCCCCTAACGCTGCAGGCTCGGTTAGTAACAGCAGCATGGTGTACGTGTTTATCAACCCAGCAGACTTGAAGAATGCTATGATAGTGGCCACGTTTAACGACAGCGACTACGCCGTGCAGTACTACTTCGGCCCATTAGGGAAAGCTTCCGTAAGTGATAACTTAGCTATAAACTTGACTGCTCCGGTGATACAGTTACCCTCAGTTGCCTCGTTAAGCCAGTCCTTCATACCTGGCAACTTGACTGATTATGACTACGGTTATCACTATGTTGTGGAGAACGTCACTACCGTGATGCCAAAGTACCCCGTGTTGATACACTTACCAGGAGACTCTGAGATAATAATTGGGCAGACTACCTCCCCAACTGAGGCCAGTGTGACTTTGTACTACCCCAACACTCCACTTAACTACAACCCATCCCACGAGGTACAAGTAGCTACGCTAACCTCCGTTACCATAAAGTTCCAGAACGGCACAGCGTATAAGATATATATGACCTCCACTAACATATCTAGGCTCTTCACCAGCCACACTTGGTATCAAGTTGGTAACGTACCACTGCAGCTCTGGCAGTACGGATTTGAGATAAGCTTGCTCGGGCTAGAGCAGATACTAGGAATAACACAACAGCAGGCTGTATATGTGTTAAACAACTCTGTGCTATCCGTCAATTACTATGATACTATAACTGGGCAGACCATAACTAAGAACATAAAGTTGATATCCTTGCCGATAGAACTGCAGCTGATTCCACCAAACCAGGGCAAGATACCCATACAGACTATTGGGACACCAATAGCTGACTTACAGCCCGGAGTGAACTTGTTATACAATGTCACTGCGACTACTGGATTTACCGTTGAGGTGAAGTTATCTGACCCAACCTATGCGCAGACAGCACCGGGAACCACGTTAAGCGTGCCAGTGACAAGCATAGAGGTAACTGGCTATACTGGAGCGAAGGCGGAGCTATTGTACCACGTTAACAGTACCTTAGTGTTAACTGAGACTAGTCCAGGTAGTGGGTTATTCGTAGGCTTCATAGTGTTCAATGTGTCTCCGTTAGGAGCTCCAATCAATGAGACCACGCTGTACGTGGATAATGTGAAGGTAGGTACGTTATCCCAGTACATTGAGGCTGGAGAGACCATGACTGTGACCGTTAACATAACTGGCTTAACATCAAAGCCTTTGGTAGCAACTGTGCCTATTACTGGAGAGGTCTACACTAACGTGTTCGAGAACGTGACACCTCTAGTGTACAACCCAGTGACCAACCAGCTGTCCTTCTATATGATGGCCACAATACCCTATAACTACTCCGGATATGTGGCAGTCCAGCTAGTCAATGCTAGTGGAGTCACCGTGTTCGTATATGAGACCTTCTTCCAGCCTCTGCCTAATGAGACCATGAATGAGCTAATAGCCTTCGACTTGAGCTTAGCGCACTTGACTCCGGGGACGTATAAGGTATACGTCTCCGCGTTCACTATCCCAGTACAGTATCCATCCACCGCTGTAGCTCCATCTGCCAAGCCTATAGAGGTCGACTTCGTGACGACGCAGCTGACCATAACCTAAAGTTTTTTTAAATTTTTCTTTAGATGAGTACACTGAATGGTGGTGTGTCCATGAAAAGAGATGGTTTGTATAAACTAGTGTTGGCGATTTCTTTAGCCCTATACGCACTAAGCCTTATGTCTGTGAGTAGTATAACGAGTGCCTCTACGGGAGTTACCATATACTCTCCAATCCAGAACGAGCACATACCCTTGATTAATCCCAAAGAGTTGCAGTTCAATGTATCAATCTATGCTCCTCAGTATCCAGGGTATCCTACCTCCATCTACATATACGGCCCCGATAACATCAAGATGAACGCGCCATTAGGTATAGGTAACATAGGGTCCAATGGCGAGCTAAACTACACAGTAATGTTATTGTCCTCAGCCTTTGAGCAGAACGGCCAGCCCTTAGCTGAGTTCGTCCCTGGGAAGTACGTAGTAGAATTAACCATATCTGACGTATACACGGCTAACATAACCATATACCTTACGCCCGCTAACGAAACAACCTTGGCGGTCACTGCTATCTCTCAAGGCATGCCCTTGCCTGGTGCAACAATAAAGGTCTACGGCTCCACTGGCGTCTTCCTGAACCAAAGCGTAACTGGACCAAACGGAGTTGCTCTAGTTCAAGTTCCCTACAACTACACCACAGGGTCTACTTACAAGATAGTGCTCACAAAGGCGGGATACGAGGAGAACTCCACCACGGTGACTGTGCCACCTAACTTCTTTGGAGAGTACATGGTCAAGATATACACTCAGCCAATAGTGCTCGTGGCTACTCCAGCTTACTTCCAGGACATGGGAATTAGGGAGAATGTTACTACGCCAATTAACGATGTGTACGCTGCAGGAGCGTTTGAGAACTCTACCTTCTCTATAATAGTCAACGTGTCAATGATGGGGAAGCCAGTAACCAACGCGATAGTTACTGCGACCTACGACGGGATAACGGTGACGGGTAAGAGCATTGGCAACGGTCTATACAACGTATCCATAACGATACCCGTGATGACCGACAACATACCTTACGTGCTTGACGTAAACGTGACCGCCACTTATCAAGGTACTACTGCAGAGTTTAGCGTACAAGTGGTGGCTACTCCAAACTTGTACCAGGAGATAGCCACGTTGCAGACTGAGGTATCTCAACTAGAGAATGAGGTATCCCTGCTGAGGTCGGAGCTATCCAGTAACGTGACCTACTTGGAAATGCAGATATCTACCTTGGAGAGCAACATATCCAACATCAACGCCGAGCTAGGTATGTTGAAGAGTGAGATCGACAGCCTCAACAGTACTGTAATTAGCTTGAGCAATACTGTCACCACCCTTAAGGGCGAGGTAAATAGTCTACAGAGTGAAGTGAGCTCCCTGAACAGCACAGTTAGTAGCCTACAAAGCGAGGTCAGCTCCCTAAATGGTATAAAGACCCTCGTGTACGCTGGGTTGGCACTAGCCGTAATTGGCCTAATAATAGCCATAGTAGCAATAGTCCTAGTAATGAGAAAAGTAGCGTAAGGTAACTTTTTTTTCTTTTGTAACTCTTTTTCCTTCTATTTCACGTTCCCAAACTCTATATATATTTTTGCCTACTTTCTTGACTACTTTAGAATGAGCCTATGTCTTCCAAAGGGTGGTGGGCCCGCCGGGATTTGAACCCGGGATCACGACGACCCGAACGTCGCATCCTAGTCCAGGCTAGACTACGGGCCCATGACTTATTATCTCGAACCCATAAAAATCTTTTCTGATGGACGAGGACTTTGTGGTGGAGAACATAGCCAAGAGGATAGCCGGGGACGTGGTGTGGAGCAGGGACGTCGGGGCCTCCATGCGCAAGTGGAGGGAGGTATTCGGAGTCTCGCAGTCGGAGCTAGCTAGGACACTCGGGGTCTCCCAGTCGGTGGTGACAGACTACGAGAGGAACAAGAGGAACCCGGGCTCCGCGTTCATTAGACGTTACATAGAGGCCCTTCTGAGTATAGACGCAAGGAGAGGGTACAAGGTTGTGAAGGAGCTTGCAAAGGCGTTCGCCTTCAGTTTCCCCTTCATAGTGGACATGAGGGACTTCGTTACCCCAGTAAAGCTTCAGGAGGTAATAGTCGCGGTGGACGGAGTGCCAGTGAACTCCTCTTTGGGTAATATAGATGTCTACGGTTACGTCGTCACTGACAGCATTAAGGCCATAACTGCGTTGGACGGCATGGAGTTCTACCAGTTCCTATCAATCTCCCTGAACAAGGTAGTAGTCTTCACTAAGGTGTCAAGCGGTAGGTCCCCATCAATTGCCCTAAAGATAGCACCAGTGAAGCCCAAGGTAGTGGTCCTTCACAGGCCAGTTAGGATGGACCCCCTCTCCATTTACTTGATGGACAGGGAGGGAGTAACAGTCATAGTGTCACTCAGAAGGACGGAGGAGGAGTTGCTCGCCTCGCTCAAGAGGATTGTTCCTTCGTTAGGTTCATGATAGCTTGTGCTATATCCCCATTAGCCTCAATTAGGGCTCTCCTAGCTTCCTCTAGGCTCTTCCCAGTCTGTTCTGCCACGAACTTGACGTCGTCCTCATTTACCTCTGCTCCGCTTTCTCTCTCCTTTACCTCTTCTTCTCTTGCCTTTCCGCCCATCACTACTATGGCCTCTTGGCCCATGGCAACAGTCTTAGTCACAGTAGGCTCCTCTATCACTATCCTTTTCCCTTCCCTTGTCTCTATAGTTACTCTCACCGCGTCTATGTTCTCTGCCTTTATTCCCAGCCTCTCGAGGTTTTTGAGGTCCTTTGGCTTGATCTTCATTAAAGGAAATTACGAAATACTCAAACTTAATATTTGCGGTTGACCAATTAATCAAAATGAACTATAAGATCAAAGTATTAGGTGGAGGACAAGAAGTAGGAAGGGCAGCCATTGAGGTCAGCAACGGTCAAGAAAGCGTAATACTCGACTACGGAGTAAACTTTAACGCCGACGACACGCCCAACTTTCCCTTACAGGAGTCGCCTTCGAAGGTCTCGGCTTTTATAGTCTCCCACGCTCACCTCGATCACGTGGGAGCTCTCCCCATTTACCAGATTTCTGGTTCTAAGCCAATTTACGGCACAAAGTTGACGAGGGAGATAGCTGAGCTCATAATAAAGGACTTCCTAAAGATCTCCGGCCCCAGAGTTCCTTACGAGTGGGTTGAGCTGAGGAGGGCAATGGATAATTTTAGGACTTTTAAGTACAACGAGGAGTTCCAAGTGGGCTCTTTTACGGTAAAGACGTCTAGCGCTGGCCACATACCCGGGAGCGCCATAACCTTGATTAAGACAGAGAAAGGGGACGTTGCATACACTGGCGACATAAACTTGGCCAACACGAAGCTAATGAAGCCTGCAGAACTGGAGGTGATGAAGTCTGCAAAGGTCATCGTCACAGAGGCGACCTACGGTAGGTTCAACCATCCTGAGAGGAAAAACGTGGTTGACGAGTTCTACAACTCAGTCATGGAAGTACTTGAGGGAGGAGGTACAGTACTCATCCCGGCGTTCTCCTTGGCCAGGAGCCAAGAGATCCTTGCAGTATTGGCTGAGAGGAACATACCCTATCCGGTCTACTACGATGGGATGGCCAGGACTATCATGGAGATAATGATGAGCAGCCCAGAGTACCTAAACGACGCGGAGAGCTTGAGGAAGGCGTACGACGAGTTCGTGTACGTCAGGGGCTGGGAGGACAGGAACAAGGCGTGGAAGAGCAATGGGGTGATAGTAGCGAGCGCTGGGATGCTGAAGGGTGGGCCAGCGGTCTACTACTTCAAGAAGATGGCCGACAACCCCAAGAACGCCATATTCCTAGTAAGCTACCAGGCTGAGAACACTCCCGGGAGAAAGCTACTAGAGTTGGGCAAGTTCAGCGAAAGCTCGCCGTTACTCAAGGCGAGGTTCCAACTCTTTGACTTCTCCAGTCACGCAGGGAAGGACAAACTAATGGAGATTCTCAAGGCGTCAAGCTCCCTGGAGAAAGTGGTCATAGTGCACGCTTCACCAGACAGCGGGCAGTACTTTGCCGAAGTAGTGAAGCAGGAGCTCGGCGTAGAGGTTAAAGTCCCCGAGAACGGAGAAGAGATAGAAGTGTAAGGGGATGATAATCCTCTTTATACACGCCGAGACCTTCTCCTTTCAAGTGAAGGAAAGGGCAATAAAGTCGGCGGAGGAGGACTTTTTAAACTCCCTGTCCAAGGAGAACGCCCTTGTAGCCTTTACGACGGTCGAGAAGGAGGACGACGAACAAGTCGCGGAGAGAGCCGTCGAGAACGTAATGGACGTCTATTCCCAAGTTAAGGCCTCGTGCGTTGTTATCTACCCCTACGCTCACCTCTCCAACAACTTGGCCGACCCCAAGACCGCTGTAACACTGCTGAGGAAACTGGAGGAAAAGCTAAAGGGAAGAGTAGAGGTGTACAGGGCGCCTTTTGGATGGTACAAGTCCTTTTCCATCTCCTGTTACGGCCACCCCTTGAGCGAGCTATCCAGGAGGATAGGCAAGGAGAGGGAATTGGAGAAGAGTGAGGAGCTCTCAGTTTGCGAGAAGTTCGGCTTCCCGTACTCCCCTAAGGCAGTCTTCATGAAGAACGCCGTAGTGGAGTTCTTGAAGGATCTCGTGAAGCCAAAAGGGGTCATAATAGGCACAAAGGAGGTGCCCAAGGGATACATGTCCGTGGTCTACTCTAAGCCCTCAGGAAGGACGCTTCCCTGCGTAAACGAGGACCCCATAATAGAGGTTTACTACGAACGCTTCGAGCTGGAGTTCCCTAGGCAGTTCTCAGACTCCAAGAACATGCTTACCATCTGGGAAGAGCACAGGGTGGACGTTGGGAACCTGGTATATTACCTCCTTTTAAAGGCCAAGGCAATGGAGACCCCAATCCTACCCCTTTGGATATCGCCCGTCCACGTTAGGATCCTGCCGGTGAGGGCTGAGCTAGTGGGGAAAGCTATGGAGTTTGCAGAAAGGCTTTACGAAGACGGTCTGAGGGTTGAGGTAGATAACAACGACGAGAGCTTGGGGAACAAGATAAGGAGGGCTGGGAGCGATTGGGTTCCCTTCGTTGGCGTCTTAGGCGACAGGGAAGTGAAGACAAACACCTTGACCGTGAGGGTGAGGGGCAACAACGAACAGAGGAGCATGACGCTGGAGGAGCTGGTAGAGGCGGTGAAGAAAGAGGACAAACTGCTTTTGAGGCAGAACTCCCCAGTGAAGATGAGAGATGATAGTAGCTGAAGTCCCCCTGAAGGTAACCCTGTTTGGGGAGCACGCCGTAGTCTACGGAGAGCCTGCCCTAGCAATGACCATATCCGAGAAGATGGTGGTGAGGGTTAGAGAGAGCGACAAGACCGTCATCAGCTCCCCTACCCTGTCAGTTAAGGGACTAAAGGTCTCGCTTAACGACCTAAAGGTGGAAAGCGAGGAGACGGACAGGATCCTGTCGTACGTGATTAAGGCATTGGAGTACTTTGGGAGGAAGAGGGATGCCCTCATAGAGATAGACTCCCCAGTTGAGCCCTCAGTAGGGTTGGGCACTAGCGCAGCTACCATAGTTGGCGTGGTGGCAGCCTACTCACGTTTTCTAGGTTACGAGCTCACAAAAGAGGAGATAGCCAAAATCTCAAGGGAGGTAGAGCTCTCAGTCCAGGGACTGGGGAGCAGGATGGACACCTACACGATCTCCCTTGGGGGGATCGTCTACTTCCCGAGGGGAACGGAGGGCTACGAGAGGGTTAAGGGCGGCGTCAAGCTCGTAGTTGGCTACGTCAGGAGATCTTCCACTACGAAGGACATACTGAGGAGGGTGAGAGGGCTAAAGGAGAGGAACGAATCCCTCTTTAAGGAAATTGTCTCAACCATAGGAAAGGTAGTGGACGAAGCAAAGAAGGCCCTAGAAGAGGGGAACGAGGAGAGGTTGGGGGAACTGATGTACATTAACCACGGTCTCCTAATGAGTTTAGGCGTGACCTCTCCAATCGTGGACAACTTGGTCTCCACAGCAAGGCTACTGGGGGTAAAGGGTTGCAAGATGAGCGGAGGTGGAGGAGGTGGAGCTATTATGTGTACAAAGGACGTAAAGTCTGAAATCCTTTTAAACAGCGTCGGAGCAGTTCTAGTGAGATCTGAAAAGAGCGAGGGAGGGGTAACGGTAAAGGAAATAAGCTAGGACTTCCAGTTATTTGAATGTGTGCGGGATAATAGGAATACTCTCGAAGGATCCTAGCCTTCCCTTGGCCACGATAACCTACGAGTGCCTGACTAGGCTAGAGTACAGGGGATACGACAGCGTCGGTGTAGCCGCCTTAGGGGAAAAGGGGATTGATGTGAGGAAGGCCAAGGGTTCCGTGGAGGAGTTCGCAAAGAAGTACAACGTCTTCAACATGAGAGGAGAGGTCTTCCTAGGCCATACAAGGTGGGCGACACACGGTCAGCCAACGGACTACAACGCTCACCCCCACTTAGACTGTTCTGGCTCCGTTGCTGTGATCCACAACGGCACCATAAGGAACTTCGTTGAGCTAAAGGAGGAGCTCATCTCCTTGGGCCACAAGTTCAAGAGCGAGACGGACACAGAGGTAATCCCCCACTTGGTGGAGGAGTTCAAGAAGAGGGGCATGGACACCTTCACGGCATTTAAGGCAGCGATAAGCTCTTTGAATGGTACCTACGCCGTCCTCGCGGTGGTTAAGGACGAGAAGAGGATATACTTTGCAAAGAACTTCAACCCCCTAGTAATAGGCCTAGGAGAGAAGGCCATCTTTATATCGAGCGACATCCCCAGCTTCTTACCCTACACTAAAACCATTGTGGTGGTACAGAACGGGGACGTAGGTTACGTAAGCGAGAACCAAGTGTACATAGAGAACAACGGCGTGGCAGTGGACGTGAGGGAGAGGGTGCACCAGGTCGACTGGGACGCTTCCTCAGCATCGAAGGAGGGCTACGAACACTTCATGCTCAAGGAAATATACGAGAGCCCTGAGGCTGTCATGGACACAATATACGGGATGGACAAGGACAGGACAGTGGAGGAGGTAGTGAAGAGGCTGGAGGAGTCAAGGATGGTGATCGTGGTCGCGGCAGGAACTAGTTACCACGCTGGGCTGTACTTCTCCATGTTGCTGCAGAGGTACGGATACACTTCCATACCAGTGGTTGCGTCGGAGTTCTACAACGTCAAGACTAACCCAGACGACACTGTAGTAGCCATAAGCCAGAGCGGTGAGACCTTAGACGTGATACTGGCAATAAGGAGGTTCAAGGAGTACGGGAGCCCCGTTGTTTCATTAACCAACGTAATAGAGAGCGCAGTAGCTAGGGAGAGCGACTTCAAGCTTTACACTAGGGCAGGCCCAGAGATAGGGGTGGCGGCGACAAAGACCTTCACCTCCCAACTTGGGGCTTTAGTCTACCTCTGGGCAAAGCTTGTCGGAGAGAAGGTCGACTTGGAGAAGGTAGAGAAGGTCATAAGGGGCTCCCTAAACTTGAGCGGTGAGGCGAGGAAGGTTGGAGAGGAGCTCTCCAAGAAGGAGAACGCGTACTACCTAGGCAGGGGACTCGGAGTGCCGCTTGCCATGGAAGGGGCACTCAAGATAAAGGAGATAGCTTACATACACGCAGAGGCCTACCCTGCCGGTGAGAGCAAACACGGCCCAATCGCCCTCGTGAGTAAGGGGTTCCCGGTTGTCTTCGTGAACACTGGGGAGTTATTCGAGGAGCTCCAGAGCAACGTCCAGGAGATGAAGGCAAGGGGTGCAGTGACCTTTGGGATCAGCGTTAACAGGAAGTTAAACACCGACAGGGAGATCTTGCTTAGCGTGGAGGACGAGAGGCTGAACCCGTTTGCTGTCGCCCCCATAATTCAGTTAATAGCATATTATGCTTCAGTGTCAAGGGGCCTCAATCCGGATAGGCCCAGGAACTTGGCTAAGACGGTGACCGTGGAGTGAAGGCAGTAGTCCTGGCGGCAGGAAAGGGGGAGGGGCTCTTTCCCTTCACACAGAAGGAACAAAAGGAGTCAATAACCGTTCTGGGGAAGTCAGTGATCTCCTACGTGTTGGAGGGGATAAAGAGGGCTGGGGTAAGGGAGGCCGTGATAGTTGTCAACGAGAACGGAAAACAAGTGCAGGAGGGCATAAACGTCGACTTAAGCTTGGAGTTCGTGGAACAAAAGAGGCCCGGGATAACTGGGGCAGTTAAGGACGGCATGGAAAGGGTAGGGGAGGACTTCCTCCTCACATTCGGCGACATAATAGCTGACCCCGAGTTCTACGTCAGCCTCATGAACGTCTACGCCATGGGAGCAAGGGCCGTCTTCTCGCTCGTGCCAGTATACGAGGGGATGCAGACGTACGGTCTGGCGAAGATTGTGGGGGACAGACTGGAGGTGGTAAAGGAGGGATCTACCCTAGCCCTTGCTGGGGCTTACATACTGCCCTATGGCGATTTTGACGACTTATTGGAGTACTTCTCCAGGGTATCGCCAATGGCTAAGTACTTCATCTGGTCGGGGAACTGGATAGATATAGGTTTCCCAGAGGACTTGATAAACGCTGTAGAGATGTTGCTGAAGTCGGCCAAGACCATCGTGTCAAACAACGCTACGGTTTCCAAGACTGCCTTGATAGGGAAAGGCATCATAATAGAAGACGGTGCGGTGGTGGAGGACTACGCGGTAATTAAGGGCCCGGCCTACATTGGAAGGGACGCGTACGTGGGCTCCTATTCCTTGGTCAGGGACTACTCGTCCATAGAGGAAAAAGCCGTGGTGGGGGCTTACTGTGAGGTCGCCCACTCCCTCATAGAGCCTCATGCTGAGATCGGCTCTAAGTCCTACGTCACCTACTCAGTTATAGGAAAGGGGGCAAGGCTTGGCGCTTCAGTCATCACGTCAAACTACCCTGCGGTAATAGTGAGGGGTAAGGTGAACAAGTTGGGGGCGTTGATCTCCAGTGGGGAGAACATACCCCACGGCACAGTCCTCCCCTCAAACTTCAAGAAGTAAGGTATTGGTTTTTGCGGGGGAAACATTTAAAAAATTTCAATTACATCATTTCTCGTGACAAAGGAGCAAGGGGGAAAGAGACAACGTGATCCTAAGATCCTGTTCCCTTTGAGGGAGAGGACTGTAAAGCTACTAATAGAGGTCTTTGAGAAGAACAAGGACAAGATTTATTCCCCCAATAAGTACGCCTTTGCGAGCGACCTGCTTGATGCCATCCTGGAGGTAGTGAAGAACGGGGACGTTAGGGCCTTGGAGGTCTACCTAAAGTTCCTAAACGCCATGTTTAAGAAGGGCTACTTACCCGTCCCCTTTTCCGTGGTGTCCAAGGGTAAGATGGAGTCGTCTGAGATAAAGGAGAACTTTAGATCCATCTCGAGCTCGCTGGTAGATGGAAAGGGCCCCCAAAGCTTGTTGCAGTTGTACTTCTTCACATTTCTCCACTCCGACAACGTCAATTTAGTGAAGGACGGGGAATCCTGCTACAAGATGGACGCGATACTTGCCTTCCCTATAATGGACGAGGGAGTAATAAGGAACTTTTACCTGCCGTCCTTGGAGGGCCTGGTGGAGGGGATGGGTTACAAGGTAGTAAGCTCGGCCATGGAGAAGGACTTTGTCAAGCTTAAGTTCTGTAAGTGAAGTTAATCTCACGAAATAGATTTATAACTACTAACTCTATAAAGTAAAGTTGATGGTAGAGTTCAAGCAACAGGAGAAGGCCATTTGCCCCATTGTGGAGACAATAAGGCTCATAGGCACCGAACCCAGGCTCATAGTACTGAGGTACTTGTTTGAGGGGCCCAAGGGGTTTAACGCGTTGCTGAAGCAAACAGGCCTCAGTTCCAAGACCCTCTCGTCTACTCTGAAGTTTTTGGAGGAGGCCGGGATAGTGGAGAGGAGGATCATGAGCACGAGGCCCTTCAAGGTAGAGTATTCCTTGACCAAGATGGGCGAGGATTTGAAGGGCTTGTTTGACGTCATGAAAGACTGGGGGGAGAAGTGGGTAATAGGGAACTCCAATATCAAGGAAGGTGGTAGTTTGGTGGAGGAGGCTGACGTTAAGGAAGTTAAGGCGGAGAAAAAGGAGGGTTGAAGGCATAGCCCCTAGGAGTCAAAGCCTCCGTGTAGGCTATTCGAGCGTTTACCAAGCGAATTACGCCGGGATGCTACGTGTAAAGTGATTCGTTCTTCAAACAGTATGCCGTAGGTGAATGAGTAGGGACTGTCAACGTTTCCTTCGGGCCTTTCTGCTGGCTAATTCGTGTAAAGTGGGAAAAGACTTTAAGCAAGTGCCGCTATACCTCTGGGAATCATGTAATAAGGTAGTGTAACTATCGCATTTTCGTGAGGCCTAAAAGTTCGTTTCAACGTCAAGGACTATAAAGGGCCTATAGAACGTAGACCGCTAACAGTACTGGTAAGTCTCAGACCCGGTTTGAGGTATCGTCAGCGTTTTAATCCCCTAAGAATACGTGTGACTTCGATTACGAAGGGAAGAGCTCTAACTCCCTTGCTATTGGGGTCTTTAACATCGCCAAGAACAGCGGAAGCGGTATCACGTTATCGTCTATCGAATCCTTACTTAGGAAGTAGAACTCTTTTACCCTTCCTATTCTCATCTCTCTCCCCCTAACTCTGCCGTACTTCACCTCAAATCCAACTAGCCTTTCCCCTTTTCTGACAATTATGTCTACCTCTCCGTGGTTTGTCCTTAAGTAGTATACGTCAAACAGCCTAGCTAGGTGCGTGACAGCTATAGCCTCAGCGAGTTTAGTCTCGTCCGGTGCCTTTGTTATAGTCCACTTAGAGAACGCATAGTAGAGAAGGGGATCAATAAAGTAAAACTTCTTTTCCTTCCTATGTATTGGCTCTCCTAGGTTGGGGTCTATTGGCTCGACTACCTTCAGTAAAAAGAGCTTCTCAAGTAAATCGACGTAACTTATTGCCGTCTTTACCGTGCCCACGCCAAAGTCCTTGGCGAGAGACTGGAAGCTAAAAGCGCTTGAAGCCTTCTCCACAATTGCTTTAACGGACATCTTGAAGAACCTCTCGCTCCTCCTCAACTTGTTGATGTCTCCTATGACGGAACTTATTAAGTCAGAGATCGTGGTCAGACCAACGTTGCCTGTAGAGGTGAAGTCCTTTATCGCGTTAGGGAAACCGCCAGACGCCAAGTAGTTCTCAAATAGGTTACTCAACTGTGGCAAGTAACCTACGTGCTTGTAGTATTCCTTGAGGACGAAGTCCAGATCCCCTTGTGGTACGTTTACTCCGAAGAGCCTCACGTACTCTGAGAAGGGCAAGGGATACATAATCAAAGTCTTACCCTTACCTCTCCTGCCCGGAAAGGTCTCGATCTCTCCCTTGGCCCTTATGGAGAGCGAGTCACTCAGTATTAGCACGTCGTCTTTGAAGTCGCCCTTGTCAATCCTAGACTTTATTGCTCTATACCATTCCTTTGGAAACGTCACCTCGTCAAGTATTATGTAAGAGGTATTTATCTGCTCTTTCCTCTTCAGCTTCAAGTAGGCTGAGATCACCTCGTCAAGTTACTTGTAGTCTGCCAGCCCATCGCAGGAGAAGTAGAAAACTGCCCTTGGGTTGTCCACCAAGCTCAACAGCTTCTTGACCAGCAGTATGAGCGCTGTGGACTTTCCCACTTGCCTAGGACCGAACAAGAAGTTTAGAGAGAACGGCTCCAAGGAGAGGTTAAGGTCCACGCCCCACTTAATCTGGGAGGCTTCGTACTTCTTGTAATACTCGCTCTGCTTGACGAGCTCCCTTGAGGTCCACCAAGGGTTATACTCTTCGATCATTACTATGTAATGAGACTCCACAACTACTTAAAAACTCTGTTTACTGATACTCCACAAAGATTTAAAAAGATCATGTAATTGGAGTTGGAAGTTACCGCTTGTAGAGAACTCAAGGCACCTTAGCGTGGAGGACATAAGGGCTATTTTCCTTAACCAATTTATGGCGGTGCCAGAAAAATTAACTTGTAACGCGTTACCCTCGCTTAAAAGCCTTGTAGACGGTGATAAATAAGAAGACAAACCTCGCCTGGCGGGGTAAGGTTTTAACATGAAAACAATTTCCTTTTATGGCGCTTCCTTTGGTGAACTAAAGATGAGGAGCCCCGATTACCCCCGCAATGAGGGAAGCGTCAGAACAATCGTCGTAAGGCTATTTCCTAGTGGGTCAACAGAGGAAATTGAGGAAGTTGGCAGACGCAACAGCAAAGCTGTGGAAGGAGACAAACTACGAGAGGAGACAGCAATTCTTTCAGCAAAAGAAAGTGGACCTCAATGACGCGTGGTACAAGTATTACGAGAAGTACAAGAAGGTTCTAGGAGTTAACGCTCAAGCTGTTTTGCAGAAGAACAACGAAGCTTGGTCATCATTCTTCTCGTTACTAAAGCAAAGGAAAGACCTACCATTTGCTAATCACGTTTCACCACCAGGCTATTGGAAGGCGGTAAGAGGAAGTTGATCCTAGTAGTTAGGCAAGATCGCTATGAGGTTAACGAAGAAAGGCACGTCATCTTTCTGAAGGATTGGGAAATGGAGATGCCCTTTGAAGGTTAAGGTGGTTTGGAGTACAAGGTAGACTGGAGATTCGCGTTGAAGGTAACAAGTTTTACGCTTGTATTCCAGTCGACGTTGGCAGAACCACTTCTAAGAAAAGCGTAAGCCAATGAAGGACTCTCTCGTCGTCCACGGCGAAAGAGATTCAGTTCAAAAGCCTAAAGGTGAGTTGCGTCAATTGACCTTGGCGTAAACGCGTTGGCTACTGTCGTTGTTGAGAACTTACTGTTCTCTTTTACCTCTCTTTTACCGCGGTTCAGCAGTGAAGAGCGAACTTCTATTTTCAGGAGAGGATCGCCGAACTCGACAAGTTGAAGAGCTAGGCTGAGAAGGTTCAAGAACAAGAAGCTAGGGAAGAAGTGTTGATGGAGAGGGAAAGAGTATTTGCAAAGTTGTACCGTAGGCTTCTTCATTTACAGAACTTTAGCCTTTCACTTGGCTAAGTCCTTGTGGTCTTTGGCGTCTCCACAGTTTACTTGGGCTATCCATATCTTATCGCTCAAGATAAGGGTAACAAGTTTACTGTGAACATTTGGTCTTATCATAAGTTAATAAACGCGTTAGTGAACAAACTCCACGAGTACGGCGTAAAGACGTACCTAGTTGTTGAGTACAATACCTCGCGGCTCTGCGCTTTCCATGATGTTAAGGTTGACAGAAATCCAAGGGATGTCGTTAACTTCACAGCGACGTCAACAGTGCGTTAAACATTATAATAAGGAAGATTGTCAACGCTTTGGCTCTTTCCTTTCTCTTCACATCACGGAGTATTTCCCTTAAGGGGGAGTAACGCTCAAGACCTATGCAGAACCCTCGCAGGGCAGGGAGTAGGTCAGATGTAATGCGTCAAAATGTCGAAAGAGAAGGCCCATTATAAGTACGGCGACTATATTATACGCCAGATTAGAGGTAAGTATTATGCGTACAGACTAGAGAACGTGGACGGTGAGGTGAAGGAAACTTACGTCGTCCCCTTAATCGACGCCATCGAGACGTACATCAAATTGAAAAATAGCAACTGGAGTGTGGGGGCGTCCCCCACAGTGCGACCGCCGGGATTTGAACCCGGGATCACTGGCTTGGAAGGCCAGCGTCCTACCAGGCTAGACTACGGCCGCACTTAGAGTTGTTATATAAGTAAGGTTAAAAAGCTTACTAGGTGAAGGAGTGTCTTCGATAAAGTGCGTTTTTGTGTTGAAATGTGTAAACTTAATTACAGATCTTTATTTAATGTTAGAACCCAAGTTTCATAAGTACTACGTTCACAATTAGCGTAAGCTTCGATATAGTCTTTTCTGGGCTTTCATTTATTTTCTAAAAAGTTTTTAGGTAGATTACCATATCACCATGAAAATCTAAATTTTATACTTTTATACTCGATTTAACGTAGCTATAATTACGTCAGAACGAACTATATCTGGCGTTAATTACTACTATCTAAGCCTGAAGTTTGTTCATTAACAGATAAATAAGAATATTTACAAGTTTAAATCTACGGTCTATAATGCTCATAATAAACAAGTACCTCCCCATACCCAAGCAAACGGACTCCGAGTTTTGGACGCCAGAGAGAATAGACCACATTAGGAACTTGGCCCTAACAGGTAAGCCCTATAAGGTATTAGAGAACAGGAGGAACTCGCTGAGGATACTGGATAGGGTGGAGTTCTTAACGGACAGGAAGGACGTCTCTGAGTCTCCAAGGGCTATAACGAGGACAAGCTTTTCCGGGATTGACATGGCAGTACCCCTTTACTTGGGCGACATGTCCTACGGTGCCCTAAGTGGGAACCCCAACATAGCAATAGCTAGGGCGGCGGACATCACGGGGACTTTAGCGGGAACCGGTGAAGGGGGGCTTCACCCCGAGGTGGCTAAGCACAAGAGGATATTTGTGCAGTGGGCCTCGGCAAGGTTCGGAGTTGACATAGACGTCCTCAACGCTGGGATGGGGATCGTCATAAAGATAGGGCAGGGGGCTAAGCCCGGAATTGGAGGTCACCTCCCCGGGAGCAAAGTGACGGAGCCCATCTCGAAGACGAGGAGGATTCCCGTCGGGATGGACGCAATCTCACCGGCCCCTCACCACGACATTTACTCCATAGAGGACTTGGGACAGAGGATAGAGGCGTTGAAGGAGGCCACTGGAAAGCCCGTGTTCGTGAAGGTGGCGGCAACGAACTACATACCTTACGTGGTGTCCGGGATAGCCAGGATGGGTGCAGATGGGGTAATAGTAGACGGCCACGGCGCTGGGACCGGGGCAACTCCAGTGGTAATAAGGGACAACCTAGGCATACCCATAGAGCTAGCTGTGGCCTCAGCCGATTCCGTGCTCAGGGAACAGGGGCTTAGGGAGAAGTTCACAATCATCGCAGCTGGGAGGGTGGCTGACGCAACTGACGCCGCCAAACTGTTCGCCCTAGGAGCAGACGTAGTAAGCGTGGGTACGGCGGCGCTAGTAGCGATGGGTTGCGTAATGGTGCACAAGTGCCACATTGGGTCTTGTCCCACTGCCCTCACCAACAAGATTGACGGCACTAGGGAAATGGACGTAGAGTTCGGGACTAAGGCACTCGTCAACTTCATCAACGGCTTCAAGCTCGAGTTGGCCAACGTGTTGGACAACTTGGGCCTTAACGACGTCAACGAACTAAAGGGGAAGAGGGATCTGCTTTACGGCTACGGCCTTTCCAGGGACGTGTTGGACATCTTGGGCATTAAGGGCGAGAGCGAGGAGCTAAACCCCAAGCTGGGGGAGCTATGGAATAAGAGGAGGAGGTTTGAGCTCCACGAGCTCGTGAACAAGGGAGACCCAGTTATAACCAGCATGGGGAGCACTTCGCCCCCAGAGGTTGAGAAGCCGGCGAGGATAATAGACTGGCTCAGGACGGACGGGGCCCAAGTGACGAGGCCCTCCATAGACCCCTATAGGGAGGACATAGATACCAGTTTCCTCCTGGACAAGGGGAGGATCTACCTATCCCTTCCCGTGATAATAGACATCACAGACGCACCAGAGGACGTTAAAAGGGCCTTCTCGTGGGCAGCTCTAGCCACGAGCGCCCTGGTGTTCGACGAGCGCGCCATGTCGCCATATGAGGAGGTCTACATGAGCTCAGACGGAAAGGGGATAGCTAGGTGGAGCAGGATCCCGGAGAGAGGGAGCTATTACCTTGGCAGTACGCTTACCGAGGTCAAGGTATCAGGCTACATCCTCGACGAGGACAGCCTAGACGAGGACTTAGAGATAGCAGTCTCTGACATGGACACCAAGTTAAAGGAGACGGGGATAAGGAACCAGTTCGACGTCATAGCCAAGGCCTCGAGGATCAGGGGTGCAGGGGACGTGTTTAAGCTAGTACTTCTGGGAGCAGACGCGGTCATAGTGCCCTATAAGCTCTTGGAGATCGCAATAGGGGAAGGCAACAGGGGGAACTTGAAGGAGAAGGCGTTTAACTTCATCATTGGCACAAGGAAGGAGATAGCCCTGTTGGCGGGGGCGGCTGGGGTCTTCAGCGTCCAGTCAAGCGTCACCGGGAACAGGGAACTCCTGAGGGCAGTTAACTTAAACTCCTACATAGCGAGGAGGATAAGGGTAAGGCAGGCTGGTTCCTTATGATCTCTCCGTCTGGTTGTGGAGTATTTGGCGTACTTAGGAAGCCGAACGCCCCCAAGGTAGAGGGTAAGAAGGTAGTGGAAGCAATAGACCTAGTGAGGTTCAGGGGTAGCGATAAGGGGGCGGGCTTCGCCGTCTTCAACCTCAGGGAAGGCAACACGTACGTGGTCAAGGTGTTTTACGATGGAGACAAGGAAGAGCTAAAGAGGATCATGGAGGACAACGGGATTAAGGTTGTCAGCGAGTCTGCCACCTACGGCGAGCTCTGCGACTGCAGGTTCGAGATAACCTTGGGGAACATAGTGCAGTTGAAGAAGCTGACGAGGAACTTAAACGAGACCCTTTGGGAGAAGAGGAAGGGGAGGGTCTACAGCGTCGGGAAGGGGTTGGACGTCTTCAAGGGAGTCGGGTACCCCAAGGACATAGCCAACGCGTATGAAGTGGAGAAGTACTCTGGGGACATGTGGCTAGCGCACACGAGGCAACCAACCAACTCCCCAGGCCACTTCCCCTACTGGTCTCACCCCTTCTCCACCTTTGACGTTGCCATAGTTCACAACGGCGACGTGAGCTCCTTCGGGGCCAACGTGGAGTTCCTGACCTCAAGGGGTTGGGGGGGCTTCGTGGGGACGGACAGCGAGGTAATGGCCTTCCTCTTCGAGGAGCTGGTCTCAGAGGGTCTCTCCGTCGAAGAGGCAGTGAAGGTGATGATGAACCCCTCTAGGAAGTCCGGGCTACTCCTGCCAGAGGAGGACTACATGTACCGCAACGCCAGACTTGACGGGCCTTTCACTGCCATCATAGGCTACAACTCGGGGGACGACCTATACATGGTAGGGATAGCGGACAGGTCAAAGTTTAGGCCAGTGATAATTGGGGAAGACGAGCGCTATTACTACATAGCGAGCGAGGAGAGCCAAATAAGGCTGTTGAGCAGGAACGCAAGGGTCTGGACCCTATCTCCCGGGTCTTACTTTATAGCGTCGTTAAAGAAAGGAGTAATAAGTTACGGGAGGACTGCGGAGGAGCTTGAGAGCTTCTCCCCGCCCCCCACATTTACGACGAACGACTACGACGTAGACGCGTCCAGCGTGGGATACAAGGACCTCAACAGGGAGATAATGAAATTGGACAAGAAAGAAGTAAAGGTAATCAACGTGATGTCGCACAGGTTTATAGGCATCTCCTTCCCTAGGGCTGGGAAGGTCGTGAGGTTATACGGAGTCGTGGGAAACGTGTTGGCCAACTTGAACGAGAACAACGAGTTCTACGTCTACGGCAACGTGGCCGACGACTGTTGCGACACCATGCACGGGGGCAAGGTCGTCATCTACGGGGACGCTAGGGACGTCCTAGGTCAAGCCCTTCAGGGCGGAAAGGTATTCGTAAAGGGTAACGCGGGAAACAGGGTTGGGATACAGATGAGGGAGTACCAGAACAAGAGGCCTTACTTACTCATCGGTGGTAGGGTGGACGATTACCTGGGGGAGTACATGGCGGGCGGAGTGATCGTGGTGTTCAACAACACCAGGTCCTCGCCTACGGGGAACTACGTGGGCAGCGGAATGGTGGGAGGCAGGATATACGTCAGGGGGAGGCTAGACCCAGGAAGGTTGGGCCTACAGCCAAACAAGGTGGAAGTGGTAAAGTTGCTTAAAGCGTTACTGTTGGACAACTTGATAACGGAAAAGGAAATGGATGAGCTAAGAGACCTACCTTACATTGAGCTAATGGATAAGCTCCAAGGCGATGCTAAGATGTTTGCCAAGAAGATGTTCGAGGAAAAGGTCGGCATCCCCACCTACGAGTACAGGGAACTTACGGAGGAAGAAGTAAAGGAATTGCTCCCCGTAGTGTCCGAGTACGACAGAGACCTAGGGACGAAATACGTTGATTTCTTGGGTGAGAAGTTCACCGTAGTGAGGCCCAGGAAGGACTAAGACGTTTTTAGCTATGTTAAATGGAGACTCTAACGCGGCTTTCCTTAGAGAGTCCCTAAACTATGAAGGGGTCGCTTTCTCGCGTTGCACGTCTTCTTAAGAAAACTCGAAGTGTAGAATGAGAGTTTAGCCTCGCCCGTGAGGGCGAGGTTTTGGCGGTCCAAAACACGGACCCGCCGGGATTCGAACCCGGGACCCTCGGCTTTCTTCGCCGGTTAGAAGGCCGGCGCTCTGTCCTGGCTGAGCTACGGGTCCACAAATATCATGACTCCTAGCTAAAATAAGGTTAACTCTTTCCTAGTTTTTACTCGTACTCTCTCCAGACCTTTCCGCACCTAGTACACTTGTAGAACCTTGTGGCGGGCTCGTCGGCGCTTCTCGTCTGCAGGATCCAGAAGTACGCCTCGTCGTTCTTGCAACTTGGACAAGTTACACCCCTGATGATCTGGGTTCCAGCGGGCATTGGCACGTCCTCCAGCACGAGGGTCTTTTCCTTTTCGCTGTGCTTGATCTTGGTGGTTATCTTAGCTGTCTCCTTAGCCTCCTCCTCGTAACCGCACTTTACGCACTTATACACGGATCTCCCGTTAGACTTACGGGGTACCATCATGGAGTTGCACTTCGGGCAGAACTTCACGACAGGTCACCGAGACAATAGAGTAACTTACGTCAAGGCTTTATTTATTTTTTCCGTTAATTTGTCTAGAATCATCCTGCACGCCTCTTCCAGTTCTCCCTTGTACTCCACTCCAACTCCAAAGTTACTAGCATTTATTTCCTCCTTTAGCTTTCCTAGCCTACTTAACGCCTCTTCCACGTCCTTTCCCAGCACGAAGTGCTCTAGAAACTGTCCCCTGAAGACGCAAATGCAGGAAAACTTGCCATTACTTGAAAGGATACCTACCCTTGTCTCCCTTTTCATACTGTCCTTATCTCTTGGTCGAACTTGGCTGAGGTCTCCTTGGCCTTCTCTATGGCGTTTATTATGGCTTCCTTGGGCTCTATTGAGCCATCAGTCATTATCTTTAGTATTATTGAGTCTACTAGTGGATGCGGCTGGTAGTAGGAAGCAAAGGTAACTCCCTTTACTCTCCTCAAGTACCCCGCGACTAGGTTGCCTAGAGTGTGGTCCTCTCCCTTGATTTCAATCTCCATATAGGTGTTTGAGGACTTAATTACCCTGATTTCCAACTTTCTTCACCATGTAGTTCCCGAGTTTCCTCCTCTCTATATTCCCACAGTTAGGACACCTTAAATGCTCATCGTCCTGCTTTACAAGAACTGCGCCGCATATGGAGCACTGGGCGTACACCACTCCAAGGTCCTTTCCCTTTATGGTAAGCGATAAGGGTATGTAGTAGGTCATGGGCCTTGCCCTTATGATGTCTCCAGCTTTCACGTAGTCGGTGATCTTCTCTATGAACTTGTTGGAAATTTGGGAAACGTGGAGGAACCCAGACAGGGAGGGGCTAATGAACTTCTCCTCCACGCTGTTTATGGACACAATCGCTGAGTCCTCCCTTACCCCCACTACGACTCCGTACACGTACCTAGCCTTCTTTAGGGTAGAGAGGAGGGGCTTCTTCAGCGTTAGGACGTTGCTCCTCCTGTTTATCATGTCGTAGAACACCTTGCCGAGGGCTGAGGACCTCACCTGTCCGTCGACCTCGTAGGTGTTCTCGCCAGGGGTGAACTCCTCTATTACCGCCAACTCTTCTCCTGGAAAAACAAACTCGTTCTGCTTCCTCATTTTTACCACGGAAATATATATGGTTCTAACTTGTTTAATATTATCATTTTCGCTTCCCCTGGGGTCAAGACGGGTTTCTCATAATTGTACAAGTCGTCTATGGGCAGTCTGGGACACGAGGTGACTACGTATGCGTCTATGTTGCTCCTGTCTATGTTCCTCAGCACATCTACGTTTAGTACCTTGTTGGTTACCACGTACACCGTGTTGCCCATCTCCCTGAGCCTCTTCTCAAGGTACTTCACCATTAAAGGTCTGTTTTGCCCCACCTTTACGCCTTGAATTATCACCCAAGTCCTAGCGTCCATTGCCTTCATTATCTTGGAATACCTCACCCTCAGGATCCTGTTTACCTCTTGGGTCAAGTCCTCGACCTTGTTAGTATACGGGTCGAGCTTTAACGTGGGCTTTAAGGTGGAAAGTCCAAGGCCTAGGGCGTGGAACACTCCCCCTGATACGTTTACGTAGACGTCTGCTTCCACGTTAGCGGCCTTGTAGTCGCATCCAAGTACTTGTCCAGGGTGCATGAAAGGGCTTGAAGGGTTACCTATTACAACTTCAAATCCATCTAACTTGTACCTTATTTTGTCGAGGAGCTTATAGTGCTGTATGGTGGAGGTTAGGGAGACTTTTTTTGTCCCATATTCCCTAAGCTTGTTCTTCAACTGTTTTACAGCCTCCTCGTCCACGTCTAGGTTGCTTTCTGCCTCAATGAAAAGGGTGGGGAACTTCGGGTAGTACCACGTATAGGGGGTGTGGCCAAAGTGCACTATTAGATCTACTCCAACTATCCTTGCCTCGTCTTCAGCTACGTCGCAAGCCCCCCAGCTTGGCTCTCCGGAGATGACGAACTCGACTTCTGGGAGCCTTCTATTTAAGGACTCTACGGCGTCAGTGGAGAAGGGCTTAAGGCCCTCCGGAAACTGAAGGAGAACCCTTTTAGCATTTCTTTTCCGGATCTCTTGCACTATTCTCTCGTAGTCAAAAAAATAGCTCACTGGGTTTGAGCACCCGCGTTGTGTTGAGCCTTTTGTATGGGCTCTACGACTATTTGAGTGTCAAGAGGAAGTTTAGACATGGCCACCTTGAACGCCTTCTTTGCGGCCTCTAGGTGTTCCTTCTTCACCTTGGCTAGCATTAACGTCTCTCCCAGTCTCTCGATCCTGACAGCTGTCCCAATGGGCTTTCCAAAGGACAGCCTCATGCCGTCCTGTAGCCTGTCCGCTCCTGCGAAGGCCATCATCTTGTTCTCCCTAATTACGTGATGCGGGTACTTAAGTACCCATATGAAGAAGTCTGTCTCATTCCCTACTGCCTTGGAGATCTGCTTAACCACAATTACCCTAGCCGCTTCAAGCGCGTTATGCCTTATCTGACCAACCTGCTTGGTCACGAGCTTTACCATGTAATCGTATTCCTTATTTGGGTCGCCCATTGTGAACTTGGTTATCTTTGGTCCAGGGACTCCCGGTATGTACTCCTTTCTAGTATAGGCCGGTCCAGAGAAGTGCCTATAGCATCTTCCAGGTCTTAGTGGCATAATGTAGTGTTATTCCGGGAGTATTTAAAATTTGGTTGTGTGGGCCTTTAGTCCTAGCTTGTTACGAGACTTTGTCAGGGACAACACCATTTCGAGGCGAGGGTCCCCCTAGCTACGGTGAACCTCTTTTTCGTTTCACTCCCCCGCCCGAAGCACTAGAGGCCACCCCACCAATTACCTTTTCGACTAGATCCATGTGGGATATTATCTCGTCAGCGGTGTTCCTTAAAGTGAGCACGTCTTTAGGGGTATTCACGTCCATCTCTATTTCCACGGTAACCTTTCCCTCGCCTTCCTTTACGCTTATCTTCATCGACCTTGGTAGGTCGACGTTGTCTGGTAAAATGGCCTTGACTATCTCCGCGGAGTTAGGGGAGACGTACTCTATCCTAATCCTTGATATCAACCTTAATCAGTCCCTCCTCTGGTGATTCCAAAAAGTACTTAGAGGAGTAATATTCGTTCCCCAGCTTTATTACTACTGGCTTGACGGGTTTGCCCTCTACTTGTTGTGCGACGATGGAGAGGAGCATGGGCGAAGGAAGGCTGGTCTCCACGACGTAGAATTTCCCCTTCTGGTATACTTGGCCCACGGTGAACCCCTTTGCCAGCCTCTCCCTCGTCTTCTCAACCAAGATTTCCAAGACGGAAGGGGTTAGGGCTAGTTGTACAAGTGCCTTACTGCCCACATTGTCTAGGAAGAACGAGACTGCCATGGCCACCTCGGTCAGGTCGTAACCCATGTAGAATACCTTATCTGAGATAACGTCGTCTCTAGTTGCCTTCGGGTTGAGCTTCATAACCAACGTCATGATCTTGTAGAGTAGAGTGTTGAGATGGGACTCACCTAGTTCCCCGAGCTTAGTGGTCTCATCGAGACCTATCTCTTTCACGAGGCTTATGGAGTTCTCCCTGCTCCCCGTCACTCCCTGGAGGTAGGGATCAATTGAGAGCATTAGCGACAGGAAGAGGGGAAGTTCGTTGTAGGAGGGTATCTTGAGGTTTTTCTCGAGGCTTACCCCAAAGTCCTTAGCCATTTCCACTACTCCTAACTCCCACTCCGTCAGCCTCCTCCTCTCCAGCATTACGCTAGAGTATACTCCGGCCAACATTGATGGTAGGTCGTCCTTGCCCAATGGCAAAGTTGACGAGAAAGAGGAGTTGCCTATGTATACTTCCACGCCCCTATGGGATATCCACCTGTCCCTGCCCCTCTGTATAAGCTTTGTCTCGCAGTTTTCAGTAAAGGAGATGAAGAAGTCCCCCTTAAAGTACTTCATTATGACCCCCGAAAACAGTATGGCGTCGGGAGTGTAAGGGATGCTTAAACAGAGGTCGCGTTCAGCGTAAAGGGATTCAATGAGCTTAAGGGCGTCCTGTGGACTAGGGTCCCTTATAAAGTTCTCCATATTTCTTAATTTTATCTAGTTCGTTTTTAAGCTCATCAAGGTTGATTTCGCCTATGAAGACAAAGCCCATGAGGAACTCCACAAAGCCGAGAATTGCGACGTCGATGACGTAGTGGGAAGGAAGGTAAAAGGAAAGTGCTATCTCTGAGACTCCAGCTGCACCAGGTATGGGGAACAGAAATGCAATGAAAAACGTCGTGTTTATTATCACGTCCTCAAGGACGTTCGGCCTTATAAGATAAAAGGGCGATGACTGGACCAAGTAGCCTAAGGCAGTTAAAAAGTAAAAATATATTGAGTTCGTGAAGTTTATCCTGTCCTTCATTGCCTTTTTCCCTGTCTCAAAGATGAAATGATATTTCTCGAATCCAGCCAGCTTAATTATCGCCTGCTCTATTTTCACTGCCTTGTTTGCGGTGAAGAAGACATATGTGATCCCAGAAAGCCAGCCAATCAGGTTTCCTACAGCGTAAAGTACGTATATTATCTCTATATAGATGTATTTCACGGGGATGAAGTAAAGGAGGACAAGGAACATAGCTGTCCCAGTGGTCACGTCAAAGTAGCCCTCCAAGATTGAAAGCGAGAACGCCCTAACCAAGTCTACCCCTTGCTTGTTGTAAATCAACGCCCTAGTCAACTCCTGTCCAACCCACCCAGGAATAAGGAGGCTTACTGCGTTACCCAATAGCCTCGCCTTAAACGCGTTGAAGAAGGACACTCCTACCAGTTTCCTATCCCTAAAGGCTATTATGGCAACTTGCCCCAGGTAAGAAAGGAGGAAAGCCAAGATCAACTGCGGGGACATCGTCCTTGCTGTTTCGAGAACGTTTACTTTGAGGACTACCGTGTAGACTACAATTGCAAGGACTGGAAGTAGGGCCGCTACGATATATTTCAGTTTCACAATTATTTACTTAGTGGTTTTCTTATAACACTTTTCTCCATAGCAAAGGAGTACTCCATCGCCTACCTTGTAGACTTCCACGTCCCCTGAACTGTACGTCAATGTGCCTGAAACTCTAGGATACCTGAACAGTCCACACGAAGTGAACTTGTAGTTGAGGTATCTGTACTCGTGGAGGGAGCACGCCTCGCACTTGGGATTCCTGCTCATTTTTACCCTCTCCATCGACAAGTTGGACATGTCAAGGATTATCATTTCGTCGTCCTCTTTCCCTCTTAAGTAGTTGATGAGGAGTTGGATCTGTACGGAAGCTATGGCGTCTACAGTAGCTATAGTGGTGCCAATGGTCTCGCAGGCGTTGGGGGAGTCCACTGGCTCCAAGAAGCACGAGAGGCAGGCCGTTTTCCCAGGGACGACCAGCTTGGCAGAAGCGTACTCCCCTCCGACCCCTGCGTATATGAGGGGTACGTTGTTCTTAACGCACGCGTCGTTTAGGATCAGCCTGTAGTTTACGTTGTCTAACGCGTCGAATACTACGTCTTTGCCCCTGACCAGCTCCTCTACGTTTTCCGCGTCAACCACGTCTACTACAGCGTTTACCTTAACCTCCCTGTTTACCTTGGACAAGTAGTCCTTGCACGCTAAAGCCTTTGGCCTCATTACGTCCTCCTCGGTGAATATCCTTGTCCTGTGCAGATTAGACAACTCTACAACGTCTGCGTCAACCACTGTTATCTCCTTTACCCCAAGCCTTACCAACATGTCCGAGAGAGTACTGCCTAAAGCGCCGCATCCCACAACAAGGACCTTAAGGGACGAAATCCTCTGTTGTACTTCTAAACCAAGGGCCAGCAGCTGCCTAGAGTAACGTTCCATGAGAAATAATGAAAGCTTAAAAAATAAGAGTTATTCTATACCTAGGGGTAAAATGCAACACCAATGGGTGGAAGTGATGGAACTCCAATATCAATAGAGGAACTAAACAAGTTAAGGGAAAAGGCAGAAAGGGCAAGGAAGAACGTCATTAGGATGCAGTTCTACGACCAGTCTCTTCACGTCGGTTCCTCGTTAAGTAGCATAGAGATACTCACTACTCTTCTCTTCAAATACATAAGGGACGGGAAAGACCCAGTAAACAGGGACTGGTTAATACTCAGCAAGGGACACGCTGCTCCCGCCCTGTACGCTGTTCTCCACGAGAAGGGGCTAATCCCAGAGGAAGAGCTGTGGAAGATACAGAGCATAAACGGCCTTCTCCAGGGGCACCCTGAGATCTTCATCCCTGGAGTGGACATGTCGACGGGTAGTTTAGGGCAAGGGCTAAGCTTCGGCGTTGGCGTCGCTACCGGCATAAAGATGAATAAGGGCACTGGAAGAGTGTTCGTAATAATGGGGGACGGGGAGCAGGACGAAGGAGAGATCTGGGAAGCAATGACGCATGCAGTTGCGAGGAAGCTTGACAACATAGTTGCGTTCATAGAGCTAAACGGTTACCAGTTGGACGCTTCGACGGAGGAAGTGAAGCCAAAGGGATACCTCAAGGACGTATGGAAGGCAGTGGGGTGGGAAGTCTTCTCGTGCGATGGGCACGACATAATGAGCTTAGTGAACACCGTTGAAGAAGCTCTCAAGGCAAGGAAACCAGTTGTAATATTCGCCAAAACGCTTAGAGGTAAGGGCTTCACGCCCATAGAGAACACCAAGAAGCAGAGGGCGAGTCCTAATGTTGCAAGGGAGTACCTTATCAATTCGTGAGGCCTTCGGAAAGACGCTCGTAAAGCTAGGCGAAGAGGACCCAGAGCTGGTAGTGATAACTGCGGACGTTGGCGACTCGACCAGGGCGTCCTACTTCAAGGAGAAGTTCCCAGACAGGTACTTTAACGTTGGTATATCGGAGCAAGACATGGTTAACTTCGCCGCTGGGCTATCGGCAGTAGGCAAAAATCCTGCTGTAGTGGACTTTGCGATGTTCACGATGAGGGCGTGGGAGCAGATAAGGAACACCATAAGTAGGATGAACATGAACGTGAAGATCTTCGTGACCCACTCGGGCTACAGCGACAGTGGAGATGGCTCGAGTCACCAGGCCCTTGAGGATATAGCGCTAATGAGGACATTGACCAACTTCAAGGTTATCGTGCCTGCAGACCCAGCAGACGTTATAAGGAGTTTGCCAGTGGTGATTAAGGAAAGAGGTCCTACCTACTACAGAATGGGAAGGGAGTACTCTCCTCCAATAACTAACGAGATGGACTACAAGTTCGAAATAGGGAAGGCCTACGTGTTGAGGGACGGCGACGACTTAGCCATAATGGGAGCGGGAGTGGTGCTTTGGGACGCGCTCAGGGCTGCAGAGGAGCTAGAAAAGATGGGGATAAGCGTGGCTGTGATAAACCTAGAGACAATCAAGCCAATCGACGAAGCTACCATAGAGTACTACGCTAGGAAGACAGGAAGGATCCTCACAATTGAGGAGCACATGATATACGGGGGCATAGGTTCAGCAGTGGCCGAGGTAGTAGTAAACAAGTACCCTGTTCCAATGAGATTCGTTGGGGCTACGACGTTTGGGAGGTCAGCGAGGAGCCAGAGGGAACTCCTGGACTACTACGGCATAAACTCGCAGACCTTGGTCAAAAAAGCGCTAGAGTTGATGAAATGAAAGAGTTAGAGGAACTCAGGAGGCAAATAGACTCTATAGATGAGAAAATAGTGGAACTCTTAGCACAGAGAATGAGGATAGTGTCGCACGTAGGGAACGTTAAAAGGCGTTTGAACCAGCCTCTGACTGACGAGAAGAGAGAAGAGCAAGTGAGACTAAGGTGGATGTCGTTAGCGCAGAAGAACGGGCTTCCTGAGACAATGGTGGACTCCTTACTGAACTTAATTTTCTTGTACTCTAAGATATTCGAGATAAACCCAAGTTTTTTGAAGAAGGTCGTGGTTGTGGGATACGGGGGAATGGCAAGGTCTCTTGTTTCCCTGTTTAAGCTTTCCTCCCAGGAGGTTGTAGTCACTGGGAGGGACTCTTACAAGGCGGAGAAGCTCGCGAAGGAATTTGGTTACGCGTATATGAATCCAGCTCAAGCGTCTCGGTGGGGGGAGTTCGTAATCTTGGCCCTTCCTCCTTCCGGAGTCCTATCGGACTTCGTGAAGGGGCTTTTCCTCCACTTTTCTGGAAAGGTGGTTATGGACATATCCTCCTCCAAGCAGGCAGTTTACGCCTACTTGGAGAAGGCGTCTTCGGAGCACGGATTCAGCTTCGTCTCAGTACACCCTCTCTTTGGCCCCTACCTATATCCAGTAGGGGAGAAAATAGCCGTGATCCCCTCCAAGACGACGAAGGACGTAGACGAGGTAGTAGAGTTCTGGAGGAACTGCGGGCTAGTACCAGTGAAGACTACTTTGGAGGCTCACGAGAAGGCTATGGCCCTCGTCCAAGTCCTCCCCCACTTTTACATGATGGGTTTAAGTAGGAGCTTGGAGAAGCTCAGAAAGGAGTTCGACGTGGACTTCACCCAGTTCGAGACCACAAACTTCAGGGAAATATACAAGGTGGTGAAGAGGGTGAACGAGCTGAAGAGCGTAATTCTGGAAATCCAGGAAATGAACCCCTTCTCACGTGAAGTGAGGAAGGCTGGAATGGACGAGTTAGAGAATCTATTTCACGAGTTGGACGGTGAAAAGAAATGATCTTGTTTGTATTAAAAGATAGGAAAGACTACTCGACTTTAAAGGAAAAACTACAGGGGTCTTCTGCCTCCTACAAGTTCCTTAACCTCTACGGCAAGAACCTGTTACTAGCGTGGCCAGACAGCGAGGCGGAAAAGATAAGCGACGAGAGCGTTGAGGTAGCCGTAAAGACCAAGAGGTCATATGTGCTGGCAAGCAACGAGTGGAAGAAGGAACCTACTAGAGTTAAGGTTAAGGACGTAGAGGTAGGGGGAGAGAAAGTAATAGTGGCTGCAGGGCCTTGTGCAGTGGAGAGCGAGGAACAAGTGCTCACCGTAGCCAAGGCAGTAAAGAGGGCAGGGGCGTCGCTATTGAGGGGTGGAGCCTACAAGCCCAGGACGAGTCCCTATTCTTTTCAAGGCTTGGGAGAGGAAGGCGTCAAGATACTGAGGAGGGTAGGGGACGAGGTAGATCTACCAGTAGTAACGGAGATCATGGACACGAGGGACTCCGAGGTGTTTAAGAAGTACGTGGACATGGTCCAAATAGGTGCCAGGAACGCCCAGAACTTCTCCTTACTAAAAGAAGTCGCATCCCTTGGAAAGCCAGTTCTTCTAAAGAGAGGATTGGCCAACACTGTGGAGGAGTGGTTACAGGCTGCCGAGTACTTACTTTACGGAGGTAACGGCAACGTCGTACTATGTGAGAGGGGCATAAGGACTTTCGAGAAGGCCACTAGGTTTACGCTAGACGTCGGAGGAATGGTAGCCGCCAAGGTCATGACGCACCTCCCCATATGTGCCGACCCCAGCCACCCAGCCGGAAAGAGGGAGCTAGTACACTCCTTGGCGTTGGCCTCAGTGGCGGCTGGAGCTGACATGCTTCTAATCGAAGTCCACCCAAACCCGGAGAAGGCTTTGAGCGACTCGGAGCAACAGCTAACCCCGGAATCCTTTGAGGTGTTAATGAACAGGATAAAGGCCCTCGCGTCTGCCCTAGGTAGGTCTGCATGAGGTCTTTTCAAGAACAGATATGCTGTTCCCAAGTAGACGTGGTAATAGGCAAGGACTATGCGGAGGAGGTAAACTCCATAAACGGCAGGAAGGCAGTTGTTTTTTCCAAGAACCTCAAGCTTGAAGGGTTAGAGGCAGACCTCCTTATTCCCTTGGACGACGGGGAACAAGCAAAGGACTTGAGCACGGTACTTTCGATAGTCAGGGAAATGTTCGAGAAGGGCTTTGACAGAGGCGATTACGTAATAGCAGTTGGCGGAGGTACCGTTCTTGACGTGGTCGGGTTCGCCTCCTCCATTTACTTAAGGGGCCTAAAGCTGGTCAACGTCCCCACGACGTTCCTGGGGATGGTCGACGCTGGGATAGGCGGAAAGACGGGAGTGAACTTCCAGGGGATAAAGAACGTCCTGGGCACATTCTACCAGCCATCGAAGATAGTGATAGACCTAAAGTTCCTGCGCACCCTCCCAATTGAGGAGCTAAAGAAGGGAATGGCGGAGGTAATAAAGTACTCCTTGACTCTCGACAAAGAGCTCTACGACTACCTCTCTCTAAACAAGGACAGGGTGATGGCAAAGGATGAGGACTCCCTAGAGGAGGTAGTTTACCATTCCGTCAAGGACAAGCTCGACGTCGTGAAGCATGACGAAAGGGAAGAGAAGGGGGTAAGGATAGTGCTAAACTTCGGCCATACCATAGGCCACGCAATAGAGGCCGGTTCTGACTTCAAGGTACCTCACGGCTATGCTATTTCAGTGGGCATGGTGTGCGAGGCTAAGATAGCAGAGGAGATGGGGTACTCCGAGGAGGGGGTAGTGGAGGACGTGATATGGCTCCTACAGCTTTACGACCTCCCAATCTCAGTAGACCAGCTGGGGCAAAATGTTTCCCTGGAGAAGGCGCTAAAGGCCATAGGGAAGGACAAGAAGGTCAGGGGAAGCACGGTGATGATGCCCTTCCCTACCAGGATTGGAGACTGGAAGAGGGTCGACGTTCCACTGGAGACCTTGAGGGGGTTCGCGGAGCAGTGCTTGAAGTAGACTATAACACGAAGCTTTACGGCGTGATAGGGAGGAAGATAAGCTACACTCTCTCCCCCGCTATTCACAATTACTGCTTCAGCGTTATGGGCGTAAACGCGGTCTACTTGGCCTTTGACCTGGAAGAGGACAAAGTGGATAGAGCGATCCCAGGCCTACTGGAGGTAGGTGCGGGGTTTAACGTTACCATACCCTATAAGGAGAAAGTGATGGAGTTCCTAGATAAGCTGGACGACACAGCGGAAAAGGTCGGGGCAGTGAACACGATCAAGGGAAAGGTGGGCTACAACACTGACTACTTGGCGTTGAAGGAGATACTCAGGAGGTACGGTTATTTCGACACCTTGGTCTTTGGGGCAGGAGGGGCCTCGAGGGCGATAGCGGTCGCTGTTGCGGAGGAGGGGGTCAACCTCTACATATACGACAGGACTAGGGAGAAGGGGGAGAGGCTAGCCTCCTACTTAAGGGAAAAGGGCTTCAAGGCCTCATATGTAGACCACTGCAACCTCAGTTACGAGATAATAGTTAACGCCACTCCCGACCCGTCCTTCCCACCGGACCAGTGTATCAAGGGTAAGTTGGCCATAGACTTTGTCTATACGCCCGTTATGACGTCTTTCCTCACTAGGGCTAAGGAAAAGGGAATGGCCACAGCGGACGGGCTAGAGATACTCGTGGGACAGGCGTTGGAGGCCCAGAAAATCTGGCTAGGCAAGAGCGCTAATAAGGACGAAGTGGTGAAATACCTATATGCCAGGAAACTCGTTCGGTAAACTGTTTAGGGTTACCACCTTTGGGGAGAGCCACGGTCCCGCCGTGGGGGCAGTGATAGACGGGGTCCCTGCTGGCTTACCCTTGGGCAAGGAAGACATAGAGTTCGAGCTCTCGTTCAGGAGGCCCGGGAGGTTCTTGGTCTCAGGGAGGAGGGAGAAGGACGAGCCTGAGATACTTAGCGGGATATTTGAGGGGAGGACTACCGGGGCGCCAATAGCAGTGATAGTGAGGAACACTGACGTTATCTCCTCCCTTTACGAGGAAATAAGGCACAAGCCTAGGCCAGGCCACGCCGACCTGCCGTTCATCGTGAGGTACGGCTACGAGAACTGGGACTACAGGGGCGGGGGGAGGTCTAGCGCGAGGGAGACTGTGGGGAGGGTCATAGCCTCAGCCATAGCAAAGAAGCTGTTGATGTTGACTGACACGATAGTAGCTGGGCACTTAAGGAGTATAGGGGACGTGGAGCTTAATGAAGAGCCCACCTTCGAGGAGGTACTCTGCTCCAAGTACAGCCCCGTTAGGGCAGCAAAGAAGAGCCTAGAGGAGAAGTTCACGGAGCTGGTAATGAGGGCTCACCAATCAGGGGACAGCTACGGCGGAGTTGCAGAGGTAGTGGTAAAGAACCCACCAGCTGGGCTAGGAGAGCCCGTCTTCGACAAGATAAAGGCAGACCTAGCTAAGGCGATAATGTCTATCCCTGCAGCGGTGGGTTTTGAGTACGGCCTAGGCTTTAAGTTGGCCAGGATGAGAGGAAGCGAGGCCAACGACGAGATAGTGCTTAAGGAAGGGAAGTTGGGGTGGAAGAGGAACGTGGCTGGAGGTATCTTGGGAGGGATAACGAACGGCGAGCCAATAGTAGTTAGGTGCGCTTTCAAGCCTACTAGTTCGATAAGGATACCGCAGAAGACAGTTGACCTCAACACAATGGAGGAGGCAGAGATCTCAGTGAAGGGAAGGCACGACCCCGTGGTGGCCATAAGGGGGGTAGCGGTGGTTGAGGCTATGGTCTCCCTAGTCCTAGTAGACCACGCCATTAGGTCTGGAGTAATACCCCCTGTCAAGCTTGGCAAGGAACAGGCTAAGGTGATCCAAGAAAGGTGGGAGAGGTATAAAGCGATATGCAGACCTACGGAGGAGTCTCGGTAGTAAACGCAATACCCTCTTGGTACGGCTCCTCTATGGCAGTAGACCTCAAAGTGGAGGTAACGGTAGAGGAGGGCGAGGAAATAGGGGAACAGAGCGTACTCGTCAAGACTATCGTGGATTACTTTAGGCAGAAGTACAACTTGCCTAGGCTAAAGGTCAAGATCCACTCCGAGATCCCACAGATGAGCGGCTTAAAGAGCAGTAGTGCCGTTTCCACTGCCCTAATAGGCGAAATAGCGAGGAAGTACGGCATAGACGTGGACGTGCCCAAGCTTTCCGCCATACTTTCCATCAAGGCAGGGGTGTCGGTGACCGGGGCCCTCGACGACGCAGTGGCCGCGTATCACGGCGGGGTGTCCTTCACATACAACAAGGATTTCAAGGTCATTAAGAAGCAGAGTCCCCCAAACGGGCTAGTTGTGCTCGTCCTAGCCAGGGGCAATAGGCAGAGAGTTGACCCCAATTCCCTAAAAAAGTACAGCGCGTTGTTCCAGGAGATATTTAAGGTGGCTTTAAGCGACGTCATTACGGCAATGAGGTTGAACGGGGTGGCAGTGGCAGAGATCTTGGGCTACGAGAGGGAGCCTATCCTTGAGGCCATGAGGACAGGTGCGTTGGCATACGGGGTCTCTGGAAACGGCCCATCGATGTTTGCCGTGACAAAGGAGGGAGAAGAGGGACCAGTCTACGAAAGGTTAAGTAAGTACGGGAAAGTAACTATAACTAGGGCTGTCGAGCTTGAGAGCAGAGATTGAGAAGTCGCTAATACAAGGGGAGGTCAAGGCCCCCCAGTCTAAGAGCTTTGCCATAAGGCTAGCGTTTCTTTCCCTGCTTACTGAAGTCAAGACTAACTTCTGGGAGTCTGAGGACATAAAGAGGGCACTCGACGCCGTTAACGCATTGAAGAGGGGGAAGGAGCACATTTACGTCGGAGGCTCTGCAACTACGCTCAGGATGTTGATACCCATTGCCTTAGCCCTAAAGAGGAGGGTCACTATCGACGGCGACGAGACCCTGAGGAAGAGGCCAATAAGCGCAATAGTTAAGGCGCTGAAAAGGGCTAGCTTCTCGTCCAATACGTTGCCTGTGACAGTATACGGAGAGCTAGAGGACGAGACAGTCATTGAGGGGAGCGAAAGTAGCCAGTACGTATCTGGGCTCATACTTGCATATGCCCTCCTAGGGAGGGGAAGGATCGTGGTGTTGCCCCCCATTTCGTCTAAAAGCTACATACTCATGACTATGGACCTCGTCAACAAGCTAGGGGGAATGGTGAAGATGGAGGGTAACGTAATTGAGGTAGAGGCGGGCAAACTAAACCCCTTTGAGGGAGAAGTCCCAGGGGACTACCTACTCGCCTCCTTTTACGGCATAGCTTCCCTTACAACTGGGGGTAGGGTAGTTATCCACAACTTGTACGAACCGCCTAAGTACTTTGGGGATCACTCCATAGTGGACGTGCTAAGGGACATGGGAGCAAGAAGCTTTTATCAAGACGGCAAGTGGGTGTTGGAGGGCTCCGGGTCGTACTCGTCAATAGACCTTGAGCTCGACGATTCCCCAGACATGGCCCCCTCGATCGCAGCCTTAGCCTCAGTTGCAATCGGCGTCAGCGTTTTAAGGAATGTGGAGAGATTGAGGATAAAGGAGAGCGATAGAGTCTCCACCATAATAGAGGGGCTAAGAGCCTTCGGAGTAGAGGCCTACTACGCTGAAGGGAGCATATACATTCGCGGTGCTAACCCGAGGAGGGGATACGTGCTGTGCCCTAACGACCACAGGATAGCAATGATGGCCGCTGACATAGCTACGCGTTCCGGAGGGGTAATAGAGGGAGCAGAGTGCGTTAAGAAGAGCAATCCCTACTTCTGGGACGACTTAAGGGCACTAGGAGGGAAGGTGAGGCTTTCGTGAAGACTTACGTAGTCGCAGCCTTGCCTGTTTACAAGGTGGAAGACGTGAAGCTAGTAGAAGCCGTGGAGGCCGACTTTGTGGAGCTAAGGCTAGACTACATGGGTAGGTTGGAAGTAGACCTCGACTTCTTGGAGAGGTTTAAGGACAAGCTGATACTGACAATCAGGGACGTGAGAGAGGGAGGAGTAAAGGAGATCCAGGACGAGGAGAAGGAGGCCTTCCTGCGCGAACTCCACAGGAGGGGGTTCCTCTACGACGTTGAGGCATCTTTCCTGGAAAGGAGAAGGGTAGAGTACATAGGGAAAATAGTATCAGCCCACTACTTTAACTCAGTGCCGAGCGTCGACGAGCTGGAAAAGACGTACGAAAAGTACAAGGAGGCCTTCGTTGTCAAGTTCGCTGTCGTGGGAAGGGGAAACTACAAGGGCGTCTTGGCCTCGATGCTCAAGTACGATAACGTCGCTGTGATGCCCATGGGAGTGCCTCCGTTGGAGAGGATAGCCTTCAGTATCTTGGGCTCGAGGTTGGTATACGGCTACGTTAAGGAACCAACTGCCCCCGGCCAGATGCACTACAAGGCGCTTCTTGAGATCTTGAAGATCCTACGAAATTATTAGATACTCCCCGTCCTCTTTGACGCTGTAGACCTTTAGGGGCTCTTTAGCTGGCCCCTTCCTTGGTTTGCCGTCCTTAACAGAAAAGTGGGAGAAGTGGCATTGGCATACGAGCTCTTCCCTAATCAAGACGCCGTACTTGTAGAGGTCGCACTTCAAGTGTGGGCACTTGTTATCGAAGGCAAGGTACCTACCAGCCCCGAGGTAAATTAAAAGAATCTCTTGGCCTCCCTCTACTACCTTTACCTTCTCTCCCACCTTTACTTCAGGCTTTCTCACCCTTATCATGTGCCTTTCTATTTAATGCTCTGGGCAACACTAAATAAACGCATAAGTCGCCGCACATTGTGCACGACCCTCCTGTGAAGTTCTTGTACTGGGAGTATATCTTGATAGCCCTTTCCTTGTCGAAGGTGAGTTCGAACATCTTGCCCCAATTGAGGGAAGCCCTCGCTCTGCTCATCTCTGTGTCCTTTCTCCTTGCCTTCTCTCCTAGCTTAACTACGTCCCCAGCGTGGGCAGCTATCTTAAAGGCTATCAGCCCTTCCTTTACCTGCTCGGGGTTGGGAAGGGATAGATGCTCAGCAGGAGTCAAGTAGCACAGCATGTCGGCCCCGCTCATTGCCGCTATGGCGCCTCCTATCGCCCCAGCTATGTGGTCGTACCCAGCCGCTACATCAGTTGGGAGGATTCCCAACACGTAATAAGGTACACCCCCAGTTAGCTCCTTCTCCAGTTTTACGTCCATTGCTATGTGGTCCAAGGGCATGTGCCCTGGACCCTCTATCATTACTTGAACTCCTCTCTCTATTGCCCTTTTTGCGAGCCTTGCGTTGACTAACAGTTCACCCACTTGAAGCTCGTCGTGGGCGTCGTCTATGCCTCCTGGCCTAAGGGCGTCTCCGAGGCTCAGGGTTACGTCGTATTCCTTCGCCAACTCCAAAAGGTAGTCGAAGTTTGAGTAGAGGGGGTTCTCCTTGTCGTTGTATATTGACCAAGCAGCCATTATCGTCCCTCCCCTGCTCACTACGCCAGCGGTCCTCTTTATTTCCGCGGCCTTTTTGGCCAGCTCAAAGGTGATCCCAGTGTGAACCGTCACGAAGTCTACGCCGTCTCTGAAGTGCTTCTCTATGACGTTAAACAAGTCGTCTTCTGTGAAGTCAATTACGTACTTTCTCTTGGCCACCATCTCGTAGTACACTTGGTAAATTGGGACAGTCCCTACTGGCATCATCGCCCTCTTGAGCACGAGACTCCTCATGTAGTCTATGTCTCCCCCGTCGGTCAAGTCCATGATGGCGTCCGCCCCGTACTTGTTTGCGATCTCCACCTTCTTCATCTCCTCCTCTACGTCGTAGTGGTCGGTGGAAGCCCCTATGTTCACGTTTACCTTAGTGGACAGGCCTTCCCCCAGTGCAGTGTACCTCTCCAGCTTCCTGGCAACGTTTTTGAGTATTACCGCCTTTCCCTTTGCCACCTTGTCCCTTATCTTGTTTGGGTCTTCGTCCTCTACTTTGGCTATTATCTTCATCTCCTCCGTTACGTTACCGCTCCTCGCTTCTGTTATTTGAGTCATTATTATAAGCCAATTATAAACCGGCTTATATCCCTTGCTCTCCCACCATGGCCCACGGAGGGAAAAGGTTTTATAATGTTAAAATAGCATATTATCTTTAGAAGAGGTGTAGTAGAGAATGTCTAATGTGAGAGAAATAACGAGGTCGAAGGTGGACTATAGGATAGTCCAGATAGCTGAAAACTCTCCAAGCACCGAAGTTAGAGCTACTGTAATCCTTGAGGTACCCCCATCAGAGGAGGTAGTGAGGGAGATATCACAGCTGGTAAACGTCGAGAAGGTCTTCAACTTCATGTTCACCGTTAAGGTAAGGGGGAAGGCCAGGGAAGTTGTAAAGCTGTCAGAGAAGCCCTTCGTTAAGTATATAATGATGGACGAGATTGTTGTGAAGACAGAAGAGTGGATCTAAGGCACTGGCAGAGAGCGATCAAGGACAAGGTGGTCGAACACCTTAAAAACGGGTTTTTAGTAGCCCTTCAAGCTCCTACCGGGAGCGGAAAGACCCTATTTTCCCTTTTAGTTTCTTTTGATGTCAAGCCCAGAGTTCTCTTCGTAGTGAGGACTCACAATGAGTTTTTCCCAGTGTACAGGGAGGCCAAGAGGCTGGGCAAGACGTTTTCCTTCTTAGTGGGAAAGACCACTGCTTGCCCCTTTTCAGACGGGAACGCGGATCCAGAGGACATTAAGTGTTCCTCGTGCGACATATTCGCCCCAGCAAAGGTGGAGGTAAGCGACACTCCCTTTAACTTCCTTAGGAGACTCAAGAAGGAAGGAGTGGAGAAGGGATTTTGCCCGTATTACTCCTTGCTGGAGAACTTGGGCGAATCTGAAGTAGTCGCAGTGACTTACCCGTACTTGTTTCTGCCGTACTTAAGGGAGGGACTGGGGCTCGACTTGAGGGAGTTTGCAGTTGTAGTAGACGAGGCACATAACCTAGACTACTTGAACGACTTGGAGGAAAGGAAGCTGACCCAGAACGTAATAAACATGGCAAAGCGCGAGGCTACATCAGAGGAGGCAAAGAAGGTCTTGGAGAAGGTTGAGGCTAACTTCAAGCAGGTGGTGAAGGCTGAGGAAAAGTACATCCTCGTGGAGGGGTTTTCTCCCCTGGAGGACTGGGAGCTAGAGGTCCTACAAGGGGAGTACGACAGGGTAAGGGAGGAGGCGATAAAGAGGAGGAAGGTGTCGAAGATACACTTGGGCTCAGTAATAAAGTTCTACAAGAGCGCTAAGCTCAACAAGGTGTTTTCCTACAGGGGGAGCCTAGTGTCGAAGCCTCTTACACCTTCCCAGTACCTTTCAGTTCTAAACGAGGACACCGCCTTCCTCCTCATGTCTGGGACGCTTCAGCCCCTAGAGTACATGAGGAAAGTAATGGGGATTACGAGGAAGGTTCTTTACGTCGACGCAGAAAAGGAGGTAAAGGAGAGGCTAACGGGTAGAGTGAATTGCCTCTTGGCCACGGACGTCACTTCCTCCTATCCCCTCAGGACAAAGGAGATGTGGAAAAGGTACGCCAGCTACGTGCTTAAGGTATTCTACTCCTCTAGGGGCAACGTCTTGGCGGTGTTTCCCAGCTACCAAGTAATGGAGGAGGTCATGGAATACGTCAAAGTGAGGAAGTTCGTGGAGGGGGATAGCTCAACTTTGGAGGAGTTAGAGGAAAAGGTCAAGGAAGGGAAAACGGTAATAGCAGTGGTAGCGAGGGGAAAGTTCTCCGAGGGAATAGAGCTCACGGAAAACGGGAAGAGCTTGATCTCAGACGTTGTCATAGCTGGGGTACCCTATCCCCCTGTGGACGACTACCTAAAGCTGAGGGCCCAAGAGGTCGCTAAGCACGGTGACGGAAGAGTGGAGGAACTCCTAGTTAAGATACCGGCCTCGATCTCCGTGAAACAGGCTATAGGCAGGGCCATCAGGAGCCCAGAGGACGAGGTAAACGTGTGGCTATTAGACAAGAGGTTCGAGAACGTCTGGTGGAAGATGAGGCTCAAGTGCTTCAACCCCGCTAAAGTTAAATTATAGCTGTTTGAAATTGTGTGGAAATGAAGGTAGAGATATTTACGCATAAAAACTGTACTGAGTGCAACCTACTAATTGAGTTCCTTGATCAACGTGGTCTATTGGGTAAAGTCCAGCTGATCGACACAGAGCTCTACCCGTTCCTCGCAATCGAGAGGGGAGTAATATCGACTCCTTCGGTCTTCATAGACGGCAAGCTCGTCTACGCGGGAACGGTAGACTTCGAGGAGCTCGCTAGGATACTGTCAGGGGAGCGCGTGAAAAAAGAGGTAAACAAGGAAGAGCTCGTCAACAAGCTCATGTACGGAATTGTGGACTCCTTCGCTGCTACCGCGTGGCTATACGTCAACAGGGACTTCGACTCCTTCATGGCCCAAAAGGACTTCCTGATGGCGGTGACCGGGTTAGTCCTAAGCGACAACGCCGAAGAGGAGTACAACTACTTGAGGAACGTCATGCTAAAGGAAGGCGAAAAGTACCTCGAGCAGTGGGAGGAAAAGATGATGAGGAACATCTCCAGCAACTTCGTGAGGGAGCTCTACTGGCTGTATAGGAGCAAGTTGCCCCTGGAGAGGGTCAAGTCCCTTTACCCAATCGAGGTGTTTGCCCACTGGCTCATGATAAGGGGAGCTAGCGTTGGGAGGGTAGGGGTCAGGATTTACCCACTAAGCGACGCTGAGGTAATGAAGAGGATACTTAAGGTCTACAACTTCATGCTGAGTAACTACGATGCCTTGTGGGAAAAAGTAGAGAAAGAACAGAAAAATTTAGAACAAAAGAATCTTGAGAGAAAATTGATTATCTAGTTAAGTTTAAATCTAAAAAATAGAAGTAAACTTTTATGACCACATTAGATCTCAGGGGAAAATCCTGCGAGGAGTTTATCCTGGAGCTCTCAAAACACTTGGTCGCCCTTAAACCAGGGGAGAGTATCCAAGTAATAGCGGACTCCGACAGGATCTTGTGCACTCACCTGCTACTTAAGAACGCCCCAAGGTACCTCTTCAAGGGCGATGTTGTAGGGGACCACGCAGAAATAGTCATAAAAAGGCTAAGATAAGCAGATGGAGTTTTTGACCTTCTTTACTTTCAGTTCCTTGTTCTCCAGCCAATAAATAACGTAAGGGGAGAACGACTCGTCAATCCCTATATCGGAAATGTTTATGCATGATCCCTCGCTTAGTGTGCTTATGATCTGGCTGGAATTGCTTTCCATTAGGCTGAATAGGTCCTCCAGCACCTCCTCTTTAGACAGAATGTCCAGCACTTCGTTGACCTCGTCAATAGAGGCTAGGAACTCACTGAACTTGTCGTAAAGGCTCTTGGCGTCTTTTATGCTCTTCTGTAGTTTGTTTCCCGCGTTCAATATCCTTTCGACAAGGAAGGGAGGAAGCTTCCCGTTTGTGCGTGTATTGCTAATCTTCTGCACTTCCGAGTCTATTATCTTGTTTATTTCCCTGGTGGCCGCAACTAGCTGGTTTACTTCGTAGAAGGTTACGTTATCTAGGTCTATTAAGTTCAGATCTCTTGTAAGCTTTAGCTTTAGCTGAGTGATGGAGCTATCGTTGAGCTTGGCTAGAATGTCTTTTTCCATCTCTATTAAGCTCTTCATCCTCTCAATTAATTCCTTATTCAAGAGAGCCTCGGAGGCCTCAACTATCTTGTCTACGTTTTTGCTTAAAAGGAGGTTGAAGTTGGTGCCAAATATCTGGTTTAAGTTCTTAGCTGTCTCGTTGAGACTCTTTACTGTGGCGTCAAGGCTCGAGTTTATTGAAGAGATTACGCTGTATGCGTAGTCCACCCCGCTTGAGTTAAGCGTGAACTTCCTCTCTCCTGGCGGTATCTCTCCTACAGGCAAGTTGAGTTTCCTTAACTTCCTGGCCTTCTCGTTAAACTCTACGATGATTTTGAACAACTCCTCGTCTATCTGCCTTTCTATTTCCTCCTTCGCTCTGCTAAACTTCAGGGATAATTCCTCAGTGCACTTCCTGTCGTTGCACTTAGCTAGGTCGTTGTATACAGAGGCCAAGAATTCTAAGTTCTTTGTGCACAACGAAGAAAGCCTCTCGTCGTCAACCTTGTTGAGCCTTTGCAGAGAGATAATAGCTTCCTCCATACTACCGTTTAACGAATTCCTCAACTGCTCAAATTCCGACCTTTCGATAGACTTGTTCTCCAGGAACTGTAGGGCGACTGGTACCACGTTTATAGCTACAGCCAGGAGGGCGGCCTCAATTACTTGGCTTAGTGGCAAAGAATGTACTGCGTAGTATAGGGCCACTGCGGGCAACACTGCGCCTATCGGGCTAAAGGCTTTCTTGACCCCCATCATCGCTGCCCCTACTATGACGAGTGCTATCGCCAAGGACAGTCTATAGATCGGGGGGTCTACGAAATTGGGGTAGATCATCCAAATAACCAGGGGAAGCGACGATATGGAGTTAATGACCACGCTACGTTTCTCAGATATCCCAGCGAAAAGGAAAAGCGCCGATGCGGGAAAGGCTGTATAAGCCACCACGCTATTTATTCCTATGAAAGCTTGAAGGGACTTAAACTTCAGCTCCACTGTAACCGGTAACAAGATGCCCAGCACCGCGAGGAGAAATACGTCCAAGTAACCTTGGTAAAGGGCAAGTGTGTAATGGGCAGTCATATTGTAAATCATAGTGCTTACGTAGAGTACCGAGATAAACGATGTCATGAAGAACGGTATAAACACAGTTATTATAACTGCGAAGGGCACTAGCGCATACTCGTACAGCTGTGGGAAACCGAAATCCTTAACTAGCTCTATTGCCAAAAAGGAGTTCAATATGGCCAGTGCTCCTCTCTCTACGTAGTCGTTGAACTTCTCGGTGGTTACCTTAATTTTCATTTCTTTATCGCTAATATACTATAATATAAGGAGAATTATAAAATTTTGTTGGCGTTTATTCATTATGGGCTATACGTGGTAATACGATTTTCCTTTGTACTCATTAACTCGAAATAATTAGGATTTCCCGTACTATTTATAGGTTGCTCTCCTGTAGAGCCTTGTAGAGAGCGCCTAAGTCTAGGACTGTAAAGTGCTTGGGACTTCTAGCTAATGCGAAAGAGATAAAAGTTACTATCAATTAATTGTTGTTATGAGTTCTTCCATATCGTTCAAAAAGTACGAACTACCGCCCCTTCCATATAAGGTGGACGCATTAGAGCCGTACATAAGTAAGGACATAATAGACGTCCACTACAATGGACACCATAAGGGATACGTGAACGGGGCGAACTCCTTCCTTGACAGGCTAAACAAGGTCATAAAGGGAGAAGTGCAGTCAGGGCAGTACGACATCCAAGGTATTCTTAGGGGCCTCGTGTTCAACATCAACGGTCACAAGTTGCATGCGCTTTACTGGGAAAACATGGCACCCAACGGAAAGGGTGGAGGGAAGCCGGGAGGAGCACTTGCTGACTTAATAGACAAGCAGTTTGGCAGCTTCGACAAGTTCAAGGCCGTGTTTACTGAGGCGGCCAACTCCCTACCAGGGACAGGGTGGACTGTGCTATATTACGACACCGAGAGCGGTAACTTGGAGATCATGACCTTCGAGAACCACTTCCAGAACCACATAGCTGAGCTACCAATTATACTGATCTTGGACGAGTTCGAGCACGCCTACTACTTGCAGTACAAGAATAAGAGGGCAGACTACGTAAACAACTGGTGGAACATAGTCAACTGGGACTGGGCGGACAAGAAGTTACAGAAATACCTCAACAAGTAAAGCTTTTTTCTGCAGTCCTCTTTTATTCTTATGGTTTCTGCCATTGTCCTAGCTGGAGGCTACGCCACCAGGCTTAGGCCCCTCAGCCTTACCAAACCCAAGGCCCTCTTCCCCGTTTTAGGTAAGCCCATAATAGACTACATTCTGGACTCCATAGAGCTCGCAGGCATAAATGACGTGTACCTTTCCCTGAGGGTGATGGCGGAAAAGGTCATATCCCACTTGGAGGCAATGGGGAGGAGAGCAACGTTAGTGGTAGAAAAAGAACCCCTCGGCGATGCAGGCCCCTTAAAGTACATCTTCTCCAACTACAAACTCGACGAAACCGTACTTGTAGTGTACGGGGACATATATAGCGAGATTGACGTAAGAGAACTGCTCAAGTTCCACGAGAAGTCCGGTTGCCCCGCCACGGTTGTGGGCAAGAGAGTTGAGAACCCGAGGAGGTACGGCGTCCTCATCACGGAGGGAGACGTTCTAGCGCAGATCCAGGAGAAGCCAGAGAACCCCATTTCGAACTTAATCAACGCTGGGATTTACGTCTTCAACAAAAAGGTTTTCTCGCTCATAAGGAGGGACGGGGCAAGCGAGGCCTCAATTGCCAAGGACTTCTTGCCCAAGTTGCTCGACACAACGTGCGTCTCGGTCTACGAGTATAAGGGCGTTTGGGCAGACATTGGAGTCCCAAAGGACTACATGAAGCTCAACTTTAACTTGTTGGCCGAGAAGCATCCAAAGGGCTTCGTCTCCTCAGAGGCTAAGGTGAGCGAGAGGGCAACGCTCTCTCCTCCCTATTACGTCTCCCCTGGTGTGTCGGTAAGCGATGAGGCGGTGATATCCCAAAACTCGGTCATAGGCAAGAGCTCTGAGATAGGCAAAGGAGTCTTCCTGGGGAACTCAATACTAATGGACAACGTGAAAGTAGGGGATTACTCTTACTTAGTTGGGACCATTATAGCCGACAAGTCCAGGATAGGGAAGTGGAACCACCTAAGGGAGGACACCATAGTTGGAGAAGAAGTCCTTACAAGGGACGGAGTCCTCCTGAACAGGGAAACCGTTATATTGCCCAACAAAGAAGTTACTGAGCCGATATACGAAAGGGGGAAGATAATTCTATGATCTTGGAGGAAGCAATAGAGGAGCTGTCTTACGAGCTAAAGCAAAGAAAAGTAATCAACTTGTGTGTAGGAGTGGCCTTCACTTCAGTGATCTTGGACAATCAGAGCGTGGGACTTTCCCACACCGTGACGGAAGGGGAAGTTGAAAACGCGGGGGAAATAGTGGGAAAGAACGCGTATGACGTCGCCAAGGAAATAGACTCCCCCATAAAGAGGAGCATATCCCTCGCCATCTTGAACGCCTTAGGTGGAAGGAACCTAGAGAGGGGAGACCCAATGACCTTGTTCACGGGGAACAAGCTCTGCGTCTTTGGGTATCAGCCCTACGTCAACTCCTCAGGGTTTAAGGAGGTCGTGGCTTACGACTTCTCGAACAGCTCCAACTTCAAGCCGTTCTCCGAGTACAAGGGAGAGGTGTGCGACACTGCAGTGATATTCGCCTCATCCTTTGTCCTCAACACAACGGAGAATGTATTGAAGGGACTGAGGGCAGATCACCTAGTGCTCACAGGTGTGTCCTCCTTTGAGGCCCCACAGACGCTCAAGAAGTACGGTTTCGAGGTAGTTGGGAAGGTGATACCGACGGACAACTATAGGGTGTTTAGAATAGTGTGTGAAGGAGGAGGGGCGAGGCAGTTAAACAAGTTCGTAACTAGAGGCTTTAGAAGACTTTAGGCTTTATCTCCTCCAACGAGTTAAAGCACGTTCCATTAAACTCGAACTTACAGCTGGTGTGCCCAAGGTAGACCCTGTAGTCTGGTTCTGCTACCTTCTCGCTAGTTTTCACCTTCTCGTTGAGGACGACCATGGTAAGGGCTATCCTGGATAGCACCTTTATGTCCCTTGAGCCTGCGAAGGCGCACCTCATAGCCACCTCCACTAACTTCTTTGCCTCCTCGTTCTCTGTTACAGCCCACAGCCTCGCGAAGAACAGGGAAGCCTCTGCGTTGGCCAGGGGCTCCAGGAACAGGGAGGAAGTGACCTTGTCCCTTATTATCACGTCCCTGAAGCCCTTCTCCGTGGACAGGTTTTGCTTGACGAAGGAGAACACCTCCTCCGCCCTCTTCAAGTACTCGCTGTCCCCAGTCCTGTTGTAGAGCGTTATCAGAGCGTTCCCTGCCATGCTCTGATCCACTAGGTAACCGTAGCCCTCCTTCCTTTCGCTTCTGTAAACTAGGCCTCTCTCCCCAAAGAAGCGGTACAGCTCCTTGGGCTCAAGGAGGCCGTAGGACACAAGGAACGCTGTGGTGAAGACGTATTTGGCGTCCAGGGGGGGTCTTTCCCCTGTTACCACAAACTTGGCCAGCTCGTTCTCCGGGTTCAACGTCTTCAACGCCTTCTGGTACTCCTTGTGCACCGTGGACACGAGTTTTACGAACTCCGCACCCCTGAAGTCTACGGTCTCGCCAGACATCGCCCTGTTGAGCACTTCGTACAGCACGTCTAACGAGGGATCGTCCGGTTCAGGGGAGAAGGAAGGTATTTCCTCTCCCTTGTAGCCTTGGGAGTACCTTTCGTAGATTCTCCTCAAGCTTTTATCCACGAAGTTCACGTCGTTTGACTCCACAATACCTAGGAGCTTTACCTCTGGGGACACGACTACTATGGAGGGAACTAAGCCCCTGGTGAGCCTAATGAAGTAGTCGCTCCTCTCTATGGCGTCCACTTCAAAGAGGTAGAACCTCTTGGAGATGCTCAGCTCCTTAACTTTCTCAAACAAGGGCTTGCACACGTCGCAGTCCTCAGTGTAGAACAGCAAAGCTATGGGCTTGTTGTAGAACTTCGCGTCGGAGAGAGCTTTGTCTGTGAGCATATTTACCGTAATATTTATTTAGTATATAACACCTACTTTAGACCATGAGCCGTGCACCTACAAAGTGGACTTGCGATATATGCAAGAACACTATTTACTGGGACGAGTTGTTCACCTTTACCTCTAAGAAGACGGTGGTACACTACACGTGCTTCAGGGACAAGGCCATAAAGACCGCTAAAGTCGACGAGTCGCAAATAAAGGCGGTGCTGGACTCGCTGGAGGACGAGCTGAGGTTAATAACAGTATATAAGCAGAGGATGTCAGTGGTAAGCAACGAGGATGCAAAGAAGTTCATGGAGCAGGCCGAGAAGGACGCCGAGAAGAACGCCGCTATGTTTACTAGGGCTGTGGAGAAACTGAGTGGAGTTTTGGAGTGAGTAGGAGAAATACTAAGTTACTAGCTTTAAACGATGATTTTTATATACAAAGTAAATAAGGAAGCAATGTATGTTTCTCTGGTTTCCTATACCAAGGACGGCGAACGCGTTGTAGCAATCGCGTCGAAGATGAGCAGAAGTAGGAAGGGTTGGAGGCATCACGAGGAGACTATGTCTGACGACGAGGTTGAGACGTGGATAAAGGACGCCATCCTTCACGGGTATTGGTCAGTCCTGGAACACAGTGTGTACACCTTTTCCGTCGAGGGCATAAGCAGGGTAGCCTCTCATCAACTTGTGAGGCACCGTATTGCTTCATACACTCAGATGTCTCACCGCTTCGCCAAGCCAGTTGACGAGTACTATCAGCCTGTTATCCCACCTTCTGCCGAGAAGAGGGAGAAGGAGCTCATAGAGAAGGCGTACAAGGAGGCATATGATCGCTATTACGAGCTGTTATCTGCAGGCGTACCCGAGGAGGACGCCAGGTACGTGTTGCCCAACGGCGTCAACACTAACGTAGTCGTAACTATGAACGCTCGTGAGTTGTACAACTTCTTCGCGTTGAGACTGTGTAGCCGGGCGCAGTGGGAAATTCGCGCAATTGCGTGGAAGATGCTCGAAGAAGTGCGAAAAGTTCACCCACGCCTTTTCCGTTATGCTGGACCCAACTGCGTCATACACGAGAACTTCGTGCGCAACGACCCAGTTACTTTAGACGATGTTATGTCTAGGAAGGTGGAGTTCCTCTCGCAGAGGTGTATAGAGGGGGTACCAAGGGACGGAATTTCAAAGTGCATACTCAACTCGCGCTCAATAGTTGAAAAAATATGACACGCTTTTTTCTTTTAAACTAAAATTTTTAAATGGTATAAGCATTCTCAAACAACACTAAGAAAAATATTTAAGATTGTAGACGACGTAATATTTCTGATGTCCTACACGCAGGCTATCGTGGCTTTTGGCTTACCGGCTGTACTCTTCCTGTTAGCAGGTTACGGTGGGTATAAGGTAATTTCGCTTATAGTCCCACATGAACCGTCGCCTCTAAAGGTAAGTAGGTTTGAGGCTGGAAACATCCCGACCGGCGAGGGGAGGCTCTGGTTCCCTCTCCAGTACTACGGCTACCTTTTGGTGTACACCTCCCTTGAACCGATAGTAGTCCTGCTCTTTTTGATCGCCTCAGCACCTTACTATACTTCCCTTACCTTGTTCAGGAACCTCATGGTGGTGGTGTCATCAAGCGTCGTCGTCCTTTACCCCGTGTTACTCTACGCAGTTAGGCAAATCAACATGGCGTTAAATTGGGAGCTGAGGAGATAGGAAATGCAGAGACCAATAGACAACGTGTTAAACCTAGTTAAGTCAAAGTTTAACGCCCAAGTAAAGGCGGATAGTGACACTAGGGGGCAAATAGAGGTTGACAAGAAGGTAGTAGTGGAGGTAGCGAAGCTCTTGAAGGAGCAGGGCTTTGATCACGTGAAGTCAGTCACTGGGATAGACTTCCCCGAGGAAGAGAAGATACAAGTCGTTTACCACGTTTCCTCGTACTCAAATCCAGAATTGGCTAGGGTCATCTTGGCTTTGAAGACCTACGTGACGTATAAGGAACTGAAGATGCAGAGCCTCTACGAGGTGTGGGAGAGCGCGTGGACTGGGGAGAGGGAGACGTACGAGATGCTAGGAGTGTACTTCGAGGGCCACCCGGACATGAGGAGGCTCTTCTTACCGGAGGACTTTGAGGGAGTCTACCCCTTAAGGAAGAGTTACAAGATAAAGTTGGAGGGGTTGTTTGTTGACAAACAGGCTTGAGGACGTACTTGAGAACTCTGGAATGGCGGTAGACATAGTTCCAGTTGAGGGAGAGCTAAACGTAGGGCCCCAACATCCCGGTTCGGGGCACATGAGGATCCTAGTAAAGCTCAACGGCGACATCATAGAAGACGTTGACTTGGACGTGGGTTACGTCCACAGGGCAGTTGAGAAGCTGGGAGAGAACAGGAACTACATGCACCTCATACCCTTGGTAGAGCGCCCTGCCATCCTCGACTCAATCCACATGAACCTAGGCTACGTCATGGCAGTGGAGAAGATAATTAACGTTGACGTCCCCGAAAGGGCCCAGTACTTGAGGAGCTTCGCGGCTGAGGTAAACAGGATCGCTAGCCACTTGTACGGCCTCGGTATCCTGGGCATATTCCTCGGCCACTCAACTGCCTTCATGTGGGGCTTTGGGGACAGGGAAGTGTGGGTTCACATCCTTGAGATGCTCACTGGGGCAAGGGTGACGAACTCCTACATAATTCCAGGCGGGGTCAGGAGGGATCTAACGCCAGCAATTATAGAGGAGACAAAGAAGGCCATAACCTACATGAGGAAGAAGCTGGAGGACTGGAGGAAGATATTCCTCTACAACCCCACCATTAGGGCTAGGCTGGAGAACGTTGGCGTAATGACCAGGGAGAAGGCAATAGAGTGGGGAGCTGTCGGACCCAACTTGAGGGCCTCTGGTGTGTACTACGACGTGAGAAAGATCGAACCCTACGCCGCCTACCCCAAGTTGGACTTCGAGATCCCAGTGTACAAGGAGGGCGATGGCTACGCCAGGACCATGGTGAGGTTCGAGGAGGTCGAGCAGAGCTTAAGGATGCTCGAGCAGATAATCAAGGAGATCCCGGAGGGGAACATCTTGAGCGACAGGTTCTTCAAGCAGATCCCCCCAACTAGGCTAAAGAAGTGGTGGGAGGGCTACCGCAGGATAGTGCTCCCAGGCTATTACGCCTCATTTAGGCCCCCAAAGGGGGAGGCAGTAACTAGAGTAGAGGCAGCAAGGGGAGAGCTTCTCTACTACGTAGTAAGCGACGGGTCAGCGAAGCCCTATAGGCTGAGGATGGTGACCCCCTCATACCGTCTAATAAACGTGATGAGGAACTTGGCAAAGGGGAGCAGGTTCGCAGACCTGGTCTCGATTTACGGTAGCCTTGATTATTTCCCTCCGGAGGCTGACAGGTAATGGAGATACTAGGCCTTTTGAGGTTCTACATACTCTACCCCTCGTTCTTTGTTACTGTCATCTTCCCGGGGCTCATATTCGCCCTACTCCTGTTGCTGGTGACGATTTGGTTCGAGAGGAAGGCTGCAGCCAGGGTCCAGATGAGGATAGGGCCCTACTACGCCTCTAAGCGCCTCGGCGGAATTCTGCAGTTAGTGGCTGATGCCGTGAAGTTCGTTTTCTCAGAGATAATCATACCCAACGAAGTTAACCCCACGCTCTACGCTCTCGCGCCGGTATTAGTGGTGATAGCATCATTCCTCCCCATAGCTGTTATCCCCCTCTCCGTTATACCGCCCTCCGGCTCTGTGTTCTCCATCTACTTTAAGGACTTCTACGACCCCAACATCAATTCTGGAGTAGTAGCTGGACTGTTCGTCAACTACAACCTCCTGCTCGTCCTAGCGATAGAGTCCGTCTACCCAATATTTGTGGTTCTATTGGCGTGGAGTACCAACAACAGGTTCGCTGTGGTTGGAGCAGTTAGAGAGACCTACCTTTCGGTGAGCTACGACGTAATACTACTCATGTCCACGCTGGCTATAGCGTTGGAGTACCACACCCTAGACATAGCCAAGATAGTAAGCTACGGCATCCCGGGCATAGTTGCTAACCCACTAGCAGCCTTCCTGTTCTTCGTAGCCATGCTTATGGGCTCTTCCAGGTTCCCGTTTGACATATCCGAGGCAGAGACGGAGCTAGTGATAGGGCCCTACACTGAGTACAGCGGTTTCCTCTTCGTCTTGACCATGGCCGGGTCGTACGTGGGCAATTTCATCTACGCGTTAGTGTTTGCAGACGTCTTCCTGTGGGGGTGGTACCCCTTGTCGGGTTTCCCCGGGTTAGTCCTCACAGTGTTGAAGGCCGTAATAGTCCTCTTTTTTGCGACCTTCATGAGGTCGGTATACGGTAGGTACAGGATAGACCAAGCCTTGAGGGGGAGCTGGAAGTACCTACTCCCCTTGGCCTTCGCGTCCTTAATTTTAGGTGTGGTGGTGGGATACGTATGGATAAGGTGAAGGAGTACAAGAAGGCAAACCCGTTTAAGTTATTCGGAGATCACGTACAAGCAATAGGTACAGGGATAAAGTACTTTGTAAGGCCTCAGAGGATAACGTTGAAGTACCCAGAAGAGGCCCTTTCTCTACCCAGCGGTTACAGGGGGCTAATAAGGCTTTACAAGGACGTCTGCATAGGCTGTACGCTGTGTGCCATGGTGTGTCCAGCCGACGCCATGAAGATGGTAACGCAGGAGGGCAAGAAGTTGCCTACAATAAACTACGGCAGATGCGTTTTCTGCGGTTTCTGCGTCGACATATGCCCAGTAGACGCCCTAAAGGAGACCGGGGTCCACGACGCTGCCTTCACTAACAGGAGGGACCTAGTGTTCTACCCTGACAAGTTCAACAAGAGCTACGATGAGCCTCCAACGGAAAGGGTGGTAAAGAAGGTCAAAGCAGTAGTGGACGAAGAGAGGGGGATAAAGTATGTCCCTGATGAGTGACTTCCAGTTCGGGATATTCGCGTTCTTTTCAGTGGTAGCAATGGCGTCAGCAATATTCATAGTGAGGGCGAGGAACGTCTTCTACTCAGCAATAGCGTTGGCCTTCCTAGGAGTTAGCGTGGCAATGCTGATTGCTGACATCTCCCCAGAGGCTTACTCGATTTACTCTGCCTTCCACTTGTTGTTGTATGTAGGAGCCACGGTGGTATTCCTCTCCATATCCCTGGTCATGTTCAAGGGGATTGACGTCAAGGAAGGTAGGATACCTTGGTCGGGCGTCCTCTCCGTCATAGCGACGGCGGTGATATTCATTGTGATCCTAGTCACAGTAGGTAATTTACCGTCTATCTATCCCAAGACCGTGGATCTACAGAGCCTCGCTGTTGAGATACTTCAAGGTTACTGGTTCCCTGCAATAATACTTATCATAGGGCTGTTGACCACTGTGATAGAGGCCATCTCATTGGCCAGGAGGGAGTGAAGGTGCTGGTGTCCTACTTTGGCGTTACCCTCGCCGTAATCCTCCTGGGGATAGGGATTTTTGGGCTCACAAACAGCAAGAACGTAATAAGGATACTCCTATCCTCGGAGGTGATACTCAACGCCTCCATACTGTTCGTTTTCTCCCTGTCCAGCGTGCTGGGCAGAACTTACCTACCCATAGTGTTCTCGATCTTCGCCGTTGGGATGGCGTTAACCGAGGTAGTGGTCGCTTTCGCTGCGATAATCCTTTATTTCAGGCAGAAAGGTTCTCTAGAGGTAGACTAAGATGATCTCCCTGTTCATATTCGCGGTAACCTTTGCCCTCTCTTCCCTGGTTTTTGTAATAAGGGAAAAGAAGACTGCGTTTGCTCTCTCTATGGTAACCATTGCCCTAAACGCCTACTTCCTGTTTAAGAGGGGGCTGTTAGAGGAGTTCTACGTCGCCTCTTCCATTGGGTACTTTGGCTTCACCGTAAACGACTTGAACTTCGCCTTCCTAGTAACGATACTTGTAGTGTCTTTGTCGTCTGCAGTGTACTCACTGAGGTACATGGAGGAGAGGTTCGAGGAGCTGGGAGGTAACTGGGGACTCTACTTCGGCCTTTTCGACCTCTTTGCCATCTCCATGATATACGTTGTACTTTCAGTGAACTTGCTGGAGCTCTACATCTTCCTGGAGGTCGCCCTTATCACGTCTTTTCTGCTCATAATGCTTTATGGCTACGGGGACAGGAGGAGAATAAGCCTCCTCTACTTCATATGGACGCACGTGGGTACTATCCTGCTGTTAGCATCCATAATTGTGATTGGCGTAGCCACAGGGAAGATGGACATATACTCGTCATACGGTACCTTTGAGGACTACTCCTCGGTGAGCTACGCCCTCCTCCTCTTCCTCCTTGGGATAGTAGGGATGATGGTGAAGAGCGCGCAGGCTGGCTTCAACATATGGCTCCCCTACGCCCACGGTGAGGCTCCCACTCCAGTATCGGCACTGTTGAGCCCGAACACTGTGGGGCTCGGGGTGTTCGTAGTTATCCTGTACTTCTACCTCTTTCCCTCCTTTAGCTACTTGGCGGGGGCGTTCATAGGCTGGGCCCTCATAACCATGATATACGGTGGGGTCAACGCCATAGCCCAGAAGGACTTCAAGAGGTTCCTTGCCTACTCCTCCGTGTCCCAGATGGGCTACATGCTGCTCGGTGCCTCGATAGCTTACTTGATGGGGCTCGGTAGCTCTGCCGACGTCTTACCCTTGGGAGTGTTGGCATCCGTGCTGATATATGCCTCCCACGGCTTTGGGAAGGCCATCCTCTTCATGAGCGCCGGAGCGTCAATTACAGAGCTCAAGGAGAGGAACATTTACAATCTGGGAGGGCTCTACGCGTCTTCGCCCCTCCACTCCACGCTCGCCTTCATAGGAATGCTCAACATCTTAGGTCTGCCTCCCTCGCTGGGGCTAGTTAGCGAGGCACTACTCCTCTTCTCCGCTGGGGAGCTGGCAAGGGCAGTCGGGACAACGTGGGTAATAGTTGCGTTGGCGGTGTTCGTGGCCATAGGCATCTCTTCAGCTTACATGACGTACTTGTACAAGAGGGTGTACGGCGGTACCCCCCAGAGGAAGTCCATAGACGGGGTCGTGGAGTACAGCCTGCCAATGGCAATCCTGGCTTTAGTTAGCATGATAACCTTCTTCTTCCCCCAGTACTTGACGGCTTCCCTTAACGACTTCCTGGCGCCGTTGCTTAGCTCGGGGGACTTCTCACTCTTCCTCATAGTCTTCGCTCCCGCGTTAGGATCGCTAGTTGCCTTGGTCACTCCTAAGTCCCTCAACCAAGACGTAAGGGGAGCCATTGTAGTTCTCAGCATAGGCATCTCCATGGTCCTGTCCTACTTGAACTTGACGTCGGCAGTGCAGTTGAACAGGGTCTTCTACGTCCCCACCCAGTACTACCAGCTCTTTGGCTATTTACAGTTCAGCTCCTCCCTCCTCCAAGCTATCCTGGCCACGTTCGTGTCCACCCTGTCCTTCTTCATAGCCCTCTACAGCATAGGCTACATGAAGGAGGACAGCGTCCTCAGGAGGTACTGGGGGTTCTTCGGGTTCTTCGTCTCTTCAATGCTGGCCGTAGTCCTTTCTGACAACGTGCTCCTCTTCCTTGCCGGGTGGGAGGGCACGAGCTTAGCGTCGTACGGGCTAATAGGTTACTGGCTCGACGACAACGACAGGAACGTCGTAGGCGACTTCGGCAGGAAGGTTATTGGAGTTGAGTACTTGAGCAGGCCAACTACCAGCGCCATAAGGGCAATGATCTTCACTAGGGTAGGGGACGTGGGGCTCTTCCTAGGCCTAGGCTACTTGGTGTACTTAACCACAAACTCAGTCTTCTACGGCAACACCCTACTCTACGAGGGAGTCCTACCCTACCTCCACCTGTTTTCCGTCCTACCGCTGGGGTTAGTCCTCTTGGTGTTCACGTACTTGGGCGGTCTGTCCAAGAGCGCCCAGTTCCCCTTCACCCAGTGGCTCGTCACCGCCATGACCGGTCCTACGCCGGTGAGCGCACTGATCCACGCCGCCACCATGGTCAACCTGGGGGCGATATTCACCTTCATCACCTACCCCTACTTGGTGCCGGGAGGTAACGGGGTCGCCGTCACGTTCCTCTCCTTGGTTGCTGGTATATCAATATTTACAGCTGCGTACACCAGCCTCAACGCCCTAGTTTCCAACGAGCAGAAGGTCATACTGGCAAACTCCACTTCAGACCAGATATCGCTGATGATATTCTCCTCTTCCATGGGAGCGTTGTTCACCTTGGTCTATAGCAACCCGCTGTTCCTATACGCTGGGATAGGGGTCGGGCTCATACAAATGGTGGCCCACGGAATATACAAGGCCTCTCTCTTCATGAACGCTGGCTCCGTAATCCACGCTACGGAGACTAGGTACGTGGGAGAGTACCCCAACCTTTACAGGAAGCTGAAAGGCGTTTTCGCGCTGCAGACGCTCGCTGCGTTTAACTTGGCCAACGTCCCTCCCCTCATCGGGTTCTGGGCGCACTCCTTCATCTCCAGCTTTACCTCAAGTTACTTGTCCTACCTCTACGTGGCACTAGAGTTCCTGGGTAGCGTGTACATAATAAGGTATGTGGCTAAGACCTTCCTCTGGGGCAAGGGAGAGAAGGAGTTGGAGGGGCACGTGAGCAAGGTGATGCTCGTGCCGTCCCTTGTCTTGGTGCTGGCCTCAATAGGGCTAGGGGTCCTGATACCTCAAGTGGCGGCGTTCTTCTCCAAGGAGCTACTTGTTCCTGGCTTTGCGTTCCACTTCGACGTGGTCGACCTGGTCGCGTCCTTAGTGGGGATATTCATAGCGCTGGCTGTGTTCACTGGGAACGCAGACTTCGCTAGGTATTCGGCGCTTAGGCCCTTGATAGACTTCCTCTACTATGGCTGGTACGTCTATCCCCTCTTCGATTTGTGGGGGGCAATGTCTTTCAAGTTCTACAACGCTGTCTTTAAGTACATGGAGACTGGAGTAATAGACCAAGGGTTGAACGTGAAGTTGCCGGCTGGCGTTCTAAAGTACGGAGCCATTGCCTTCTCCAAGATACAGACTGGCGTGCTCAGGGATTACTTGGCGTACTACGTTGGGGGAGTGGTGTTGTTGGTTTTGATATTCCTCATTATTCTAGGGGTGGTATGATGCTAGAATACCTTCCTGTAGTAATTCCCTCAATTGTTCTGGTCTTCTCCTCCTTAGCTGTGCTCTTCTTAGACGTTGGGACGGAGAAGGCTTACAAGACAAGCTATTACTTGACCTTAGCCTCCTTGGTACTCGTAGTAGTGGTGCTAATGGCGTTCTTCGGTATGGGAGTCAACAACTTCTACTTGTTCTCCTACACGCTACACGTGGACGTAGTGGGTTACTTCCTTTCTATTGCCACGGCTTTGGGGGGAATTGTATCGCTAATGGGAGCTAAGGAACACCTAGAATCTTGGAAAACTAGGTCGTCAATGCTTTCACTTTCCCTGTTGACAGTCCTGGGCATAATATACATGGCCTTCTCCAATAACGTAATAGTTATCTTAACTGGATGGGGCATAGCGTCTGCAGCGAGCTACGCTATAGTTATGCTAAGGAAGGACTACGGTTCAGTTGTAGCTGGAATAAAGTACCTAGTGATGGGGTTGATCTCTTCCTCGTTCATGATAGCCGGTTTCGCCGCCTATTCCCTTGGCGCTGGTACCTTACAATTCAACTTCGCCTCAATTCCCTACCCGAGCTTGTTCACCCTAGGTCTCTTACTAATCTCCGTGTCCTTCCTCTTTAAGATAGGCGCGTTCCCGTTCCAGGGGTGGTTACCAGACGTGTATACCGGGGCAGACAGGATCTCCGTTTCCTTTATTTCCAGCGTGGGTAAGATGGTGGGAGTAGTGCCCTTGGTTAGGGTTCTTTTGGCTGTAGATCCAGTTCCCCTAGAGAGGACGCTAACCGTGGTTGTGTTTGCCCTAGTCTCTATACTGAGCATGACAATAGGCAACGTAATAGCCTTCTCAAGGAAGGACGTAGCTTCCATTCTGTCTTTCAGCAGTGTGTCGCAGATGGGATTCGTGATTATAGGCTTTGCCACGCTATTGCTCGACAAAGGGCTCGCGATTGCGGGAATAGTTGTGCAAATGATAGCCTACGTCATTGCGCAAGCTGGGCTCTTCAACTTCGTAAACCACGTGGAGAAGGTTTCTGGTACTTCCGAGCTTAGAGGGTTGAGGGGTTTGAGTTCAAAGGATAAGGGACTTGCAGTTTCCTCAACCATTCTGTTGCTAAGCCTTCTAGGAATACCGCCAATACTTGGCTTCTGGGGTAAATTGTTCTTATTCCTTTCTGCCTTTAACTTGCCTTGGCTTGTGGTAATTGCTGTAATTAACAGCGCTGTTTCTGCAGGATATTACATTCCAGTAATAAGGGAGATGTTCAGGGAAGGAGAGGAGTTCAGTCTAGTTAGGAGCTCAGAGAGAGACAGCGTTATATTTGCTTCCACCCTAAGTATAGCCTTGGGGCTAATTGCCCCATTGCTGTTGGTGGTGGTGTCTTGATAAAGGTTGCAATAGCTGGGGTTGGAAATTCCGCATCTGCCCTTCTACAAGGCTTAAGCTTAGCTAAAAAGGGGGAGGAAATTCCTGGGATCCTTAAGCTTCCTATTTCGCCTAGCGAAATAGAGGTTGTCGCTGCGTTCGACGTGGACAAAAGGAAGGTTGGCAAAAAGCTTTCTGAGGCGATCTTTGAGAAGCCAAACGTTGTGCCCAGATACGCGGAAGTAAAGAGCGACGTAATAGTAAAAAGGGGCCCAACCCTTGACGGCATCTCGGGGAAGTTATCAGAAGTTATAGAGGAATCTAGCGAACCTCCAGTTGACGTTATATCAACGTTGAAGGAGGAGAAAGTTGACGTGTTGTTAAACCTCTTGCCTACTGGAGCAGAGCAAGCCACAATGTTTTACGCAAAATCGTCTTTGAAAGCGTCAGTCGCATTTATCAACGCAACTCCCACAGAGGTGGTGAAGAATGCCGGAAAGGAGTTCGAAGAGAAAAGGGTACCGCTATTTGGAGACGATTTAATGAGTCAAGTCGGGGGAACTGCTTTCCACACAGGGATTATAGAGTTTTTGAAGAGCAGAGGGATTAAGGTGATAAGATCATACCAAATTGACATTTCTGGCAACACGGAGACCTACGTGACGTTAGAGGATTGGAGAAAAGAGATGAAGAAGAGGATAAAGTCCAATTTCATAACCTCTAGGTCTGACGGAGAAGTAGTTGCTGGAACCTCTGACTACGTGGAGTTTCTAGGGGATAGAAGGGTAAGCTACATTGTGATCGAGGGCGAATACGCGCTTGGAGAAAAGGTGAGGGTTGACATTTCGTTGAAAACGAGGGATGGGGCAAACGCTGTCCAACCTCTAGTGGATTTAATAAGACTCGCGAAGATAGTGAAGGAGAGGGGAATTGGAGGGGCAATAAAGCCAATTTGCGGATATTACTTTAAGAACTCTTATAGGTATGGAAGCTTTGAAGAAGCAAGAAAAGATCTAGAGGAATTCTTGAGAAAAGTGATGAGTGAACCCCGGACTGAGCGGTGATGCGACCGTGTGAGAGCTGAGCTCCTAAAGATGGTAAGAGGAAGGTAAAGGATTAGGCATAACGCAGTTTTCATGGGCACTAGAACTGGCAGTCTGTAAATCCCCATACCGGTTTTCGTTTAAGTTAGTACGCGATTAAGGTCAGCGTCGCGTTTTCCGGTATTGCTAAAAGGATAGCTTTAGTGAGTATGTGAGGAGGCAAAAAAGTCGGTATGTCGTCAGTTAGGCCAATCCTATAGAAAAATTTATATAGAATAAATTCGTAACTATCTTTAGAACCAAAATGAGATCGCTAAGAGTTAGGTCAACTAAATCCAAGAGGGGAATATCAGGAGCAGTAACAGCCCTAATCCTAGTGATCGCTAGCGTAATCATAGCTTTGGTAGTAGTAGGTTTTGCATTTGGTTTGTTCGGAGCTTTTAGTGGAACCCCACAAGTCACCCAGGTAGGAACTGGGACTATAGACGTTGCGACTGGTACAGCTACCTTTACCCTTAAGAGTTCTGGTAGTGTGCAAATAGTTAGCGCTCAGATAGTAGGGACAAGTTATACAGCAGGGACATCTTCTATAACAGCAACATCATTAACTCCTGGATTGAATACAGTTACTATTAAATTCGGTACTACTCATAACTTGCAGCCCGGCTCTACATACAATATATCTCTAGCCCTATCTGACGGAGAGACAGTTGTAGTATCCGTGATAGCACAATAAAAGTAATACATTATTTTTTGTTTTATTCTAATTATTTTTTGTCTAATCTTCTCAAATCCTTTTATACTTATGATAAAAAGTATTTCAAGTGTGAAATCCTAGGCTATAATGTATTCCAAACATTAGCCTCACTCAACGTATTTATATTTAGTTTTAATGCGATGGCAAGGTCAATCCTATTTTAAGGTCAAGGCTAGTTAAAATATTTATACATCTAAAGTACTTTGCATATATGTCAAAATGTCTAATTTACAGCTAATGGTCATATTGTTTCTTACGTTGCACATAGGGGCTTTTGTTGAATATCAAGCCACAACTTACTTTAATTCGCCTGGCAGTAATTTCATTTCGAATTTAATCATAGAAAAAGTAGTTAAGGTTTTCCCGAACTCCACTTTTGCTTATAACTTAACTGTGGTCTTTTTAAATTATTCAGAAATTTCCCCATCATCAGTCTTAGATAATCTTTCTTGTCCTTCCACTTTTTATTTTATTAATCACCCCGGAGATAAGATGATTCCTAGGAGTATCGGTCTTACGTTAGTTAACTACACCAATGGAACTTACGTTTATGAGGGCACTCAAAACGTTCAAGGCGTTACATTAAAGTATTTCTACTTCGTTAATTCGACGGGAGTTCCCTCAAAAATTGAGATCTTTCAATATTCTGTGACTGGAGAATTAGTGAGTAAGACTGTGTATAAATTGATTTCCTCTAATTTAATTAATCCAAATGCCACTTTGTATATCCCAGATAACCTAACTCAAGCTAAGACAATAAAGATAGTCATTGAAGGTCCTGACTATTACTTTGGCGAATACGTAGTTCTTTTTAATCTAATTGCAATTCCTACAATAATTTTACTTAAGAGAAAAATTTTTAGGTAAATTTTTACCCTTGACTTATAGAGTTAAATTATGGAGAGAAGGACTTTACTGGAGATTCTTGTTGTTCTTTTGCTCTCAGCTATTACGCCTTTGATAGCTCTTCGCCACGTTTTCCTTCATCAAGGCTGGATTTTCCAAAGGGACTCTTACCCCGCTTATTACCTAGACAGACAACAAACTGTGAACGCTTTCCTAGTATTTCCCGCAGTAATGGATAACACTTACGCCCCTCTTCTTCTCCTTCTTTACTTTAATTTAATTACCCCTGAGACCTTTTATTGGTTTCAGTACCTTCTCTTTCCTTTCGCGCTAGCAGTTCCTTCTATGTATTGGGCTGTTAGACACTTTATTTACGAAATTTACGAGAAGGTAGACTTCTGGAAAATGATGGCTATATCTTCTACCACTGCCTTTCTCTACGCGGTTACGCCTACTGCTTACTATTTTAGTCATTGGTCAAATTACGCAGGTTTTTACGCATTTATCCCAGCGCTAATAGCTGGAGTGGATTACTCCTTGAAGAAGAGAAATTACCTGCTATTAGCTCTTTTCATGTCTTTGACTACAACAGATCCTAGAGGTTTTGTTTTCGCTTTCTTCATCGCGCTAACATATCTGTTGGTGAGGAGAGATATCAAAACGTTTCTTTTATCTCTCCCTCTCTACTTCATGATAAATCTAAGGACTTTCATTCTTATCTTCTTCAATATCCCTGCATATAACGAGGTTTCTCAAGGGATATCAACTGTTCAACTTTGGCTAAACTACTATACCTTCCCTCTTTTGGATTCTCTTAGAGGCTTGGGCCTCTTTCACACTTTTACGCCAGCGTTAGGTGGAAATGTGGTAATTACTTATTTCCTTTCTTTCGCTCTTTTGGAATTTTCAGTGTTAGGCTACATCTTTGTGAAGAACAAGTTCACCACTTACTTTCTAGCTCTTTACCTTTTCCTTTCCTTCTTTATTTCCTCCAACGTTGTTTTTCTAGGCCATGTGATCAATCTAAATCCTTCTTACGCTGTGTGGGAAGCTTTACAAAATACTTTTCTCTTTAAGTATCTTTGGATATTTTTACCCACATATATTTCAGAAATGGTTTTGGCTCCTCTCTTTCTTCTCTTTTCCCTTGTCGCATACAAAATTAACGTCAAGACTACCTTACTATTGGTATTCGTGGTTACTGGCCAGCTTACTTTCTCTTTGCCAAACATTTTATCTGGAAATTACCAAGGTTATTACAACCCAATTCAGATCCCTCAGAGCTACATGGAGGTAGCAAAGTTTCTTGAAAGTCACGCAATTGGCAACGTAATAAATCTCGGCTTTCCACTTCTTTTGCCAAATCAATACTTTCCTCCTGTTCCTTTCATTTACCCAAAAAACGAGGGCAAGTTGCTTAATTCTCTGGGAGTTCAGTACGTAGTTGTTTACGCGGAAAACAAATCGCTAATAAACTACTTCACGGCTCAAGCGTTCTCGGTCGCTTTTAACAACTCCCAATACGTTATTTTTGAGAACCCAAACTTTACGTATAATCTTACTTCTCCATTCTATTTGCTTTTTGACTATCCTAACGCTAATCTCTCTCCCTTAAACACGTCTGTGAATTTGGCGCCAGCAGTTGTTAATATTAACAGCAGTTGGGTTGGAGGATACATAGGAAATTCCTATGCAGACTACTTAGTTTATAAAGCTATAAAGAGCGGATTAAAGCCTTTAACCTTTCATTTACAAAACCTCCCTAACCCTACTAACTTTACGTATTCCTTCTATGAAACGCTAAACAACACAGAGATTTATTCGTTTTTCCCTGGAGGTGTTATAAGCGTGGCAAAGCCATCTTCTCTTCACCTAAGCTCCATTTACGGGGATTACGAAGTGGTCTTAGCGTTTATTTCTTATCCCGACGAGGGGAGCTTTGTCGTAGGTAATGGGACCTATAACTTGAGCGTTAGCCCTTTTGGTCAAACTTCCCTAAAGTTTGAATATTTAGGAAATATGTCGTTCTCAGGCAATTTATTCTTGTATTATACTGGCAATTCCCCGGCTTACTTGTACCAAGTGTGGCTTATTCCTCATAACTTAACGTTTTCTAATCATTACATCAACGTTACTACAGTGCCATCAAGCACGTCGCTTTTGGGCAGGGCAGTACCAGTGAACGGCAAAAATTACACCAACGAGGCAATAATCCTTAACGCTTTGAGCTTCTTCCTTGCCATACTCGCAGAAAAGGGGGTAAGGGAACGGATTAGGAAAAGCGTTGGACAAGTAAGGCTAAGGATAATAAGCAGGAACATCTAAGGTAATTCCATCGCTTGTTACTAGTATCACGTAGTAGGTGTTACTATGCGTAAATGACGCTCCAGGAGGTAGAGGAACTGTCACTTTGTTAAGCCCTGTCTTTAAAGGTATGTTAACTGATAGAGAGAGTCCCTCAACTTGTACAGAAGTTATGTTTGCTGGAACGTTGGACATTATAGTAACATTCAAGTAATATGAATTTCCCTCCTGAAAAATTTGGTTTACTCCTCCGCTTACTTGAATCTTTTGGGCTGAAACTGCTCCAAGAAGTCCAAAGAAATACCCAACAACAACCAGCGTAATGACCACTGTGGCAACAAGGATAATTAGCTCTATAATCGGGTTACCCATGCCACCTTTTCTCGATTTCATTAGAGAACATTATCGTAGTCTAATCTATAAAAATCTTTTGTTTGTTATATTACTGCCTTCAGTTCCCTTTTTATTTCCTCCTCAAGCATTGTCTTTATTTCCTGTCTATGAACCCTTGTTAGATGCAAATAAAGTCCTTTCTTCGTGAAAGGACCCCTATTACACAGCTTGCAGTAAAGCAGGCTATTTTGAGTTTCAGCTAACCAAAAGGCTACCCTTTCAACTGCCCTCTCTGCCATTTGTTTCGAAGATATTCCGACTATTCTTTCTAGGTTTTCCTTGCTGGCTATCATTGAAGCCCTCTTGGCCGTGTAATCTACGAGTTTTTCAGCCGTTATTGAGATCCCGCTGTCCATGTCTTATCCCAGACCGAAGCAATTCCTATGGTTACAGTGAATATGGAAATCAGCCTAGAAAACTTTTCGTTGAGGTCGCTTACGTCAAGGAGGTGTGAGAATGCGTTAAGGTCCATTCCCAAAGCTCTCATTACCCTTTCTATCCTAACTTCCACTTCCTCGTAGTTGTACAGAATTTCTCCGTTGTCCAATCCCTTCTTAAACTCAGCTACTACCTCAAGGGTTTCTCCCAATTCGTCTTCCGATACCTCGTTAAAGACTTCCGTTAACTTTCTCTTCAACCGGGAGGATATGAGTTCCGCCAAGCCTGGAAAATACTTTATAGGCACAACTTCAGCTATCCACGCGTCTACGTACCTTCTCACCGTCTCTTTTACTTCCTCAGTCTCTCCCTCTATTGCTTCAACTATTGAGGCTGCGGCTAAAATGTGAGCAGTTGCCTCTCCAATTTTTATTCCGAGAACGTCGCTCGTTCTACTTAACGAATCAACGCTCACCTTAAACCACTGAGTTTTCTCTTCGCGTGATATTAATTAAAGGGGAAAGGAAAATAATACTCGGGGTTCAAGGGAAGAACTCAGATAAAACGGGTTAGGTATCGTCCATGAAGGAGACGGGAAAACGGTTAAAAGGGAATACGAGTTTCTTGTGAATTACAAGATATCAAAATTGAATTAACTGTGTTTCCTAAACAATAATATAATCAAGATAGAAAAGAGGCCAATAAAGATTATTCCCTCTTCAATTTTCTTACCCAAATTGAAGTATAGACTAGAAAGGTTGACCGAAATAGGCTTTATATGCCCCACGTTAAGCTTAGGCAGCGTAGCGTTTGAAAAGAAGTTGCTTGTCCACAAATTTATTATTGATTTACTGAGGAGAGCGCCGTTGGCCACGTCGCAGTCTACTCCCTTTACTACCACCCCCGAGGAGTTGAAGTAGAGTATTAACGTACTCTCTTCCTGTCCATTTAGCACAAGAGCTGACCTACCCACGTACTTGTAGAGCCCGTCTTCAGTGCCATTATATTCCAAGGAAGTGTTTCCGTCCTTTATTGTCTTGCCCAACATTTCTGGATCTACACGATATAGGAGGCCAAATTCAGAAGGATTTTGTATTCCTACTGTTGAGGAAACCGTTGAGTTTTGAGTTACGCTTACCACCGTCGAGTTCACTAAGTAGGAGCCGTTATTGTAGACCGTTAATACTTGCTGGATAATCACTATTTCATTTACTAGCGTTTTATTTTGATTGTAAATATATACAGTTTCGTTGTATACTAAGAACTTCCCTGGCGTAACTGTATATGAAATAGATGCCGTGAAAAGTAAGGGAATTCCCAAAATTAAGGCAATCAACGCTGTGGCTAACTTTTTATTCATCATTTCCTACTTGTTCTCCCCCTTATAAATAACGTTTTTCAAAACTTCCTCTAGACTTATATACTTAGTAGCAGAGTAATTTTTAACAAATACGTGTGAGTCGAGACAGATGGACGAAAAGATAGGTAACCTAAAAGGTGGAATGGAAAGCGTAAATGTAACCGCAAGAGTTCTCGAAGTAGGAGAACAAAAGACAATCCAGACGAAGAATGGTCCCCGAACCATTCGTGAGCTTGTTGTTGGGGACGAGACTGGTAGGGTCAAGCTCACGCTATGGGGGACCAAGTTCGACGACGTCAAGCAAGGGCAGGCAATAAGGGTGGAGAACGGCTGGACGACTGTCTTCAGAGGGCAGGTACAACTAAACGCCGGTAGCAAGTCTACTGTGTCCGAAGTAGAGGACAACTCAGCCCCAAGCGAGGACCAGATCCCAGAGAATATGCCCACCGACAACTCCTTCCAGCCTAGAAGAAGTTTTAGAGGTAGAGGCGGAGGAGGAAGGAGGTTCGGCAGAGGCCCTAGGAGACCTAGGGAAGAAGACGAAGAAGGAGGAGAAGAGGAGTGAACTTCGACGAAATAAAGGACGTAAAGCCGGTTAGGAAGGGAGAGGTAATAGACAAGTCTGAGGACGGAGAGAACTACATTATCAAGCTCGCAGAGGACAAGATCTACGAGGTAGCCCCCATAGCGTTTTACGTGTGGAACATGTGTGACGGAGAGAAGACCGTAAGCCAGATCATAGAGGAGATAAGCAAAGAGGCGAACATCGAGTCTTCTCAGATAAGGGACCCAATAGTAACCGTGTTAGAGCAATTGCAGGAAGCGTCCCTTATCTCCATATAAAAATAAATTTGTTTTTCCCCATCTTTCCCTTATGAGGGCTATTCTTCCAGAAGATTCACTGTTATCTGCAGAGGAGGCTCTCTCTATCTTCGAGGGCAGGCTCCCTCCGAGGCCCCTTGTAGTCTCTCTCCCCCTCCTAGACGCCCTAGGTAAGGCATCAGCGGAGGACGTCTTCTCCCCAATTGACTTGCCCCCCTTTTCCCGGTCAACAGTTGACGGCTTCGCTTTGAGGGCAGAGGACACGCCTGGCACCCTGAGGGTTGTAGGGAAGGTGCCCATTGGCGAGTACAAGGAGCTCAAGGTCTCCAGGGGAGAGGCGGTGGAGGTCGACACGGGGTCCCTCCTCCCAGAGGGGGCAAACGCCGTAGTCAAGGTGGAAGAGGTAGACGTCAAGGGAAACGAGGTCGTCGTTAAGGGAAAGGTAAGGTTTGGCCAGAACGTCGCGTGGGTCGGGAGCGACGTACCTAGGGGGTTCCAGCTCCTCAAAAGGGGCGAGGTAATAACCCCGGAGAAGGTGGCTGCCCTAGCCTCGGTCGGGGTGAAAGAAGTCAAGGTGTACTCTCCGAGAGTCTACGTTATAGTCACGGGGGACGAGCTCGTTGAGCCAGGCGAAAAGCTGGACAAGGGGAAGGTGTACGAGAGCAACGCTCACTACCTCCTCTCGAGGCTAAGGGACTACGTTTCCGTGGGCTACTTCCTAGTAAGGGACGACAAGGAGGAGATAAGGAAGGCGTTGGAAAACGCCCTCTCCATGGCCGACGTAGTAATCCTGACAGGCGGTACGAGCGCGGGGGAGAAGGACTACGTGCACCAAGTAATCAGGGAGATGGGGGAAATAGTTGTGCACGGCATAAAGTTTAAGCCCGGAAAGCCCACGATCCTGGCAGTAGTGAAGGGGAAGCCAGTGTTTGGCCTTCCGGGAAACGTCGTGTCCACCATCATGGTCTACGAACAAGTAATAAGGAAGTACCTAGACAGGATGGCGTCCCTAGGGCAGAGGGAGGAGGCAAAGGTGAAGGCAAAGGCGCTGTTGCCTGCAGAGGGGGACAAGAGGAGGTTCACCTACCTACCTGTGTACCTCCTACACGGTAAGGACTCGCTCTACTTCCTCTCAGTACCATTTGACAGCCACATGATAGGTACCTTCTCCTCTGCAGACGGCTACATAGTCCTCCCTCCTGGGGCGAGGGTGGAGGAGGACCAGGAGGCTGAGGTCGTGGTGAAGGTCAAGGAAGTACCGCCCACCCTGCTGGGGGAGGAGGACGTGTCCTTCAAGGACGTGGAGCTGAGGAAGGTATTCCTAGGCTCCTATCCCGCGTGCAAGGCGTTGGAGAAGGGTGTAGGGGAAGTCCTGGTGGTGAGCTCCCTCGTGTGCGAGCCAAAGGACTACACGTACTCCTTTGACAGGGACGTCCTAGTTAACGGCGAGGGGGAGGAGGTGGGCTACCACGAGTGGGTGGGGATGAGCAGGCTAGTCAAAAACCCCTCGGTGAGGCTCAAGTCCCCTTCCACCGCTCCCTACTTCTTGGGAAGGGCAAAGGTGTACGCCCCCAGGGGGTACATCGAGGGGCAGAGGGCCTTTACCGAGAGGATTTACGTTGTGAGCAGGATAGGGAAATTCCAGTGAGGAATTTTTTAAAACTGTTCAATTCAATAAATCTTATATGTGAAAGAGGTAGACCACAAGGTATGTCAGTTACTGCCAAGGCGTTTTCAAGTTCCGCGAACTTGGGTTCGGGCTTTGACGTGCTTTCAATGGCCCATAAGGCCTTCTACGACCAGGTGACCGCAGAACTGAAGGGGAGGGGCGAGCTAAAGGTTTCAGTTATATCGTCAGACACGCCACAGGACGTTGAAAAGAATTCCGCAGGTTACGCAGTGAAGAAATTGTTAGAAACGCTTGGAATAAAGGCAGAAATTTCATTATTAGTAAAAAAAGGTATACCCTACGGCCTCGGCCTCGGGAGCAGTGGCGCCTCTGCCTCAGCCGCCGTCGCAGCGGTTAACGAGCTCCTCGACCTCGGTTTGAGCCCCGACGAGCAGGTTGAGTTCGCCAAGCTTGGCGAGATAGCCTCCTCCGGTTCTCCTCACCCCGACAACGTGGCCGCGAGCACGTTTGGCGGGATAGTGGCAGTTACCTCTACTTCTCCCACGAGGGTCGTCAGGGTCCCCAACTCCCTTCACTTCAAGCTCCTCCTGATTGTTCCAGAGAAGGGAGGCGAGGGGAAGACGAAGAAGGCCAGGGAGATGTTGCCCTCCTCCGTGCCCTTGGAAAAGTACGTCGGCAACGCCAGGTACTTGGTCTCCCTCATAGTGGGCCTGACCAAGGGCGACAGGGACCTCGTAAAGCGGGGCCTCAACGATGACGTCTTTGAGGTGGCAAGGCTTCCCCTCTTCCCGCACTACAATAAGGTGAAGGAGGTCGCGTTGGAGAGGGACGCCGTGGGCGTCTGCGTCAGCGGTGCAGGTCCCTCAATCCTTGTCCTCTACGACGAGAGGACTGACGTAGAGGGAATTGTGTCGTCCTCAAGGGAGGTTTGCAAGTCCTTTGGGATTAACTGCAATTTCCTGAAGACTGAGCTGGCGGAGGGGGTAAGGGTTGAGAGAAGGGACTAAGATCTCCAGGGAGACCTACGACGACGAGACAGGGGCAATTACTACCCCAATATTTCAGTCAACAGCCTTTAGGTTCCCCAAGGGCGAGAAGTACCGCTATTCGAGGGAGGTAAACCCTACAACGGCGGAGCTCGCCAAGAAGTTCGCCGAGATAGAGGGCGGGGAGATGGGCGCGGCCTTTTCCTCGGGGATGGGGTCAATAACAACTACCCTCTTCTCCCTCCTCTCTCCTGGTTCCTCCCTCCTCGTGACCATGGACATGTTCGGCAGGTCCTTGAGGTTCGCCAAGGACTTCCTGAGGAACTGGGGGGTGAAGGTCGACGTATCCCCGCCGGGAAACGACAACCTCCTAGATATGGCTAAGAGGCATCACACGGTAGTGTTCGTGGAGAGCATAACCAACCCGTTGCTTCGTGTAGTCGACGTGGAGAACTTGGCTAAGATATGCAAGGAGAACGGTAGCGTCTTGGTGGTAGACTCCACCTTTGCGACCCCTGTGAATCAGAAGCCCTTGGAGTTGGGGGCGGACGTGGTCGTGGAGAGTGCGTCCAAGTTCTTGGCTGGGCACAACGACGTCATAGCGGGGCTCTCCGCAGGACCTGCGCCTATAATGACTAAGGTAGACCAGATGAGGAGGACCCTGGGTACGTCACTGGAGCCCTCCCCAGCTTACCTAGTATTAAGGGGGCTAAAGACTTTGAAGGTAAGGATGGACGTGATCAACAGGAACGCCATACAAGTGGCGGAGTTCCTCGAGGACCACCCCAAGGTGCAGAGGGTCTACTACCCAGGACTCGAGTCCCACCCAGACCACTCCGTGGCGAGGAGAGTGCTGAAGGGCTACGGCGGGGTCGTGAGCTTTGACGTGAGAGGGACGACAAACGACGCGTTAAAGTTGATGCAGTCCCTGAAGATAATAATCCCGGCCCAGAGCTTGGGAGGGGTTAACTCCCTGATCTCCCACCCTCCCACCATGAGTCACAGGACTCTCACGCCGGAAGAGAGGAAGGCAATAGGGCTAAACGAGGGGCTGTTGAGGCTGTCTGTGGGGATTGAGGACGTCGAGGATCTGATAGAGGATCTTGACCAGGCACTCAAGTCCATTTGACCTCCTCAGCGTCTAGGTTCCTTTAAGAGGAAGATTTTTATAGAAAAATTCACCTAAAAATTTTACGGAGTATGGCGAAAGTAAAGAGGGGTCTGTCGAACGCCTTTTCCACGCTGATTCTGGTCATTACATCGATAGTTATAGCCATATTATTGGTCGCGTTCTCCTTTGGCCTCTCCGGGGCAATATCCTCTACCCCAGTAGGTACTCAGCTTGGTACAGCCTACATCTCTCCCACAGGGGATGGCCACTACGAACTAACTGTGACCTTCAAGGTTACGGGAAAAGTCGACCTCGTCTCCGTTTCCTTGGACAACCAGAACGTCACCTTTTACGAAAGGGGGAACGCCACTGCCCCTGTAGTACTTTACACTGGCGTGGACTCGCTGACCCTGTGCTTAGTTCCCACTACCGCTGTACCTCAGGGCACCTACGTGACCCTTGACTTGGGCTTCAGCAACGGGGAAACGTTGCTCGTGACCGCAATTTACTTGAACCAGTGAAAGGTCTACGTCCTCCTTGCCCCCTTTTAACCTTTGTTTATAAGCTAAAAAATGTATAAAATATATTGTGGGAAGTAGTGGAAAATAGGCTATTAGAACTACCTAAGAAATTCCTTGAGTCCCTGTCTTCGCCCTTCGTAGGTAGGGAGGAGGAGGCCAAGGTAATAACCCTTGCCTTGATAACGAAGGAGCACGTTTCGCTAATAGGGGAGCCGGGCACAGCAAAGTCCGCCTTAGCCAGGAGGGCAGCTGAGATATTGAACGCCAAGTTCTTCATGTACCTGCTCACCAAGTACACTGAACCAGCCGAGCTCTTCGGTGCACTTGACATAAACGCCCTCAAGCAGGGGGTGTACAAGAGGATAACCAAGGACAAGTTACCGGAGAGCGAGCTCGCCTTCCTCGACGAGATCTTCAACGCCAACTCCGCTATCCTCAACGCCCTCCTCTCCCTGTTGAACGAGAGGGTAATATACGATGGGTACAACGTGATCAAGGTACCCCTGAGGACGCTCATAAGCGCCTCCAACAGGGTCCCAGACGAGCCAGAGCTTGAGGCGCTTTACGATAGGTTGCTGTTGAGGCACTACGCTAGGCCAATAGGGGAAGACCTATGGAAGAGCTTGCTGGACTCTGCGTGGGAGTTGGAGTTCAGCGACAAGTGGAAGGTGACTTCGCCAGTTATGTCCATACAAGACCTCGACGCCATTTACTCCATGCTGACGGAGGTGGACTTGAGCTCCGTGAAAAGCAAGTTGCTAAAGCTGTTTGCTATGCTTGAGGAAAAGGGGATACACTTAAGTGACAGGAGGAAGGGCAAGGTTCTAAAGCTAGTAGCAGCGCACTCACTGCTCAACGGGAGGCTGAGGGCCAGCGAAGAAGATCTAATAGTGCTCAAGTACATAGCCCCCAAGGAGATAGACGACTTCGAGAAGGTGTCGGCACTCCTCTCTGAGGAGCTTAAGACCCCCATCAAGTACATGAGGGAGCTCAACGAGATATACAACAACATCAAGGAGGCGGGGAAGTACGTTGACTCTGCCTCAGAGAGCGATCCAAGGCTAATTGACTTGATCAGAACGTTGAGGGCAACTAGAGACAGGGTGATCGCCCTAGGTAAGGAGAGCGGGGAGGAGAAGGTGGAGCAGTTCTCGAGGGAAGTGAGCTCCGAAATAGACAAGCTCCTTGAGAAGGTGGCCAAAAAGCTGGGGATATACTCATGAGCGGCCTTTTAGTTGGGGTGGACTACGAGGACCCCATAGTGAAGTATAGGGGAGAGAGGATCTCCTATACGCTGAAAAAGGTGTCGGGTAGAGAGTCCAACGTAGACCCGGCTTTCCTAATAGACACCTATTACATCCACTACCTACCTTTACCCTTGCTGAAGCCTAAGTCAGACGTGGATCCCAAGGACGGGATAAAGTTCACCCTCTTGGACATGACCTTGGCCTCTGACGTTGTTAACAGGAACAGGAACTACTCAATAGCAAACTCGGCAGTGAGTATGGCGCTCTCCGTAAGCTACGTCCAGAACTTAATCGAGGAGCTGGAGAGGATCAGGAGGACTTCCCAGTCCCAAGAGGAGAGGCAGGCGGCAGAGCAGATCCTCAACGGGCTCATGAAGGGAAGTTCAGGGAAAGAGGGCGAGGAGAAACAGCAACAACAGCAGTCGCAGCAGCCCCAGGAGTCCGTCAACAAGGTTATGAAGCAGGCACATGAAAAGGCCCTCTCCAAGGCAGCAGAGGATGCCAGTGCCGTGAGGAGCATGCAGAGGATAGTGGGAGGCAACGGAGCAGGGACAGGGAGCATGTTGAACTTTGAGGGGGAGATCCACGAGGTCCTGAGGCTAGCTAGGAACACCGAGATAAAGAAGATCCTCGAGTTCCTCAACGGGATACCCAAGCTGGGGAGCATAACCAAAAGGAGGACGACTAGGTACACTAAGGGAGAGCTCTACGGCTACGAGGAGGGTTCCGACCTAGAGAGGTTGGTGCCATCTGAGCTGGCGATGCCAGAGGAGCTCTTCTACGTGAAGTTAGCTGAGAACGAGCTGTTGCTTTACCAGAAACAGATAAAGGAGACCTTGGGCCCCATTTACCTCTTGCTGGACAAGTCGGGCAGTATGGACGGGGAGAAGATACTTTGGGCAAAGGCGGTTGCCCTTGCCCTCTACAGTAGGGCTAAGAGGGAGAACAGGGACTTTTACTTGAGGTTCTTCGACAACATACCCTATCCCCTGATTAAGGTCATAAAGAACGCAAAGAGCAAGGACGTGATAAAGATGGTGGAGTACATTGGCAAGATAAGGGGAGGGGGAGGGACAGACATAAGCAGGTCAATAATCTCGGCGTGTGAGGACATAAAGGAGGGCCACGTAAAGGGGGTAAGCGACGTCATAATCCTCACCGACGGTGAGGACAAGATAGCTGAGACCACGGTGAGGAGGTACTTAAAGGAGGCAAACGCGACTTTGATCAGCGTCATGATAAGGGGGGACAACGCCGACTTGAGGAGGATTTCAGACAACTACTTCGTGGTATACAAGCTAGACCAAAACGACTTGTTGAAGGTAGTAGAGGCGTAAGGGGTTTAGAAAAGCTTTTTTTGTAAAGCTCTAAACTAAATCTTGGCCATACCCAGCCAACGTTCCACGCAACCGTGGCAGAATGAGGCTGGGGCCTCCTCTCCTTTTCTTCACTTTTTCAACTTGGATAGGTAGTCCCTCAAAAACTCAAGGTCCTTTAGCAAGTCCGTTGGGCTCCGCTCTTGTAGCCACATTAGCCCTCCAGCAGCGTCCACCACTTCTCCTGAGAGCTTTAGCTCCTTGACTCTGTCCTTCCAGTTGAAGGGTAACTTGGAGATCACGTGTACGTAGATTTCTCCAGTTAGCCTCAGGTGTACTTTCCCCCACATGAGATCCTGAACCTTGTACTCTAGTTCCTTGGCGAAGGGTGCCCTCCCTGGTCTCTCTGACACTTCCTTCCATTCGCCGACCTCTGCGCCCGCCCTCTTTAACGCGTTCACGACTTCTTCCTCTATAGTCATTTCCACCACCTCAAGCGAACCCCTTTTCCTTGAGTACATTCTGGGTCAACTTACTTATCCCTAGCTCTTCTGGGGAGAAGCCAAATGCCAGTCCTAAGAGTTGGGTCACGTAGATGGCTGGGAGCGTCCAGTTTACACTGAACTCGTTCTTTACCTTTAGCTGGATGACGTCTAGCTGTAGGTGGCAGAGACTGCACGGGTGCACTAGGATGTCGGCGCCGGAGCTCTTGGCTGAGCTGAGCACGTTGTAGGCCAACTTTAGCCCGCCCTTAGGGTTGCTCCCCATGAGGGGGAAGCCACAGCACGCCGCTCTCATAGGGAAAGTCACCGGGGTAGCCCCAGTGGTAGAGATTAAGTCCTCCAGGCTATGTGGTTTAAAAGCCGGCTCGAACCCCATCACCTGCTCTGGCCTAAGCATCTGGCAACCGTAGTAAGCCCCTACCTTCAGCCCCGTCAAGGGCCTCTTAACGAGTGACTTTATCTTCTCCAGTCCTACGTCTCTCACTAGAACCCACACTATGTGCTCCGCGGTTGCCTTTCCAGAGTACTCAACCTTTGCGTCATTTAGTCTCTTGTCCACTTCTTTCCTCAAGTCCCTGTTCTCGTGGTACTTGTGCGAGGCAAGTCTGTGGCTCTGCAGGCACACGCTACACGGTGTGACCATCTTCTGTAGCCCCATCTTCTCCACGTTGGACAAGTTCCTCAAGTTTAGCGCAGTGTGGGTTACCTCGTCTCTCTCGTCCAGGAAGCCCCCACCACAGCAGTTCCAGTCCTCAACTTCGACAAGTTCTATCCCCAACACCTCTGCTACCTTTTTTGTCGCTATGTCCACGTCCTTTGAGAGCCCGTGGGTGGCACACCCAGGGTAATAGGCTATCTTGTTGCTGTTGTTTGTCATCTCACTCACCCATCAACTTTTTGAGTTGCTCAATGTTCTTAACCTTCTCTTCCTTAATAAGCGCGTACTTGAGCTTCCCGTTCTGGAACGCGTAGATGAGGTCGGTCAGGGAGCCTAGGACGCCGTAGGTCTTCAAGTAGACCGAGGCCTCCTGGATCTTCCCGGTCTCCCTTATTGACTCCTCTATCGCCTCGATGTGCCTTTCGCCGGTGTTGGCGACGGGCGTCCTTTCTCTCAAGAACCTGGTGTGGGCCCTCGTCTTCTTTATTGCCGTCACCGGTTCCACGTCCCTTGGGCAGACGTTAAAGCACATGTAACAGTAGGTGCACCTCCACGCGCTGTCCACCAGGATCTTGAGCCTCTCCTCGTATATTGTGTCCCTGGGGTCTGCCAGGAACCTATAGCCCTTTGCGTGCGCGGCGGGGCCTAGGAACTCCAGGTCTATCCTCACTGCAGGACACGCTGAGACGCATAGCCCACACCAGATGCACTGCTCGAACTTCCACAGCTCCCTCTGGTCTTCAGGCTTTAGCCTATGCTCTGCCTTTCCTTCCAGTACCTCCTTGGACGGGTAGAGCCTCGGCTTGACCTTGAACATCCTCGAGTAGAAGTCCTCCATGTCCACTATGAGGTCCTTCTCCCTCTTGAAGAAGTCCATTGGCTCTACCGTTATTACGTTAGAGCCGTACTTCTTGACAACGTCCAACGCCAAGGTCTTACATGCGAGCCTCGGTTCTCCGTTTATCTTCATTGCACAGCTACCGCACACGGCCATGTGGCAGGACGCCCTGTAAGCCAGGGTCGGGTCCTGCTCGGTCTTTATCCGCCTAAGCACTTCGGTCATCTGCGTAAACCTGTCTACCTTCAGCTTGTACTCCTGCCACCACTCTCCCTTCTCTTGGTTGAACCTCCTTACCCTTACAACGATCTCCTGCTCGTTCTCCATTTCAGTACACCCTCGCCTCCGGCTGGAACCTGGTGATCTTAACTGGATTGTAGTCTATCTCAATAGTGTTCCCCCTTAAGTAGGCAACGGTGTGCTTGAGCCAGTTCTTGTCGTCCCTCTCTGGGTAGTCGGTTCTGTAGTGGGCACCCCTAGACTCCTTCCTGTTCAAGGCAGCTGTGGCTATCACTATTGCCAGATCGAGCATGTTCCTCAGCTCCAAGGCGTTGAAGAACTCGGTGTTGTAGCTCTTGCTCTTGTCCAACACGTACATCCTCTTTGCCTCCTCTCTCAGCTTCAGCACGTCAGAGATGGCAGTCTTTAGCCCGTCCTCGTCCCTGAATATCCCCACGTTGTCCCACATTGTCTTCCTTAGGTTGTTGAGAATAACGCCGAAGTGCTCTCCGCTCTCGCTCTTGACGAAGGAGTACGCTTCGTCCACTACCTTCTCTGCCTCCTTGTCCACGCTCGCCGAGGACTCCGTCGCCTCCTTTAAGAACGAGGCCACTGCCCTCCCGGTCTCCCTGCCAAAGACCAAGGTCTCAAGAAGGGAGTTAGACCCCAGCCTGTTCGCCCCATGTACGGACACGCAAGCGGCCTCTCCCGCAGCGAAGAGTCCTATCAAGTCCCGGTTTGTCCCAGTTATGTCAACGTCGATCCCCCCCATGTAGTAGTGCTGTGCAGGCCTCACTGGAATGGGTTCCTTTGTGGCGTCCACTCCGGCGAAGTTCATAGCAGCCTCGTATGCGAGGGCCAGCCTCTCCTTGATGTACTCCTCGCCTAAGTGAGTTAAGTCGAGGCCAACGTATCCTCCAGGGAACCCTCTCCCCTCCCTTATCTCAGTTACTATTGCCCTAGACGCTATGTCCCTTGGGGCCAAGTCCAACTTCTTTGGCGCGTACCTGGCCATGAACCTCTCTCCCTTCACGTTCCTGAGTATGCCTCCCTCTCCCCTCGCGGCCTCGCTTATGAGGATATCTGAGGGGTAAAGGGCAGTGGGGTGGAACTGGACGAACTCCGGATCCTTTATTGCCGCCCCTGCCCTCAACGCCATAGCGTAGCCGTCCCCGGTGTTTATGTAAGCGTTCGTGGTGTGCTGGTAGAGCATCCCCATGCCCCCAGTGGCCATTACCACGGCCCTCGCCCTGAAGAAGGCGGGGCTCATGGACCTCATCTCCATTGCGACTAGTCCTACTACCTTCCTTTCGTCCTTTATCAGGTCCAGGGCGAACCACTCGTTGTAGAAGTCTATGTCGAGCCCTGACACCCTCTGGAAGAGGGCGTGGAGCAAGGCCATCCCTGTCTTGTCGCCCACGAACCTAGTCCTAGGGTAAGTTTGCCCGCCAAAGTACCTCACTGCAACCCTTCCGTCGGGTTGCCTGTTGAATAGTGTTCCCCAGCTCTCCATTATCTTGACTATCTCTCCAGACTTATTGGATAGGAGCTCCGCCGCGTCTTGGTCCACTAGGTAGTCCCCACCCTTGACCGTGTCGTAGGTCATGTAGTCGGGGTTGTCGTTTGGGTCGGAGTTCCCCGGGATGTAAGCTGCTATACCTCCCTCTGCAGAGGACGAGTGCGACCTAGTTGGGAAGACCTTAGAGATTACCGCTACCTTGAAGCCAGAGGACGCGATCTCGTGGGCTGCCATTAGTCCAGCAAGTCCGCCTCCCACGACCACTGCGTCGTAAGAGAGTTTGTCCATATGCATCAAGTCAGTTTAAAAAATATAAACTTTAGTCAGAAATTTCTGAGAGATTGTCTACAACGATCTTGGGCTTTACGTCGCTCCTCTCAACGTCCTCCTTCTTTGCTATTCCCGTGAGCACCAAGACCGTGTCGGCCCCAATGGAGTTCCCCATCCTTATGTCAGTCTCCAGCTGGTCGCCTATGACCACCACCTTACTCAAGTCCCTTATCCCGGAGATCTCCATGGCCACGTCTATGATCCACTTGTTGGGCTTCCCGGCTATGAAGTCCGGGCTCCTGTTCAGCGCATAGATGATCGCGCTGGCTAGGGCCCCGGCCCCCAGCTTCAGCCCGTCCTTCGAAGGCCAGAGCCTGTCCATGTTAGTTACCACGAACTTGGACCCCCTGGCTATGCACCTCATCCCTGCGGAGAGCTTGTCGTAAGTGCTCAGCCTGTCTAGTCCCAAGACTACCGCGTCTGGGGTGTTCTCCTCTACCTCGCTCATGTACATCACCTTGAAGCCGAAGTTCCTCATCTCCTCTATTAGTCCTTCCTCCCCGATAACGAAGACGGATCCCACGTTCATGCGCCTCTTCATGTAGATGGCAGCAGCTAGTCCACTGGTGATTATGTTGTTGGGCGTTACCTTTAGGCCCAAGTAGCTGAGCTGTCTTGCCAGGATAACTCTGCTGAACCCGGAGTTGTTCGTGACGAATACGACCTTCTTCCTCTCCTCCATCAGCCTCCTCATAACGGAGAGGTTTTCCCAGATGGGCTCCCCTTCCCTTACAATGACTCCATCTACGTCGCTTATGATCAACTCATAGTCCCTTAACAACTCTCCTCAACTCCTCGAGCCTCTCCTTTACTTTAGCGCTTAATTGTTTTTCGTCGAAGACGAAGCCGTAGAGGCCCCAGGGGCTGTAGAGGGCGTCGTAGCAGTCCCACCTCCCTGGAAAGGGAGGCATGACCTTGAAGTAGGTGACTTTACCCCTAAACAGGAAGAGGAGGTACTCCTCCCCTTCTCCCCTGAGCACGAAGAGGTCGCAGTCGTTTAAGCTATTGTGTATGACCTTCTTTACGCCGACCTCCTCAGCCTTTAGCTCTACCAAATTTAAACCCCCACAGTTGTCATTAAATCGTGGATTCAGAAAAAGTTACCAGAAAGTTCTACTCCAAGATGATAAGGTTACCCAGCAACGAAGTACTAGTTGGGGTAAACGGAGTTGAGTGGGCGTTGGTGTTGGCAAGGGGAATAGAGATAGGCATCGACTTTGCCCTGTCCTTTTTCGCTTACCTCTTCGCCCTTTTGTTGGTTTTCAGGTTAAAGTGGCGCACAGTTGTAGCCCTTTCCACTATATTCTCCTTCATCTACTTGGTCTTCTCGCTCTTCCCTGCATATTTCCTTTACTCTTTTGGGACTTTCCTCCCCCTAGTAGACTACCCCCTCCTTATTGACTACAAGGAGACAAAGGCAATATTACTCTCGACTTCGGCTACCTTCTTCCCCTTGTTAGTAACCCTTACCAAGGACTGGATCTTCTACGCTTACGTAATCGCTGTGGCCTTGCTGACGAGCTTTTACATTTACTCAATTAACAGGAAGGGCCTTAAGGTCATAGGCATCTCGTCCATGAACGTCGTAAGACCCTTCATAAGGGCTATTAACTACAAGAGGGAGGCAGAGGTAGAGAACTTCCTCGAGAAGATCTCCATCCCCTACTACGCCCACGTATACGTCTTGAAGGTCGACGGACAAAAGCTCGTCGTGCCGGAAGTCCACTACGGGTTGTACGGCACCGTGGGTAGCTCCTACTTCCCGTACGACCTAGAGGAAAAGGTAAATGACTCTACGGCCTTTCATGGACCGGGGAGCCATGACATCGACGTCCCGTCCAGGAAGTACTCCCTAGAGGTCATATCCAAGGTGTCCAAAGCGTTAGAGGATATGGAGGAGAACGAGTTTTACGGCATAAGGTTTAACGACATAGGGAGCTTTAGGTTGACCACTTTGTCCTTTGACAAGTCCTCCTTGACCTTTGTGGAGAGACCAGGGAAGGGCATAGACGACCTCCCCACTTCCCTCTGGAAGGACATGATCGCTAACAACAATTTCTTGGTTGACTGCCACAACGAGTCGCTTGTGGAGGATTTCTCCAAGGAAGAGATATCCCAGCTGAAGAGCTTCGTCAGGAGGAGGAGAGAGGGAAGGAGGAGGCCCCTCCTGTTTGCCTACTCAGAGGGATCATTAGACAAGGAGTGCGAGGGACTTTGCTCGAGGAAGGTCAAGGTGTTTGTCTTTAGTGACGAGGAGAAGAAGGTGGCCATAGTGTACGTGTACGGCAACAACGCGTCAAGAGAGTTGAAGGAGCAAGTATACGGGAAGCTTGCTGGACTCGTGGACAGGGCTATCCTAGTGACCCCAGACGACCACTCGTGCACTGGGACTAGTTTGGGCAACCTCTACACCCCTTCTCAGCCCTGTCCCTCCCTCGTGGATCTCTCCTACAAGCTGACCCTTGACGCCCTCAGCAAGATGAGGGAAGTCGACTCTTCACAGAAGGTGACAAAGGTTAAGACGAAAGTTATAGGTAAGATAATATCGGCAATGGTGGAGGGGCTGGAAAAAGTGGGCAACTATACCTTGAGGACTTTCTGGATACCCATAGCGTCCTCTTACGTCCTCCTCTTCCTCTTTTCCTCACTTTATGCTCTGCTCAAACTGTGAGAGCGCGTTTTCTACTCTTGCCTTCCACATGGGGAGTTCCTTGGGGTTCCTCGGGTACTCCTTGTAGATGGACTTCATCTCCTTCATGTACTCTGCCACGGTCTTGAGCTTGAAGAGCAGGGAGGGCTTGCCTAGGGCGGAGATGACCCTCATGGCCTTGTCCACAACGGAGAGCTGTAGGTCTCCCTTGAGGCTCGTCTCCAGCAGGTCCTCTTCCCTTATCACCCTCTTCTTCATGCCGTAGTTTATCTCGTCGTCGGAGAGCCTCTGGAGGAACCTCCTGAACAGCTCTAGGCTAGCCTGCTTTGCCCCGTACCTCTCGTTGTAGCATATGTTGGTCTCCCATAGGGACTCTGCAGAGAAGTCGCCCACCTCGAAGGCGTTGAGCACGGCCTTAGCTGCGCAGAACCCGGATATCATGGCCGAGCCCTTCCCTCCTCCGTGTACTGGGTTAGCGGTAAAGGCGGAGTCCCCTACCACTATTATGCCGTTCCAGACGAGGGTCGATATGGGTCTCCTAGTGGGGACAAGGGCCCCTCCCTTTACCACTACCCTGTCTAGGTCTGGGGCGTAGTCCTTCAAGTACTTCTGGTAATACGTGTATATACTGGGGTAACCCATTCCACCCTGGATTCCAAGACCTACGTTGACCTTGTCCTTGCCCTTGGGGAAGTACCACCAGTAACCTCCAGGTGATGCCTTCTGGTTTATGAATATCCTCAAGTACCCTGGGTCCTCGATCTCGTCCTTTGTTATTCCCACCTCCCTGTAGGCTATGTCAGAGTCCCTGTCGTCAAGTAACTCACTTACGGGGAGCTCCTGTGGCAACTTGCTCCTGAAGCTCATAGAGTACCCAGTTGCCTCTATCACGACCTTCGCCTTGACCTCAGTCTGCTGTTCCCTCCTCCTGTCGAAGATAACCGCGCCCCTTATGAAGCCGTCTTCAAATATGGGCTTCATAGCGGTTGTCTGATCCATGACCTCTACGCCCCTGTCCTGGGCCTCCCTAAGTAGCCTCTGGGTGTAGGCCGGGGCGTTTATCTCGAACCCCTCACCGTCAACTTTCCACATTGTCTCGTTGTCGGGGCTGTAAATCTTGATCCCCTGGATCTTCTGCTCGAGCTGTTCTCCTTCAGGATAGGGCATGCCTAAGTTGTCGAAGTGATCCTTGCTTACAGCGTCACCACAGGGCTTGTCCCCTATCCTGTTCCAAGGCTTGCTGTCTATGAGGAGGACTTTTAGTCCCTTCTTTGCGAGGTGCCACGCAGAAGTAGCACCCGCGAAACCTCCTCCAATAATTAACACGTCGTAGTTGTTCAAGATATTTCGCCTCTCTTTTTTGGCTTTCAATATTAAAAAATTACTTACATAAGTCCTTGAGCATATTTGCCTTTACTGAGTTCGGTAAGCTGTCTAGCACCTTCCTCAACGCGTACTTGTTCTCTTCACCGCAGACCATTATGACCCCCTTAATGTCCTTCTCCTCTTGTACCTTCTTGAGCATCTTGTCCAAGTCGCTCGTCCTCCAGACGTAGATCTCGAGCCCGAGGTCTATGTTGTCCAGTATCGCCTCCCTTGTCGACGCCAAGAAGTCCCAGTACTCCACGTCTTCTAAGACGTGCACGATGATCTTCTTGCCCTTCAAAGCCCTCACTTCCCTTAACAAAGTCCTGAAGAAGTCTGTGTTCTCTTCGAGCTTCGCGGAGAATATGGCTACAACTGGCCTGTAATCGGATTCCATAAAGGGGTAAAACCCGACGAGTTAAAAACGTTTAGCTAAGCGTCCTTATGTAGTGGTTGGAGTCGGTTATGACCAAGTAGCCCCTGGTCTCCTGCGGGAACTCCCTGGTTATCCCTCCCGTGTAGATGACCCTGGCCAACTTGTCTATTTCCAGCCTCTTTTGCTGGCCTACAACTATCCAGTCCCACGGCCCCGCCTTCAGGTCTTTCCTCAATTGATCAACCTCCCCCTGGTGCCCGTGCATTATGTAGTACTTAACCGAGGAAACGTCGGCCACGTACATGGTAGTGCCTATTATTTCCTCCCTGTACCTCGGTTCTGCCATGATGCACTTGATGGCGTGGGGGTCCATGTCCCCCTGGATGTAGACTATCTGTGCCCACGGCGCTATGCTCCTAATCACGTACAGGACGTCTATTACCCTTGGGCACTCGTAGTCCCAGTAGCACTGAGTGGTGTCGCCGTTGAGGACTATTACCTCGGGCTCCTCCTTCTTCACTATTGACGAGAGCGTGCTCTCTATGTGAGGCTCGGGGAACCTTATGTTGCTCATGACTAGTAGCTTCATTAGATTTCACCTTCAAACAAGAGAATCTTTTCTCCTCCGGGGTATTTAATTCCTCTAGGCATACCCTTGGTGTTGAAGAACGCAGTAGCGTGGCCCCTACTGTCTATGGCTATCATACCCAAGTTGTCCTTCCCAAAGAGCTCCGTCACCTTGTTGACCACGCTCCTCACGCTGTCCTCCACAGTGAACCCCATGGACACCAGTATGTCGACTTCCTTCGCTGGCAGAACCCTCAGTATGATTTCCCCTATCCCCGTGGAGGAAACTGCAACGTTGCTCGTCGCGTAGTAGCCAGCCCCGGGAATAGGGGAGTCGCCTACCCTGCCGGGCAACTTCCCCTTTATCCCGCCAGTGCTCGTGCCAGCCACGAGGTTCCCGTCCTTGTCCAGCGCCACTGCCCCGACCGTATCCCCGTCGTGGAGCCCCCTGCCAATGGTCAACGCCTCCTCAACCTTCCCCGTCATGAGCACGTGCCTGCCGTCTAACATGACCTTTAGGGCCTCCCTTATGGGGTTCTTCACCTTCACTGAGGCCACTGCCCCCACCCTCATGGCGTTGCCGTGCATTATCCCCGCGTCCATCTCGACCTCGCCCAACGCGTTCTTGTAGCTACCCTTGCCAGCGTCAAAGTAACCCGAGTCCTCCATGTACGCTATGCTCTCCACCACCGCCTCAATAGCGCTCCCCTTGGAAAAGAAATCGTAGCCGTAATCTAGGGCCCGCCTTATTTCCCTTAGGACGACGTCGTGTTCCCTTTCCTTCCAGCTCCCCGCGCCTCCGTGGACTAGGAGGACTGGCTGACTGTACTTCACGCGTTATATTACCATTAGATATTTTTATTTTTGTTAACTATTAACCAACGACCAAGATGAAGCAGTGGCAAACTACGTCAATCGCCATCCTACTCGTGTTATTGCCTGCTATCCCTGCCTTCGTCCGTTCCTTCTACGGTTTTGTAGGTGGGTCTGTTGTGGGCTTTGTTATAGCCCTCTACCTGTTCCTCCAGTACAAGCCTTGGGAAAGCCTGAACAACGCCGTGGTGTCCACGTTCTTCACGGGGATATTCGCCTTTGGCCTAGGCTTGGCGGTATTCCTAGACCTCCCAATGAAGCCAAAGGACTACGCCCTAGTGACGTTGGCCTTTTCCATACCGTTCGTGGTTAGCCTAGCGTTCCTGTTAAGGCCCTTGATCGGCAACCTCTTGAGGGTCGACTTGATCAAGTTCGGCAACGGCTACGTGGCCATGTTGATCGTGGTGATAATAGGGGCGATAATAGGGAGGTTCTTCCACAACTTCTACGAGCTTATAGTCTTGTATTCCGGGTTTATTACGCTAGGAATAATAGCTTATTTGTACTTTAAAGAGTGATATTTTTATGCAGATTGCAGTAGTGGGAGGAGGGCCAGCCGGGATATCGCTAGCCTACTTCCTAAGGGGCTCCAAGCACGAGGTCACAGTATACGAGGGCCTCTCCACCTTGGGCGTTAAGCCCTGTGCGTGGGGGGTGCTCTCAGACATAGACAAGGTAATAGACGTTTCAAAGGAGAGCGTCATAAGCGAGATCAAGGGGTTTAGGGTATACCTAGACAACAAGTTGCTGTACGAAGTGGGGAAGAAGTCGAAGCTCGGCTACATAGTTGACAAGCCGCTGTTCCTTAAGCTCTTGGCGGAGAAGGTTGACGTTAAGTTCAACGCCAAGGTGGTGACGAAGAACGGAAAGGTTTTCGTCAACGGGGAAGAGCTAAAGGCAGATAAGGTGATATACGCCACAGGGCACTACTCCCTGCCTAAGGAGTACACGATACCCGCGATACAGTACATGACCGACTATAACATTGACCCCGAAATAGTGGAGATGTACTTCTATTCCGACCTCCTGGGCTACGGTTGGGTCTTCCCGGAGAGGGATGGAGCTAAAATAGGCATAGGGGGTTACGCAGACGTAAACTTCCTAAAGGAGAGGCTAAAGACCATACTCAAGGGGAGGGTAAAGGGCTTCCAAGGGGCCAGGGTGAACGACTATGGCATAGTGGAGGAGAGGCTTAACGGTGACTACGTGGGGGAGGCCTTGGGCACAGTGTACGCGGTCACGGGCGAGGGGATAAGGCCTTCCATAATCTCCTCTAAGATAATGGCCAAGTCCATCCTGGAGGGTAAGGACTTCAGGAAGGAGTTCACGTCCAGCCAGCTCTACTCCAGTCTAAAGGTTCATGCGAGGGTAATAGCCCACGCCAAGAGGACAAACTCAGTCAAGGGACTTGAAAGGGTATTACTGAAGGCTGACCCTGAGTTGGTAATAAAGTTCTCCATGGGCGAGTTCAGTAAAATAGATCTGCTTAAATTATTCGGGAGGATGATATTTTAATGAACGATTTTTACTACCTAGACGACGTCGACAAGAAAATCCTGAACATACTCCAACAGGACTCTAGGATATCTTACTCGAAGCTAGCTAAGATGCTCAACCTAAGCGAGTCGACCATCCACATGAGGGTCAGGAGGCTCAGGGAGTCAGGGGTTATAAGGACCTTCACTATAGACGTCAACTTGGAGAAGGTGGGGTTAAACGTCCTTGCCTTCGTCCTCATAAAGGCAGATCCAAAGAGGTACGAAGAGGTGCTCAGGGAGATAGGGAACATGAAGGAGGTCTACGAGATATACGACGTCACTGGGGAGTACTACGCTCTACTCAAGGTCAGAGTGAGCGCCAAAGAGGAGTTGGCAAAGGTGCTGGACAGGATAGGCAACATGCCCGGCGTGACCTCAACTTACACCATGTTCGTGTTGAGGACTATCAAGGAAAAAAGGATGTTCGAGGAGTGATCAGGGCGAGAGCTCCACATCACTTCTCAGACGGTTTGCTTTTTCCTCATTTCCTACCGTTTCTTATGACGTGCTCCACTATGTACTTTGCGGGGTTAATGGACGTGGCAGTCATGAACCCCTTCCAAAGGGGAGCTCCGTTGACCTCTAGTACCTTGTAGCCCCCCTCCAAATCCTCCACTATGTCTATGCCGGAGTACTCCAAGCCGAGGACCTCGTTGACCTTCACGCTCAGCTCCACTATCTCCTTTGGTGGCACCATTACTTGGGTTGTTGCGCCTTGAGCCACGTTTGTCTTCCAGTTGTTGGGGGAAATCCTGTAGACCGCCCCCAGCACTTCGCCCCCTACCACGAAGGCCCTAATGTCCCTCCCTGGCTTCTTCACGTACTTCTGGATGTAAACTGGCTGGTTTATGGCCAAGATCGACTTTGCCACCCTAAAGGCAATGTCTGGATCGCTGGCCTTTACCGAGCCCAAGCCGAGGCTCCCTACCACGGGCTTTATCACTACTTCTCCCCACTTTTCCGTTAGCCTCATTGCCTCAATTGGGTCCTCCACTAACGCAGTCTCCGGAACCGGTATGTTGTTCTTCTTCAGCACCATTAGGCTCCTGAATTTGTCCCTCGCCAGCAACATGGAAGAGGGCCTGTTTACTATGTACACCCCGGAGGTCCTCATCTCTTCTAGTACGTCTATCCTCTTCATCAACTGCTCGGTAGTGACTATGAAGCCCAAGTTCCTCAAGATCCCTCCGTCAAAGCTCACCTCTCTCCCTGCATAGGTGAAGGTTATCCCGTCCTTCTCTATTATACCACTCAGCTTTGAAGGCCTAACGTAGTAGGCGACGTGGCCCTTGTTCTTTATCTCGAGTAATAACTGCTTAGAAGCCTCTGTGACCTTCTGAGACTCGTGGATGACCGCAATCCTTATGACTTTTCACCAAGATTTAACGCGACCTAAAACATTTTATTCTTTATTCCCGCCTCTGAGAGGAGACCGTACGCCAAAAAGTCCGGCAGTGCGTACAGGGTGTCCTTTAGCTCTGGGGATACCGGAATGGAGTCGAGGACCTTTAAGTACTCCGTCTTGTGCTCCTCTACCATAAGGGATACGAAGGGGTCAACTTTGCCCTGCGTGAGCTCGAAGAGTTGCCTCGCGCTCCCCACCAAGTTCTCCTTGTCCAAAGAGACGCAGTCCACGTAGTCGTCCACCAACTGGTATATGATACCCAAGTGCTTCCCTAGGCCAATTAGTCTGTCCACAAGGTCTTCCCTCTTGGAGGAAAAGGACGCCAACATTGTCGGAAGCTTGAAGAGGCTGGCCGTCTTGAGCTCTATGGTCTTGAGGTACTCCGACTTGTCCCCGTATAAGTCCTTTAGTGCCCCCACTGATGTGTCCTTCCAGAGCTCTATGCTTATGTTGAGGGCCTTGCTACCGTATCGGGAGATGATGTTGAGGGCTGTCGGTATTAAGTAGTTGGAGACGAAGATCACCTTCCTGTTTGTGTAAACGGCCCACGCTGCCTTCTTTCCCCTCCTGGTCTCGTCGTAGTCCACTATGTCGTCTAGTGCGAGTGAGGCGGAGTGGAGGATCTCCGTTGCCAGCGCCCCAGGGTACGCGTCCTCCTCCCTCCCTCCGAGGGCGTCGTTAAAGAGGAGCATCATTGTCCCCCTGAACCTCTTTCCGTCGTTCATTATGTACTTGCTTACCTCCAGCGTCTCCCAGTCCCTTATGTCGGCAAGGAAGCCCCTGATTATCTCGTCGATAGTCTGCTTGCTCTTCGCCCAGAACTCCAGGACGTCCACAGCAATCCCTTCACTTATTTGTTTAACTTTATTATATAAGATATTATTGTCAAGTATATTGGTGCCATCAAGGGGTCTACGTCAAGGAGAACTTCCTTGACCTTCATCGAATTCTTCCTTAGCTGAAAAGAAATTCTTCTCATCGTCAAGGCGTCTATCCCAGTAAATATCACGTTTGAATTATAAAAGTTTGTATCGTAATAGGTTTTAACGTTTTTACCTATGTTTTCCTCCACCAAAGACCTGGCTGGCATCAACACCGGGGAGAGGATCACGTCAAGTTCGGGGTCAATCTCCATAGCCTTCCTCTCCGCCCATTCCTTGAGGTCAGAGAAGTCCATCTCCTCTAACAACCTCCTCGCCCTGGCCGAGGTAGAGGAACTTAAGGCGGACTTTAGGACGGAGAGGGACAAATTGACCTCGCAGAGCTCCTCCTTTAGCTGTTGCACTCTTACGCCTCCCTTCCCCTCCACGTTGCCACAGGTGAAGAGGTCTGCGTTGATCTCCAGGGACCACAAGTTGTCTAAGGTCTCCTTTACCTCGCTCTGATCGTTGGCGAACACTAGGACGTCCTTTTCGTCCGCGTAAGCATCCTCGAGGAAGAGCATCTCGTGGAGCGGGACTACCTTTACCACTTTTCCCTCAAGCTCTATCTTCGCCCTCTCGTACGTGAAGGCGGGTAGCTCCATCCCCCTTCCGTACGCTACAAGGGAGTAGTTACCTAGGGGTAAGTCCTTGGGTTTGAGCTTTGAGATCAAACTAGAGCTGTCTTTAGGGAATTGCAACACGAACACTCCTCTGGCCTGTCTGGTAACCTCTTTATTACCTCGTATAAAAGCTTCCTGGCCTTCTCCGTGTTCTCGGCCATTACCTTGGTCACTTCCTCTGCAGTGACCGGGATGTCTGCAAAGACGTCATAGTCGGTGACCATGGCTATAGTAGCGTAGCACATCTGCAGTTCGCAGGCCAGGTTGACTTCTGGCACTAGCGTCATGCCTATTATGTCGGCCTTGAAGACCTCCTTCCATACCTTGCTCTCAGCCCTAGTGGAGAACCTAGGCCCCTCTATGCATATGTAGGTGCCAGAGGGATGAGTGTTTATGCCCAGGTCCCTCGCCGCTCCTATTATCACCTTCCTCAAGCTATTGCAGAAGGGGTCAGCCATGGAGACGTGTGCTACAACGGGGCCGTCGAAGAAGGTGTACTGCCTTCCCTTTGTCATGTCTATGAACTGGTCTGGCACTACGAAGTCCCCTGGCTTGTAGTCCATCCTTAAACTACCCACAGCGGAGACAGATATCACCCACTTCGCCCCAAGCTCGTGGAGGGCCCACAAGTTCGCCCTGTAGTTTATCTTGTGCGGGGGTATCCTGTGCCTCCTGCCGTGCCTAGGAAGGAAGGCTACCTTCCTTCCCTCCACTGTGCCTACGGTTATGAGGTCGCTGGTGTCGCCATACGGCGTGTACACCTTTATCTCCTTGGAGTCAGAAAAAATCTTGGGGTCGTAAATCCCGGAACCGCCGATGATCGCCACGTCCACCTTCTCGTAGTTGAGCATAGGGAAAAGTTGTAAACCTAGTATTAAAGTCTAAACCAAAAATTTGATTAATGTTTATTTTCAGATATTTTGGGTAATATAACTTGCCAAAAATCCCCGTGAAGGTTGTAAAATGGGAGGACGTAGTCCAGTGGTCAACCGACCTAGCCGAGAAGATAAGGGACAAGTACTCCCCTGACGTCATAATAGCAGTGGCGAGAGGGGGACTAGTGCCCTCGAGGCTGGTGGCGGACGTCCTCGGTATAACAGACGTCCTTTCCATAAAGGTAGAGCACTGGGTAGTCACTGCATCCCATACGCCCGAGGCAAAGATAAAGTACCCCTTTAAGGTCGACTTGAGCGGTAAGAGGGTGATAATCATAGACGACATAACGGACACAGGGGACAGCCTAATCCTAGCGGAGAAGTACGTGAGGGAGAACTTCAACCCCCTTGACGTCAAGACCGCTACAATGCAGCACATCAAACCCTCCTCTAAGTACGTCCCTGACTTCTACGCCTTCGAGGTAACTGACTGGGCGTGGTTTATGTACCCCTGGAACTACTGGGAGGACGAGATAAACCTAGTCAGGAAGATCTTGGCGGAGAAGGGGGAGATGGAGCTTTCCCAGTTGGAGAAGGAGTTCAGGGAGAGCTACGGCATAGAGCCACCAATCCCCCTGAGCAAGATATTGGAGGAAATGAGGAGGAGAAAAATCCTCTAGTCTACCTTGAACCTCAGCTTTCCAACAGCCCCTCCGAACGTCTTTTTTATCCACTCCGCCTCTGGTAACTCGTCCCCCACCACGTACACCTTGGTGCCGTACTTTTCAGCCTCTTGGATAACCTTCTGCAGTTCAAGGTTTTCCTCGTCGTACACTATTAGGCTGTCAACAGCTCCCATCTCGAGCGCCTTCTTTATGTAGTCGAGGCCGTAGACTATGAGGCCGTCGTCCTTTGCCAAGTGGTACTTGAGCTCGTCCATCAAGTTCTGAACTTCTACGTACTTCTGGGACTTCAGCACATCCTTCATCCTCATCACCATCTCCCTCAGTCCTGCCTCTCCCTGGTCTCCGAGATCTACTAGGGGCTCGAGCACAAGTTTCTTAAGCCTATAGTCCATGTAGTCGCCGTCGAAGAAGTCCTTCTTGGCGTAGCCTGGCCCTCCCAGCAGGATTCCCTTAAGCTTGCCCTCTTCAAGGAGGGGGACAAAGTGCTGGTTCACCTTCTCCCCTACTTCCTTGAGGAAGTTGTGGTACATCTCCTCGATGATCCTATCTATTCTTCGTTGCGACTGACCTCCCATCATGTGTTTGCCTGGAACGAATCCCTCGAACTCCTCCAGGACGAGTATCCTAGAACCCCTTAGGATGCCTATGGTCGCCTGGTCCCTCTCCACTATTATGAGCCCGTAGACCTCGTTCTCCTCGGTCATGTCCTCTAGGAACTCAGTGTGGAAGTACTTGTCCGTCCTGTAGAAGTACACAGTCACCTTTTCTGGAGGAGAGAAGACGTAGCACTTGTACTCCTCCGTGTCGAAGTTCTCACCGCAGAAGAGGACTAGGCCGTTGTCCGGTACCTTTGAGAAGCTCATCAGCCTGTCTATTGCGCCAGATATTGCAGCCTCAACAGCGTCCCTAGTCCTCTTTAGCTTGATGTTCTGGGCTATCGACGCCTCTTGCCTCAACATGTTCACTACGTCTGAGATCGGCCTACCAGGAGGTATATAGAGCGAGAGAAGGACTGTGGCGGGGGCAGACCACTTCTTGAGTTCCCTTAACAGGGTCTTCAACTCCTGCTTACTTAGGACGTACTTGTCAAAGACTCATCCCTAATCAGAAGAAATTAGTGAGTCTCCACTTAAAAAGTTGGTGAGAAGCACGAGACGGATAGAAAACGTTTTTAGGTTTTGAAGAGGATTTTAAATTGCGGGGATGCCCGAGCTAGGCCAAAGGGGGTGGACTGAGGCTCCACTGGCGTAGGCCTGCGTGGGTTCAAGTCCCACTCCCCGCACGATGCATGCCAAAAGGGATTGAAAGAAGTATTGCAAGAGGTTACAGAATGTGGTTTGAAGAATAAGGTAAAGTCGTTGCTAAGGGCTAACATTTACAAGCAAGAGAGGAATGAACATTCCTCTTTACCATCACACTACATTTACACTGCTTGTGAAGATGCAAGCATTAGGTTAAAGAGTTTTATGAAGAGGAAGAAACAAGGTAAGGCTTATACTGATAAGCCGGAGTTAAAGAACGTCTCTGTGCACTTAGAGATGATCACTTATGGAAGTTTTCACTGAGCGAGGTGAGAATCTCGACAAAGGATGGTTGGGTGTCACTAGAACCATTTTTCACAAAACTCTTTTGGAAGTATTACAATAACGGTTGGGTTTTAGCTAGTGAATCATCTTTCAAACTGTGTAAGGGGAGCGTGGTAAAATTATACTTAGTTTTTAAGAAATCATCAAAGCCTTACGATGCTAAAGAGTATATATCAGTTTGAGTTAAATGAGAATAACGTTTCCCTACTGCTAGATGGTAAGCCATTATTGGTAGAGACTAACATTAAGAGGATAACTCTTGGATATGCTTATAAGAGGAAGAAGATTGAGAGTGATAGGTCAACGAAGACTAGGGAGGCTAAGAGGGCTTTAAAGATGAGAGAGGTTTAAGAAGTTAGACATTAGAAGGAAGTTGGCTAAGTTAATTGTTTTGGAAGCACTTGGAGAGAGAGTAAGGGCATAGTTTTAGAGGACTTGCCTAAGAATACTCCGGAAAAATAGTTCGAGATATTAAGGATAAGCAGTTGAGGGATAGGATTTATAAGTCAGCTTTTGCCTCTTTAAAGAGTGCTATTGTTGAGAAGGCTAGGGAGTTTGGTGTACCAGCGTTACTAGTTAATCCCGCTTATACTTCTTCTGTATGCCCTATACACGAGTGTAAAATTGTTTACTCACCGGATGGGGACTCTGCTCCAAGGGTTGGGTGTTTGTGATAAGGGAAGAGAAAAGTGGCATAGGGATGCAGTTGCTTTGTATAATCTTTTAGGGAAGGCTGGTAATGTGAGCCCCGTGCCGTTGAGCTCGAAGAGTCCCATAACCCTCCTACCTTAAGGTTAGGTAGGTGGTTGAGGGCTAAGTCTCTACACTTGACCTTGAGTGTCAATAAAATGACGGGAAGGACAGTGTAGAGACAAACGGTACTCTGTCCTTCCCTATCTTAACCTCACTCCCTCATGAGACCCTAGGAACCAGAATAACAGCTTGCAAGTGACAAGAAGCTGAAGGACGTACTTTATTTTAGTTCCAATACGGCTGTTTTGTAAGAGGCCCCATTTCCCGTTGTTATAACCCCTAAGATACTACACCTCTCTGTACAGGACGTATGACAGTATTACAGCGTAAGGTATTGTTAATATGTCGACAACAGGAAAGAAGGACAGAACTGAGGCTATGTAGACCACGAGAAAGGACACGGGATCCTTCTGGAGGGAGTTACTGAGCCAATCTAGGGCCTTCCCAACGCCCTTTAGCCTTGACCTATACACGAAAGGGTAAGAGAGGAACAGAAAGGATAGGGATAAGGCGTCGACCAACAAGGACAAGGGCAAGAAGGAAAAGGCGAGCAGGAACACCCCAAGCACTACACCGAGGGCTATTACTGAGCCAAGCCTCGAGTTCACGTCGCTTACCACGTCGCTCAACCTAGGGGATATCATGTAACCTGAGAACGCCATCCCCGCCTCAAGGGAGAACGCTATCCCCTCTATGAGGTACACTATCACGTTGGTGAGCGGGGAAGGGAAGAAACGCAGGAGCACTAATTCCAGGAGGAAGGCCACCACTGATATTATTATCACGGGCAGTATAATCGGTAGCCTGGAGACCAGCTCCTTGAAGGCGTATTCCACCCTCGACAAGCTTAACCCTCTAGATGACCTTTCCTCCTTGGTACTTCCCCGAATAAAGCATTTTCGCTGGTTCGTCAAGCCTAAAGAAGACTAGGTGCACTACCCTAGTCCCCTTCCTAAGCTTCGCCTTGTAGAAGGAGGTTAACGCAATAGTTATCTTCCCCCTGTATCCTGCGTCCACCACTGTGGGTGGTGAGACGAACCCGTTCCTGGCAAAGGTGCTCCTCAGCGTCATTGCCCCGGCCACGTCTGCGGGCATCGCCACCTCTTCGCAGGACTCGAACAGGTAAGTCCTTAGGGGCTCAAGCTCTGCGTACTCCTTGAACTCCAGCTCCTTCAAGGAGGAAGCCGAGTCTGGGAGTGTTGCCCCTCCTTCCACCTCGTAGTACTTGTCCCCGCAAATCCTTAAGTCGTAGCCATTTTCTCTAACGCTCTCCTCGGAGAATCCCTTGAAGTTCTTTGCTAAGGAGTAGACGCTCTGGTGGCTCAACATAAGATGATGGCTAATTACAGCTATTAAAGGTCTTCAAGGGTTATTTTCTTTAATACCATAACTTAACGCGTGAAGAGGAATACCCTTGCCAACGCAGTGGAACTCTTCGAGAGGTACAAGAGGACGAGGGAGCCGGAGCTCTTGGATTCCGCGATATCCATACTCGAGGACCTCGAGAAGAAGGACAGCGGGTCCCTCAACCTCTTAGGGCTTTGCTACTTGGAGAAAGGTGACGCCAGGAAGGCCCTCGAAGCCTTTAACGAGGCCTACAAGAGGGCAAAGGACGAGGAGAGCAGGGGAGTTATACTGCTGAACAAGGCAATGGCACTCATGAAGCTGAGGGATTACCAAGAGGCGTACGACGCCCTAAAGGAAGCCATCTCCTTGAGGACTTCGGTAAAGGGAGAGGCAAAGAGGTTGCTGGCGAAGGTATGCTTAGCCAGGGGAGGGAAGTACGTAGAGGAGGCAAAGGACATACTGGAGAGCTTCGAGATACCAAACGAGGACTTGGCCGTCGCGTACATACTCTTGGCGAGGAGGGGCAGGAAGGAATACGTGAAGAAGGCAATAGAGGTGTCGAAGTTCCTGAAGGACGACCGCCTGTTGGCCGAGGCCCTTCTCTCTTCCGGGGAGGAGAAGGACGTTGCAGAAGCCTTAGAGCTCTTCAGGAGGGTGGGGGACCTCAGGGGAGAGGCCAGGGCCCTCCTCGTACTCTCCAAGTACAGGCCGGAGCTGGTATACGAGGCGGCGTCAAAGCTAGAAGAGGTAGAGGACGAGAGCCAGGAACACCTACAGCTGTTGTACGAGGTGTACAAGAGGACTGGGGTAGTGGAGCTCTTGAAGAGGGCCATAACCATTGCTGAGAAGCTGAAGGACCCGCTCTTCCTAGCCAGGGCCTACGTAGAGCTGTCAAAGGTCGAGAACGAGGTGGAGAACTTGAGGTTGGCAGTAAAGTACTACGAGGAATACGTAAGGAGGGCTGAAGGGAAGTGAGGCTAGCCAGGGAGCTAATGGGTTTGGGAGAGGCAATACACGGGGGAGACGTGGAGAGGAGGATACTCGAAAGGCTTAGCAAGGTATTTAAGGATGCGAAGAAGGTGAAGGTAAAGACCAAGTTCTGGGAAGTTAGAAGGGAAGAAGTCTACTTGAACGGGGAGAGGGTAAGGGGAGCCCTAATGCCCTACACCTCGGGCTGTGTCAAGGGCAAGGTGGGCAGGGAAATAAAGGTAGTCAGGATGCCATCCCATCCCTTTGAGCTATCTCAGCCAGAGGGTTACGAGGGGCTTGTAATAGTGGACAACAAGCTTAGGAGGATTTCCCTACCAAAGCCTAGTCCAATAGCCTTCTCCGTGGACAGGGAAGTGGAGGGCTACGTGGAGCTCTGCGGAGAGGCGGAGCTCAAGGAGGCGACGTCCTACAACCTAGAGGTGACGTTAAAGGAGGGGGAGGACTACATCGTGGTGGGGGCACACGTAGACCACTGGCTCACTGGCTTCCACGACAACCTCTTTTCCGTGGAGCTGGCCCTTTCCCTTAGGCCTAGGCTGAGGAACCACGGTCTTAAGCTCGTCTTCTTCTCGTCGGAGGAGGGGCCTAGGTGCTGTACTGGTTCACTCCAGCACCCAAAGGAGGACACTTTAGTCATGATCTCCTTAGACGCCCTATTCCCGGACAGGGTCGTTTTCTCCTCAACCCCAGACCTCTGGGAGCTCTCGTCGTTCTTCAAGGTTAAGAGGGTGGAGATGCCGACGCCTTTCTCCGACCATTTCCCTTATGTGATGGAAGGGTACCCTGCAATGGTCTTGTACAACGACGATTTAATTCCGCTTTACCACTCTGACGCTGACTTGCCAGTCGAGGGAGACGAAGAGTACTTCCTCAAGCTAAAGGCGTCCTTGGAGAGGGCCATAGAGTTCCTGGACTCAAGGGACAGGGAATATCTCGACAGGAAGTTCTTCCTCTACTCCGGGCTTAAGGAGAGGAGGGGGGCAATAGTGCCCAAGGGGTTGACTTCAGTCTTTAAAAGGGCGTGAAGAGAGGGATTTGCGTGGAAGAAACTAAAGGGGCGAGGAGGGAGCAGGAGTGATAGAGTTCGTGGTCTCCAGGGAAATAGACGACCCAGAAAAAGTGTGGAAGGTAGCCAGCGACGTCTACTCAATACCCGAGTTCTGGAAGGGAGTCTCGAAGCTCGAAGTGAGGAGAGTAGGCGACCACTACGAGGGGAAGGTGAGGTTTGCCTTCCCCTCAACCTCTGAGGTGAGGATAACGGTAGACGACAGTAACAGGGTATTGAGGATAGAGTTCTTGAAGGGCATAATCGTCGGGTTTAACGAAGTGAGGGTCACAGAAAGGGAGATATTATCCCATTGGAAGGTCAAGACTTCGCCTCTGATTAGGTTCTTGGAGAGGAGGAACTACCAACACTTCAAACTAGGCGCGGAGCACGCCCTAGAGAGGATAGCGAAAAGGGCCAAGGAAAGTTAAGAGTTTTAATGCGTTGCAGAGATCTAATACTTATGACTGATTACAAAAAGGAGTCCATTGATGAAGTGCTCAGAGAGCTGGGTACGTCGCCAGAGGGTCTCAGCGAAGAGGAGGCAAAGAAGAGGCTGGAGAAGTACGGCTTTAACGAGGTCAAGGAGAAAAAGGTAAATCCCGCCGTCAAGTTCTTGAAGAAGTTCTGGGCCCCAGTACCTTGGATGCTCGAGGTTACCATAGTTTTAACCTACGTGCTGGGAAAGTACCTAGACATGTACATAATAGCCTTCCTCTTGGTATTCAACTCCGTGGTTTCCTTTATCCAAGAGCATAGGGCAGAGAACGCAGTGGAGTTGCTGAGGCAGAAGCTCAGCGTACAAGCAAGGGTGTTGAGGGATGGTAAGTGGAAGCTGATCCCAGCAAAGTTCCTAGTGCCGGGGGACGTAGTGCACATAAGACTTGGCGACATAGTGCCAGCTGACGTCAAGATATTGAAGGGCGAGGTCTCCGTAGACCAGTCTACACTTACAGGGGAGTCGCTCCCCGTGGCTAAGGACAGGGGGAACGTGGCCTACTCAGGGTCGATAGTGAGGAGAGGAGAGGCAGATGGAGTAGTTATAGCTACTGGTGCTAAGACCTACTTCGGCAAGACAACTGAGCTGGTGGAAAAGGCCAGGGCTGAGTCGCACTTGGAGAAGCTAATACTCAATATAGTTAAGTACCTAATTGCCATAGACGTGGTCTTGGTGCTAGCGTTAACAGCGTACTCCCTCATCTCTGGGGTAAGCTTGTCCGACGTCCTACCCTTTTCACTAATAGTGTTAATAGCCTCCGTCCCAGTTGCCCTACCCGCGACCTTTACCATAGCGATGGCCCTTGGTGCCCTGGAGATGTCAAAGAAGGGGATCCTCGTCACTAGGCTTACCGCCGCTGAAGACGCAGCCTCCATGGACGTGCTTAACTTGGACAAGACTGGGACGATAACCGAGAACAGGCTTAGGATTGGAGACCCAGTCCCCTGGGAGGGCTTTGGCAAGGAAGACGTGGTCAAGTACGCCTATATGGCCTCCGATGAGGCTAGCCAAGACCCAATAGACAACGCCGTGATAACGTGCTTGAGGGAGAACAACGTGAAGGTTGAGCGTTACGAAAGGGTAGACTTTAGGCCCTTTGACCCTTCCACCAAGAGGACTGAGGCGGTAGTGAAATTAGAGGGGAAAACGATTAGGGTGACGAAGGGGGCACCCCAGGTAATAGCCCAACTGGCAAACGTAAACGACGAGAGGTACTTCAAGGTCTTGGAGGACTTGGCCTCCAGGGGGTTTAGAACCATCTCAGTGGCAGTAGGAGAGGAAGAGGGAGAGCTGAAGCTCGTGGGGATCCTTCCGCTCTACGACAGGCCGAGGAAGGACAGTAAGCAGTTCATGGAGGAGATCAAGGGCCTAGGCGTGAAGCCCAAGATGATTACAGGGGACAACAAGCTCATAGCAAGGGAGATAGCGAAGGAGGTGGGGATAGGAGAGAGTATATGTAACATAAGGGAAATAAAGACCCTGAGAGAGGAGGAACAAGTCAAAAAGATAGAAGAGTGCGACGTCTTTGCGGAGGTGTATCCCGAGGACAAGTACCTTATAGTCAAGAGCCTTCAGAAGACAGGCCATATAGTAGGCATGACAGGGGACGGGGTAAATGACGCTCCTGCGCTAAAGCAGGCGGAAGTCGGGATAGCGGTGTACAACGCTACCGACGTGGCCAAGGCCTCTGCTAGTATGGTGTTGACCCACGAGGGGCTCACCGACATAGTGGAGGCTATCAGGTCCGGGAGGAAAATATACCAAAGGATGCTGACTTACACCTTGAATAAGATCATCAAGACCCTCCAAGTTGTCTTGTTCCTCACCCTGTCCTTCTTTGTAGTTAGGTTCTTCGTCACAACGCCCTTTGACGTCATACTCTTGCTCTTCTTGAACGACTTCGTCACTATGTCCATCGCTACAGACAACGTTAGGTACTCCAAGTACCCGGAGAGGTGGGACGTCAGGAAACTCATTTCCGCGTCCCTCATCTTGGCGTTCCTGGTGGTGGTCGAGTCCTTCTTTACGCTGTGGGTAGCGTTAGTACAAGGCCTCCATGTAGACGAGATCCACACGTTTGTGTTCGACCTGCTAGTCTTCAGCGGGCAACTCACTGTCTACGTGGTGAGGGAAAGGAGGAGCATGTGGTCTTCTAGGCCAAGCAATTTCCTAATGTCGTCTAGCGTCGCGGACATTGTCTTTACCGTCCTTATCTCCTGGCTGGGCATTTTGGTCACTCCCCTGCCTTTGCTCTACGTGCTAGAGGTATTGGTAGTCTCGTTTGCTTTTGCCGTGGGGATAGACCTAGTGAAAAACGTATCGTTCAAAACGGTGGGAATATGAAGTAACCTTTTAAGTATGGTCTCACACCCTCATCTCAACAAAGCTTATGAGACCCTACCTCCTGCTCGTTTCCTTGGCTCTACTTGCCTTAGGGATCGTGTCCTCTCTTTTTTCGATACAAACCTTCCCCTTTTCCGTTGTTGACTACGGCAACTCGAGCGTAGCTATGCCACCGTCTGGATGGGAGTATCAGTACTGGGCAGTTCTGAGCAAGGGGTATCCCAACTCGACTGTTATCACGAGCAAAGGCGTAACGCAATTCCAAGGGGTCCACCCGCTTAAACTAAACGACACAGAACTGTACATCTATGTGGTGAAAGGATACGTGCAGCCGCTTGCCTACTTGTCTGTGCCATCTATCTTCCTGATCTTTCTGGGGACTGCCTTGGGTTTCAGGGGTACCATATTGCTGATCCAAGAGAGGGAGCTTGGAGAGCTCTCCAGGGGCAATGCAGTGAGCAGTTCGATTTACAAGTACGCGTTAAAGAGGTTCTCGAGCTTAGTCATTTCCTTGGTCGTAGTGGTTGCAGTTGTTGCGCTCTTGGAGACCGTCAAGGAGTTCACTCCCTCTAGCGAACTCCTTAGCCTCTTAACGTTTAACATGGGCCTCAGCAAACAAGGCGTCAGCGTCGACTCCTTGATCCTCACCTCCCTTTCCTACTCGAGTTTTCTGACCGGAATATCCTTCTCCCCCACGGTTTACACTTCCTCCCTCTTGGTGATGTACGCCATTAGGAAGAAGGGGTTCACAATGAGTTTAATACAAAAGTGGAAGTACATCGGTAACGCCTTAGCCTCGTGGGTCATAGGCATAGCCCTACTCTACGCGTTCCACTACAACTTTCCCGTCTTCCCAGTGGGCTCGCCCAACGGCGACCTATTGCCGTATCTGGTTTTACCAGCTGTGTCCCTCTTCTTTTCGTACATAGGCATCTTCGCCAACAGGGTGGTGTACACTGTCCTCTCAACCCCTCCCTTGGTCACTAAGGCCAAGGGCTTAAGCGAGGACATAGTGATGTACCGCCACGTCCTCGGCAACCTCATGGTAGTCACGCTCTCCTCCATATCCTCTGCCCTAGTCGAGATGTTGGTGGCTGAGTTCCTTATAGAGACCATATTCTCGTGGCCAGGGCTCGGCTACCTGCTAGGGACCAGCGTCGACGCCGGGGACATAAGGGTGGTGGAGGGAGTCCTGTTGATCTACTCCACGATAGTTTTGGTCTCTAACTTCCTCGCAGACCTAGTTTACGGAATAGCCGATCCCAGGGTGAGAAGGTGATGAAGCTCAGCCTATTAGCCTTCCTGGCTGTGGTAGCGTTGTCCCTCTTCTTTTCCTTCTACAACTTACCCTATGGCCCACCTCTTACTCCCCCAAGTCCTCAGTTCCCCCTAGGTACTTACGTCAACGGAAAGAACATGGTAAACGTAAATGCAGTTGCCGTGCTGGACACTCTAATCTTCGGAGGGATGGTGGGGGTAATAGAGGTTTCCACTGCATTAGCCTACGGCTTTGTCTCCGCGACCAGCGGGAGGAGAAGGACGGTAATGGTGAGGTTCTTGGACGCGTTCAACTCCATCCCAAGGCTACCCTTCCTCTTCGCCCTAGCCTTGTTCTACGGCTCTTCTGAGGGCACCTTCCTGAGGGCTAACTTCTTCTTGACTGCCCTAATAGTGGCTTTGACGGGCTGGTTCAACTACGCTAGGCAAGTAAGCGAGAAGTTGTACTTCTCCTATTCCCCGCTTTTGACGAAAATACCCGGAGAAGTTCCCCTCTACCTTCTCCTCCCCCAGTACTTGCCCACGCTGGAGGGAATGGGCGTCAAGTTCTTCCTCCCGGCGGTAATTGACGGTATATCCACCTACACTGCCATGGGAGTTATCGCGGGCGTAGGGGATCCGAACTTCCCCACTCTCACTACCCTGTTAAACGCGTCCAGGCTTTTCACTTACTGGTGGCTCTTCTTAGTGCCGGCGCTCTTTAGGGCAATCGTGATAGTAGTGCTCTACGTTATCTCCGATGAGGTGAGCAAAAGGTATGCTTGAGTATTCCTGCGTTACCACTGATAGGCTGAGGTGTTTCAGCCTAAAGCTCTCCAAGGGAGCTAGGGTCGGGGTGCTGGGCCAAAGGGACAGCGGTAAGGAAGACGCGATAAACGTGGCGTTGAGGTTAAAGAAGGCAGTCTCCGGGGACGTGCTTCTGGACGGACAGAGCGTCTTATCCTTAAGCGAAGTCGAAATGAACGAGGTGAGGTGGGCGAGGATTTCTGCGGTATTCTACGATCCATATGCCCCGTTTAACCCAATATACGACGTGGCCTCCCACTTTGCCGAGATAGTCGTGTCCCATGGGCTAGGCGACTACCACGTGGCAGTGGAGTTGGCAAAGGAGTTCCTACGCCTTCTAGGAGGAAAAGAGGAGCTCCTCTATAAGTACCCCCTGGATCTCACACCATTGGAGGCGAAGAAAGTGTCAATAGCCATGGCCTCCTTTTTGGAACCAGACTACATACTCCTCGACGACATAGAGTACAAGCTAAACGACAACGGCAGGGCATCGGTACTGAACGCCTTAATAAACTTGATGGGGACTATTAGCTCTGGTTTCCTTATCTTAGACAATGACCCTGCTGTGTTGTCTAGGCTGTCCAATTACTTCCTAGTCGTGTACAGGGGGGAGGTCGTAGAAGAGGGGGAAGAAGTTGTGTTTCAGCCCTACCACCCCTATACCATGGATCTGCTGAGCGGTAACGTGGGGGAGAGGAACTTGGATGGCAAGGGGTGCAGGTACAGCGAGAACTGCAAGTTCTCCAGCTTCAAGTGCAAAGAGGAGGAACCTAAGTTCACCTCAGTTGGGAAGAGCAATGTAAAGTGTTTCATGTACCCGTGGTGACCATGATAGTCGTAGAGAACTTGAGTTCAAAGAATCTCTACGACGTGTCCATGGTAATTGAGGGAATAACCTGTGTATTGGGCTACTGGGACAAGGACAAGGAACAGCTCGTTAGCGCTGTCTTGGGGAAGACGAAGTTTGAAGGCAAGGTATTCAAGTACCCCGAGGGTACGTTGAGGAGAGAACATGTAAGGGTCATACCAAGGGAAATGGAAAGGATAAACGTAAAGGCGAGCCAGTTCCTCAAGTACTTGGCAAGGAAGTACGGGGGAAACTGCGAGGCGATAATGAGCTTCCTGCAGATAGAGGACAAAAAGATGACCGAGATGGGAGACCTAGAGCTGTTTAAGGTCTACTTGGCGCAAGCGTTCATGGGAAAAGTAAGCTTAATAATCTCAGAGGATTTCCTAGAGCTCTTTGAGGAGCAGGCCAAGGTTAAAGCAATCAAATACCTTGTTAAGACGGCCAGTCTTGTCAAGTCCTCGCTCTTGCTCTTCACAAGTTCCGCGGAGCACTTGGACTTCTGCAATAGGACTTACGTTATCTACGGAGGTAGGGTACTGGAGGAGGGTAAAAGGGAACTCTTCCACCCCTATGCCGTCACTTTGAAGAACTCCACAATATCCTTAGGCAAGCCGATGGAGAGGCTGGAGGTCATAGAGATAGGCAAGCCAAGTGACAGGGGATGTCCATTTCACGAGTACTGCTACGCAACTAAGAACAGCAAAGAGCTCTTTAAGAGATGCGTAATGCATATGCCCCCCATGTTCGTCAAGGATAAGAATAAGGTAGCATGCTGGCTCTACGAGGGCTAACGATTATAAGCTGGCTGCCTTCAGGATAACTATGAAGATAGTAGTTCAAGTTTCAGATTACAACTCGTTAACCAAGGCAATTAGGTCAGTCAATAACTTGAGGAATGAGATGCCAGAAGCCCAAATTGAGGTGGTTTTTCACCAGGACGCAATAAAGGGCTTGACAAAGGACAGCGAGTACAAGGACGCGATACGAGAGCTCCTCAGCAAGGGAATAGAGGTAATGGCGTGCAGGAACAGCATAAACGCCTTTAGTCTAAAGGAGGAGGACCTACAGGGAAACGTCAAGGTGGTGAAGTCTGGAGTAGCTGAGATAGTGAGGAAGCAAGCCGAGGGATGGATCTACCTAAGGTTATAAAAACGCTCTCACCTAATAATCTTGAGTTGAACGAGTTCCAGCAGAAGTTCTTGGAGGCTTATAACTCAAACCCCATGAAGAACTACCTGCTTTCGGCGCCTACGGGCTCCGGCAAGACCTATCTCGCCAAGTACGTCCTAGAGAATAGGGAGAGGATAGCGGTATACGTTTCCCCATTGAAGGCACTAGCCAAGGAGGTGTACGAGGAAGTAAAGGAAAAGAGGAAGGCAAAGTACGTGGACTCGGAAGTCTACGAGGACGACCTGGGCAAGTTCAACGCAGACATCCTCCTCTCTACTTACGAGAAGTTTGACAGCGCCATTAGGCACCAGTACAAGTGGCTGAATGAAGTCAGCGTAGTGCTCATAGACGAAGTCCACAACGTGGAAGGCGAGAGGGGCATGGCTATAGAGAACATAGTCCTCTGGGCCAAGAACAACGACGTCCCCTTGATCTCCCTAAGCGCGACCTTGCCCAACCTCGAGGAGTATAGGAAGTGGTTAAACGCCGAAGTCATCTCCCAGGATAAGAGAGCTGTCCCTCTCCACGAGTGCGTGGCCTACCCGTTTGTGTTGAGGTGCTACGATAACGACTTCAACCTACCGCTAAACTCTTTCGCTCACGTCAGGAACGCAAAGCTACAAGTTCTCCTCTCGGTAATGGAGTACATCAAGAACTTGGGTAAAAACGCCCTCATATTCGCTAGGAGCAGGAAGTCCACAGAGGCATTGAGGGACACCTTGCTCAAGTTCGGCTTCAAGGTCGAGAGGTATCACAGTGGAGTACCTCCAGAGGAGAAGAGGAGGATCATAGACGCCTTAAAGAACGGGGACGTCAACTTCTTGGTTACTACGACAGCGTTGGGCCAAGGTGTGAACTTGCCGGTGTTCGCCACGGTCTTTTACGACATCTACTTGCCCAGCACCGGCGAGAAGGGGGAGTTCAAGGGCTGGAGGGAGCTAGACCTAATGGAGTTCAAGCAGATAGCAGGCAGGGCAGGGAGGCCAAAATACGATAAGGAGGGTATGGCCATAATCGTAGCCAGTTCCATTAGGGAGGCTGAGGAGCTGAGGGGGAAGTTCTTCTCCAACTCCTACCAGACCAAGTTGACATCCTACAAGGTGGAGAACTTGTCCATAGGCATGATCTCCTGGGCAGAGGGGATAGGAGAGAAGGAGTTCTCAGACTTGATTAAGGGTTCTTTGAAGTTCAAGGGAATAAGGAAAGAGGAAGTGGCACAAGTTCTGGAAAGGCTAACTAACCTAAACTTAGTGAAGAGGCACAGCGGGCTATACTTGACCTCCCTCGGAAGGGCGGTGTCGTGGAGCTACATAGACGTCGACTCCCTAGCCTCTTTCCCGATCTCCCAGGAGTCCTTCGACGTGCTTGACGCAGTGGTAAACTCCAGCGCAGTGATGCAGAACTTGAGGGGGTGCAAGGAGGGGAAGGAGCTGCTGAAGAGATGGATCCAGGGGGAGCCCATATCTGACCTCTGCAGGGAGCTCTCCGCTAAGGACATTAACGAGGTAATAGACAACGCCAGGTGGATTTCCTTCGCCCTTTACAGGGTATTGAAGGCCTTGGGCAAGGACTACGAGAAGGCCTACAAGGTCTACGTGCAGATGAAGTACGGTGTGCCCATGGAAGTGGTTAAGCTGGCCCAGTTGGGGCTGGACAGGGAGACCGCCTTGAAGTTAAAGGACGTTGCAAAGGACGATCTAGACCTTTGCGTCAAGGCAGGACTGCCACAGATAAAGCAAGTACTGAAGGAGAGGGGCTACACTGCAGAGGGACTGTGCAGGAAGTACTACTCCACCTATCCTGAAGTGTTCGACATGATGAGGGCTCTCGAAAAGTTTTACGGGAAGGAATTCGAGTTCAAGGAGCTCGCGAACAGGTACGGGAAGGACGTTTTCTATAAGCTCGCCGGAAAGGGCTACATAGCCAAAGCAGGCAGTGGGAAATACGTGGTCAACCTCCCCTAGTTGTTGGTTACAGATAAATGCTGATAAGTAAGAAGACAAATCTCGCCTTTTAAGGCGGAGTTTTAAGGTTTTAAACATGAAAAACATTCCTTTTATGGCGCTTCCTTCTGGTGAACTTAGTCAAGATGAGGAGCGGGAGCCGATTACTTCCGCGATGAGGAAAGCGTTAGAACAATCGTTGTCTATTTCCTGAGGAAGTTGGCAGACGCAACAGCAAAGCTGTGGAACGAGACAAACTACGAGAGGAGGCAACAATTCTTTCAGCAAAAGAATGTCAACTTTAAGGAAAAGTGGTACAAGTATTATGAGAAGTACAAGAAGGTTCTAAGAGCTAACGCTCAAGCTGTTTTCAGAAGAACAACTTGGTCGTCCTTCTTCTCCTTACTAAAGAAAGACCTGTCATTTATCAACCACTTCTCACCACCAAGCTATTGGAAGGACAGTAAGAGAAAATTAATCCTAGTCATTAGGCAAGACCGTTATGAGGTCGACGAAGAAAGGCACGTCATCTCTCTGAAGGATTGGAAATGAAGATGCCCTTTGAAGGTTAAGGTGGTTTGGCGCACAAGGTAGACTGGAGATTCGCGTTGAAGGTAACAACTTTTACGCCCACATTTCGTTGACGTTGGTAGGACTGTAGCAAAGAAAAGCGTAAGCCAATGAAGAACTCTCTCGTCGTCCACGGCGAAAGAGATTCAGTTGAGAGACCTAAAGGTGAGAAGATTGCGTCAATTGACCTTGGCGTAAACGCGTTGGCTACTGTCGTTGTTGAGAACGTACTGTTCTCTTTTACCGCGGTTCAGCAGTGAAGAGCGAACTTCTACTTTGAGAAAAAGATCGCCGAACTCGATGAGTTGAAGAGCGAGACAGAAAAGGTCCAAGAAGTGATAGGGAAGAAGTGCTGAGGGAAAGGAAAAGAATCACTAAGCTTTACCGTAGGCTTCTTCGTTTACAGAACTTTAGTATCTCACTTGGCTAACTCTTTGTGGTCTCTCGGCGTCTCCACAGTTTACTTGGGCTATCCTTACTTCATTCCTAGGATAAGGGTAACAAGTTCACTTCAAATTTGGTCTTATCGCAAGTTGGCGCTATAGTGAATGAGTACGGCATAATCGCGTTTCTAGTTGTTGAGTACAATACTTCGCGGCTCTACGCCTTCCATAACGTTAAGGTTGGCAGAAATCCCAGGAGTGTCGTTAACTGTCCTTTTGGCCGTAAACTTCACAGCGACGTCAACAGTGCGTTAAACATTGTGAAACTAGGAGTGAAGAAGATTGTCAACGCTTTGGCTCTTTCCTTTCTCTTCACATCACGGAGTATCTCCCTTAAAGGGGAGTAACGCCTTAGACCTATGCAGAACCCTCGCAGGGAGGGGAGTAGGTCAGTTGAACGTCAACGCGAAAAGACTATGCCTTCATTTTCTCCGCTAGCTTCCTCATAAACTCCTCCTCGTTAACTACGTACCTCTCGTGTATGCCTTCCCCTATTAGCACGTCCTTCCAGTACGCCTCTACCTTGAACACGAGCCTCTTACCTTCCACCTTCACCAAGGTAGATCTAACCTTTACCTCGCTGTTTATTGGCGTTGGGTGGAGGTGCCTTACGTCCACATGTATGCCCACGGTGGTCTCGCCCTCCTTAGTAAACCTCTTGGCTAAGTTAAAGGAGACGTCCTCCATATATGCTATCATCATAGGCGTCGACAATACGTCCACTGCCCCGGACGAGATCCTGCTCGCGGCGTGTTCTGGTTTTACCGTGAATGTTTTCTCCAGGGATTCTGTCATACTATTAATTTAGGAAAAGCTTTTAAGAAATTAATCTAAGCGTCACTGGGGAATACAGATGGAAGAATCCTAGAAGGCATTAACTTGTCTTACACTTATCCCAACGGTTATGAGGTCTTCAAGGACATCAACGTCTTCACCGGCGATGGCGAACTCGTGTCAATTGTGGGCCCTTCTGGTATAGGTAAGTCCACCCTTCTCAGGATTCTCGGTGGGTTCATAAAGCCCACCTCTGGGGAAGTAAGGCTCATGGGCAAAAAGGTCACCTCTCCCACCCCCAAGATTGCCTTGATTCACCAGTCTATAGCTACTTTTCCCTGGCTCACTGCCCTAGATAACGTGAAGCTGGGGCTGAAGTACAAGAAACTGAGCAAGGAAGAGGAGGACAAAATAGCGAGAAAAATGTTAGAGGTAGTCGGGTTACAAGGGTTCGAGAACTTCTATCCAAAGCAGATGAGCGGCGGGATGAGGCAGAGGGTGGCCATAGCTAGGGCACTGGCAGCAGACCCCTTTGTTCTCCTCATGGACGAGCCCTTCTCTCACCTAGACGAGCTGACCGCAGAGGGGTTGAGGCACGAGGTGCATAACATGATCTTCAATGAGGAGACCTCCTTGCGGTCAGCAGTACTCGTTTCCCATAACCTCACAGAGGTTTTGGAACTCTCGGACAGGATATTTGTGCTCAACAACAGACCAGCGAGCGTGGTAGGAGAGATAAAGGTGGAGCTGGAGAGGCCTAGGAATCCGAAGTCAGAAGAGTTTCAACGATACCTAGACGAGCTCTACAAGCTACTTACTCCCATACCTAAGAAGATAAGGGGGAATGGGAAAAACGATTGACTTGTTCTCCGCTATATTGGCAACTTTGGTTACCTTAGGTAGAGTCTCTATTACTTTGGCGCTGTCAGTGGTTACAGGTTGGCTTTTAGGTTACGCTGCAATAAAGAACAGGATCTTTGAGAACATCTATGTTTCCCTGTCAGAAGTGCTCGAGTCAGTACCGGTAATCACATTCTTCCCAGTGGTCTTAATATTCTTCGTCTACGAGATCGGCGGAGGGCTAGGAGTTGAGCTCGCAGTAATCTTCTTAGTGTTCACAGCAGTAGTTTGGAACATTTGGATGGGGATCTATCAGGCATTTAAGACTGTGCCAGAACACCTGGTTGAGACAGTGGAGAACTATAAGCTAGGTTTCCTAGGAAAGATGTCAAAGCTCTATATCCCCTTTTCAGTCCCTAGGATAGCTGCCAACTTGATCCCAAGCTTCGCCGACGCCTTGTTTTACATAACCGTCAGCGAGGTCTTCAGCGTCGGTGTCCACACCTACCAAGTGTTCGGTATAGGGACCTTAATCTCTAATTACGTGGCCGAGGAAGACTACGGCGATGCCTTAGTGGCGCTAGGAGTCCTCGCAGTGTTCACCACTACGCTAACGCTTTTACTCAGGGAGTTTGCCGCATATTCCGTCAACAAGTACGGCCTAGACACAGAGGCCACGAACTTAGCCCTCAAGAGGGGGAGGTTTAGGATAAGGTACTCCTCCAGGCTCAGCAGCGCTAAGGCTCCCTTGGTAAAGCTGGCCAAGTACGTCAATAGGCCAATAGCTAGGAGGCCTAGGGATGTAATCGAGAATGACGAGAAAAGGAGGAGATTCCCTTGGGGAAAACTCGGAGCAGGCATTGGAATCCTCCTCTTGTTTGCAATGGCGTATTCGGCGTTTCTGGTTGTAAGGAACGTAACCCCCTCCACTTGGGCTTACCTATTCTCGACCCTTCCGCAAGACTTACTGGAGATAGGAGTGGACTACTTGAGGGTGGCTGCCATAGCGTTGGCGTCTCTGGTTATCTCGATATTTTCTGGTTACGCGCTGGTCAGAAGTCGCCTGGCTGAGAGGATAACAATACCTTTAGTCCAGTCCATAGCATCCTTTCCTGCCCCAGCCTATTTTCCGTTACTTTACGGGGCATCCTACCCCGCAGTCTCCAACCTGCTCCATGGCTATACTAACGAGTTCTACGTTCTGCTACTGGGCTTCCTCTCTACGTTTTACTACGTTTTCTACAGCTATTGGCTAGGGGTAAAGAACATACCGTACGAGTACTGGGAGCTGATGGACAACCTGAAGCTATCCTTCTGGCAAAGGATGACCAAAGTAGTCATACCCTCTGCTTTTCCCTATATAGTCGCCGGGCTCTCCAGCACTGTCAACAGCGCGTGGGGAGGGCTGGCAATTGGGGAGTACTGGCCAGACATATATAATAACTATAACCTTGAAGTGAGGACTGGGCTCATGAGGGAGTTGGCTTTAGCTGACGCCAACGGACAACTCGCCCTCGTGGGCTGGCTCTCCCTAATGTTCGCCTTAATCGTCGTAGTCTATTCTATCCTGTTCACCAGGAAGCTAATGGACCTAGCTAGGAAGAAGTACGTAGTGGAAGAAGGAATTTACTCGGCCTAATTTTCGCAAAAAATTTAGTTTCTCTTTTCCTTATCCACTCGAATGATGTGGAATCCGGGAACTGAACAGTGAGGAGAAACACGAACACTGATTTTTTGATTTTCATGTCTAAAAATTGTTAGATAAAAACTTTTTAAACTGTTAAAGTTGTATATATATGAGACGTTATGCCTCCGTTTAATAGAGTTTTAGTCGCGAATAGGGGAGAAATAGCAGTAAGGGTAATGAAGGCAATTAAGGAAATGGGGATGATAGCTATAGCTGTGTACTCGGAGGCGGACAAGTACGCAGTTCACGTCAAGTACGCCGACGAGGCCTACTACATAGGCAAGGCACCTGCACTGGACAGCTACTTGAACATACAACACATCATTGACGCTGCAGAGAAGGCACATGCTGATGCAGTGCATCCAGGCTACGGTTTCCTCTCCGAGAACGCGGAGTTCGCAGAGGCAGTGGAGAAGGCCGGGATGACGTTTATCGGGCCGTCCGCAGAGGTTATGAGAAAGATCAAGGATAAGCTGGATGGGAAGAGGGTAGCTAGGATGGCGGGCGTGCCCATTGCGCCTGGCTCCGATGGGCCAGTGAGCTCCATTGAAGAAGCGTTGAAGCTGGCCGAGAAGATAGGCTACCCCATTATGGTGAAAGCTGCCTCCGGAGGTGGAGGTGTAGGTATAACCAGGGTTGACACCCCAGACCAACTGATGGATGTGTGGGAGAGGAACAAGAGGTTGGCATCGCAAGCGTTCGGGAAGTCTGATCTATATATTGAGAAGTACGCTGTGAACCCAAGGCACATAGAGTTTCAGCTAATCGGTGACAAGTTCGGCAATTACGTAGTCGCGTGGGAAAGGGAGTGTACTATCCAGAGGAGGAATCAGAAGCTGATCGAGGAGGCGCCTTCTCCCGCGCTTAAGATGGAAGAAAGGGAGTCGATGTTTGAGCCAATAATGAAGTTCGGGAAGATAATCAACTACTTCACTTTGGGCACCTTTGAGACGGCCTTCTCCGACGCCACCAGGGAGTTCTACTTCTTGGAACTCAACAAGAGGCTCCAAGTGGAGCACCCTGTCACAGAGATGATATTTAGGGTAGACCTAGTTAAATTGCAGATTAGACTCGCAGCTGGCGAGCCCTTACCCTTCACCCAAGAGGAGCTTAACAAGAGAGTTAGAGGGACAGCGATAGAGTTTAGGATAAACGCTGAGGATCCACTAAACGATTTCTCAGGTAGCTCTGGATTCATCACTTATTACAAGGAACCCACTGGGCCCGGAGTGAGGGTTGACAGCGGAGTTACAACTGGCAGCTACGTACCTCCGTTCTACGACTCCTTAATCTCTAAGTTAATAGTCTACGGCGAGAGCAGGGTGTATGCTATCCAGGCAGGACTTAGGGCCCTAAACGACTACAAGATAGGAGGAGTGAAGACCACCATAGAGCTCTACAAGTGGATTATGCAAGAACCCGACTTCCAGGAGGGCAAGTTCTCCACTTCCTACATAGCGCAGAAAAGGGAGGCCTTCTTGAAGTATTTGAAGCAGCAGGAAGAGATGAGGGTAGCGTTAGCTGCTGAGCTACAGGCAAGGGGACTAATGAGGTCTTCCTCCACTGTACAGACCTCTTCCAATAAGACTAGTAACTCAGCGTGGAAGACATATGGTATTATGTCCCAAGCTTCTCCTAGGGTGATGTGGTAATGAAGCTGTATAGGGCTTACCTAGATACAGGAGACACATACTTGCTTGCCGTAGACTCAAAGGGAGATAAGAGCGTTGTAAAGACAGAGACAAATGAGTTCACAATAGAGTACCTAGGCAAGGGAACGAGGGAGAACGAGTACTTGTTTAAGGTCAACGGGGCAGTCCACAGGGTTTATGTGGACAATGGCTACGTTCTAGTGGACGACGCGAGCGTCCTAAGGCTAGAGAGGCTAACAGAGTTGCCCACAAAAGAGGGCGAGTCGATAGAGGAGTTGATCAAGGGCAGAGAAGGCGAAGTGATATCTCCATTACAAGGCAGGGTAGTCACGATAAGGGTCAAGGAAGGTGACGCAGTGAACAAGGGACAGCCGCTACTGGCCATTGAGGCAATGAAGTCCGAGACCATCATTTCAGCCCCAGTAGCGGGGATAGTGGGGAAAATCCTTGTAAAGCAAGGACAAGGAGTCAAGAAGGGAGACGTGCTCCTGATAATTAAGTGAAAGTCAATTAAATTTTTCCTAATGTTTAAGTAGTAAAAGTATATATTCCCCGTATGGAATGTAAAGGGTGAGGTAAAAATGGCAGTCTCGTCTGAAAAAAGTGGTCTTGACAAGTTAGTGGAACAGTTAAGGGAACTTAAGGCAAAGGCATACCAAGGTGGAGGAGAGGAGAGGATCAAGGCGCAACACCAGAAAGGGAAGCTGACCGCTAGGGAGAGGCTGGCCCTGCTTTTCGACGAGGGGTCTTTTAACGAAGTTATGACCTTTGCCACTACTAAGGCAACGGAGTTCGGCCTTGACAAGAACAGGGTCTACGGAGACGGAGTAGTGACGGGCTGGGGAAAAGTAGAAGGAAGAACCGTGTTCGCCTACGCCCAAGACTTTACGTCTATAGGAGGGACGCTGGGAGAGACACACGCAGCGAAGATAGGTAAGGTTTACGAACTCGCGTTGAAGGTAGGGGCTCCAGTGGTTGGCATTAACGACTCGGGCGGCGCCAGGATCCAGGAGGGAGCTGTGGCGCTTGAGGGCTACGGTCTTGTGTTCAAGTACAACGTATGGGCCTCTGGCGTCATACCGCAGATAACCATCATGGCCGGTCCAGCTGCAGGAGGAGCTGTGTACTCTCCTGCGCTTACTGACTTCATAATCATGATCAAGGGAGACGCGTACTACATGTTTGTGACGGGGCCTGAGATAACTAAGGTAGTCCTAGGAGAGGAAGTGACGTTCCAAGACCTAGGAGGCGCAGTCGTTCACGCTACTAAGTCCGGCGTGGTGCACTTCCTCGCAGAAAGCGAGCAGGAGGCATTACAGATAACAAAGAGGCTCCTTTCATACTTGCCCTCCAACAACATGGAGGAGCCTCCATACATGGACACGGGAGACCCAGCCGACAGGGACGTCAGTGGCGTAGAACAGGTAATGCCGACGGACTCAGCCAAACCCTTTGACATGAAGGAGATCATCTACAGGATAGTGGACAACGGCGAGTTCCTGGAAGTGCACAAGCACTGGGCCCAGAACATAGTTGTGGGCTTTGCAAGGATAGCCGGGAACGTCGTAGGTATTGTGGCCAACAACTCCAACGTGCTCGGAGGGTCTATTGACGTGGATGCCGCAGACAAGGCTGCAAGGTTCATCAGGTTCTGCGACGCCTTCAACATACCGCTAATTAGCATCGTGGACACTCCAGGCTACGTGCCCGGGACGGAGCAGGAGTACAAGGGGATAATAAGGCACGGGGCAAAGATGTTGTACGCCTTTGCGGAAGCAACAGTGCCAAAGGTCACGGTAATAGTGAGGAAGTCCTACGGTGGAGCCCACATAGCTATGAGCATCAAGAGCTTGGGAGCAGACCTAGTGTACGCGTGGCCTACAGCGGAAATCGCTGTAACGGGACCAGAGGGAGCAGTGAGGATCTTGTACAGGAGGGAGATCCAGAACTCCCCCAACTCAGACGAGTTAATAAAGCAGAAGATCGAGGAGTACAGAAGGCTGTTTGCCAACCCCTACTGGGCAGCAGAGAAGGGAATAATAGACGACGTGATTGAGCCAAAGGACACCAGGAGAGTAATAGTAAACGCGTTAAGCATGCTGAAGAACAAGAGGGAGTACAGACCGCCGAAGAAGCACGGGAACATCCCGCTTTAAACTACAAAACGACCAGTTTTTTACCCCTTATTTCACTCTTTACTCCTAGGGCCAGCAAAACCTTCCTTAACTTCTCCAAGGTCTCCTGATCTCCTTCAAACTCCCTTTTTCCGTTAACGTACTCCAGCAATAATTCTTGCAGCCTCCTTTGCAACCTTCTCACCAATCTTCTGTCCCAATAACCCCTTTACTTTCTCCACGTTCATGACCACGTCTTCTGGTCTCTTTATGCCGTTGCTGTAAAGGAGCCTAGCCCTCTTCCTACCCACGCCGGGTATCTGCACTAGGGGTATTAGCTCCTCCTTGATCCCGTCCTTCACTCTCTTGTTTAAGGTCAATAGATTGTCGTAGTGGTCTTCCCTGCCTATGACCTTGGCGATGTGGTAACCGCTGTAGCTCAACCAGTCCATGGTCTCTACTAAGTTCCTCAAGTCTCCAGAGCCTATCTGGTAGCGTTGAAGTATGACGTCCTCGTCCACTTCGTCAATCCAATCGCTCATTATCAACGCCACCTTAATGGCAGACAAGTAGTTGTAGAACTCGTCGTTGTCCTCTGGCTCGTCCACGAATAGGGGACAATACACTTCGTCCAATAGCCTGTCCTTCTCGCTCTTTGAGACACCCATTGAGGGGCCATCTGGAGTGTAGGCCAAGAGGTGGAGGTAAGCCAAGTTACAGCCGACCTCCGACCCGCTTAAGTAGTCCCTCACAATCTTAGCGGTGAACGGGTTGACGTAGAGGTCTGAGACCCTCCTACCAAAGGTGGTCAACCTCAGCTTGTCCTCACCCTCTATGAAGCCGTTCTCCTTGAGCCACTTGACGCCCGATTGGAAGTAGCTCCTCGCTATCTCCTTGTCCAAGAGCGTCTGGTCTACGAAGTCCATCAGCTCCTCTTCGCTTAAGGCCCCCTCGCTGGCCAGGATCCCGAGAACGAACTTGTAGAAGGAGGACTCGTTGCCCAGCTTAGACTCTATGGGCTCTGGGTCTGAAAGTACGTACTTCTTCATTACCCTCTCTACGTTCTTCCTGTCCCTCACGACTATGAGCGACTCGCCGTAGTCGTCGAACCCCGGTCTCCCCGCCCTCCCGCTCATCTGCTTGTACTCCATCACAGATATCTCCTCTTTGTAGCCAATCAGCTTCCTGTTAAAACGGTAGATGTCCCCCACTATGACGACCCTAGCGGGCAAGTTAACTCCAGCTGCCAGGGTAGGGGTGGCTACGATGACCTTCAGCTTCCTCTCCCTGAAAGAGGCCTCTATCACGTCCCTTAGTCCCTTGGACAGACCAGCGTGGTGAAACGCAACTCCCCTCAGCGCCAGTTCGCTCAGCAGTTCCCTCTCACCTTCTCCGCCGTCCTCGACCTCCTTAAACCTCCTTGAGACCTCCAGGAGCTCCTTATCGTTGAGGTCCACTTCCTCCATGGCAACTGCTAGCTTCTTAGCCGTGGTCTCAGCGGTCTTCCTAGAGTTCCTGAACACCAACACTTGTCCCCCGTTCTTAACTACGTGAAGGGTATAGGAGGTTATGGCGTCGTTCCCCCTCAAAGTGAGCACAGTGTTGTCTTGGAAGATAACTGTGCACCCCTTCTTGTCCTCCAGGATTATCCCCTCCTTTAAGGGGACGGGCCTCCAGTTGGTAGCTATGGGCTCGGCGTTGAGCCACGACGCTATTTCCTTGTAGTTGCTCACCGTAGCGCTCAAGGCCAGTAGGTTCCTCTTCTTTGCCCTAACTGCGACGCTCTCCACGACCGGCCCCCTCTCGGAGTCGTTGAGGTAGTGTAGTTCGTCCAGGACGTAATAGGTGACCTCCTTTAACCAACTGGGCCTATGCCTCCAAAGCGAGTCCAACTTCTCGTAGGTGGTCACGATGACGTCGTAGTCCCTTAACCACTCGTCGTCTGTGTCATAGTCGCCAGAGGACATCTCCACCTTCAAGCCCAATCTCTCCCAGTGCTTGAGCGTCGCAAACTTCTCCGAGGTAAGGGCCCTCAAGGGAGTCACGTATACGGCCTTTCCTCCCTCGTCCAAGATCCTGCTTATCATCCCGAGCTCCGCTATCAGCGTCTTACCGGAGCCCGTGGGGGTCGTCACGAGGAGCCTCCTTCCCTCTAAGAGCCCACTCCTAACTGCCTCTGACTGGACAGGGTTTAGCTTAGTTATCCCCCTGGACTTGATTACCTCAATTACCCTCTGGTCTACGTTAAGCTGGTCAACGGGCAGAAACTCCACAAATGCTTTTTAGTTAGCCCAATTAAAAAGCGAAATTGCCTAGCAAGAGAGACTGAACTTCTGTTGACTCACCACGCGAGCTCACGGGTAGCTAGGTTTGAAAGTACGGTAACACGTTCTACAAAAAGTTTATCTAATATAGGGAGGCATATACTATGATGAGCAGATGGACGCCGTAAAGAAGTTGCCCGGCGGTATTATTGAACTGGACATAAGTCAAACCGTAACAATATCCTTCAAGTTAGAGGAAGAGCTTTTAGAAAAGATAGATAGCCTAGTGAAAGAGTTGGGCTACCAAAACAGGAGCGACCTAATCAGGGACGCAATCTACGAGTACATAAGATACCTAGACTCAAAAGGTACAAGGTAAATGTTCATTAGCCTCCTTATATTCGTCGTAGGACTAATCTCGTCCTTCATTGTCGGGGGCAACAACTCCGCAACGGCACTAGGTATACTGGTGTCCACTAATGCACTGAAGAGGAAGTACTCCTACCTAATCAGCGCCGTGAGCATCTTCTTGGGTACTGCCGTTGGCAGCTACACTATGGCGTCCTCAATTTACGGCGAGATTGGAGGGCCTGAGCTGTTGGGGGAGATAACAGTCTTCTCAGCCCTCTTTGCGTCAATAGTAGCCTTCTACTACTTAAACAAGGCTGGTATCCCCTCTTCCCTAAGCCAAATGATATACCCTTCTCTGGCAGTTATTGTACTGGTGTCTAGGGATCTGAACTTCAACTGGTTCAAGTTCTGGTTTACCGTGGTTTCCTGGGGCTTCTCACCCCTCCTTGCCATAGCGTTTTCCCTGGCCATGTACTTCACCCTAAGCAGGATAGTGAGAAAGGAGAAGAACCTACTGAGGGAGATGAGGATATACAAGGTTCTCATAATCTTCTCGTCAGTGTTCACCTCCTTTGTGACGGGGGCAAACGCCATAGGCATCATAGTCTCTGCAGGGTTAGTTGCATTTCCATACTACGTGGTAGCTCCACTTTACGCCCTTGCGGCGGCTCTGGGCATATACTTCAGCTCCAAAAAGGCATCTATAGTCGTGGGGTTCAGAGTGACAAAGCTGGGCTACGTTAGCGCTACCTCAGCCCTGCTTGGAAGCGACGTTATATCCGAGGTATTCACCGTCCTCGGCGTGCCCATATCCATAACTCAGACCACCATGGGAGGGATAATAGGCCTCAGCTTTAGGAGCTTCGGCTACGACGTGAGGAGGCAGTTAAAGCAAGTGGCTAAGGGGTGGGGGACTTCCCCCTTTATCGCCATCATAGCTTCATTAGCAGCCTTTGGGGTCATAAAAAGTATACTAGGCCTTTAGCGTTGCGTACAAGGTCTCTATAGACAAGGAGCTCTCCTCCATGCTGTCCAAGATGTCGTCGAGGAATATTATCACGTCCTTCATCTGTAGGATGCTGATTATATCGCTGTCCTTCTCTATCTCGTATAACCTCTGTATCAATGCGTCCTTTATGTCGTCCCCGTTCCTTTCCAATAGCTGTATCTCCTTCCCTATTTTTACTGCCTCTCCCACGTCCTTCTGGAGCAACGAGATCATGGTGACGAGCTTTTCGGACGCGTCGTTTATCGTGGAGAGGTAGATCATTATGTTGCTTTGGAGGGCAGAGCAGAGCTTCTCGTCAGGCCTCCTGGACGATATTGCCCTTCCGGAGTCCTTTATTGCCTTCATGGTCTCGTAAAGGGACTGGGTCAACATCATCATGGACTCCTTGAAGTCCGGCAGGAAGGCCTCACCGTAGATCATGGAGACCACCTCTTCCCTAATGAGGGCTATCCTCTCGTAGACCCCCTTGATCCTAACCATTTCAGCTAGGGCATCGTTGTAGTTCCTGCGGAATACGTTCTCGTAAAGCGAGGTCAGCCTGTTGGTCCCGTCTTTTATGTTCTCCGCTATCTGCAGTACCTTGGAGAACAGTATTTGTTCTTTATTTAGGGTTAGTTTGATCACAAGAAATCTATCGTTCATCCATTATTAAAAGCTCATTGCCTATCGTCTATTGGGACGTACTTCCTGCCTATCTCGCCAACGTAGATAGCCTTTGGCCTAATTAGCCTGTTGTTCTTGAGGTACTCTATTACGTGGGCCGTCCATCCCACGACCCTAGCTGAGGCAAATACCGTGGGGAACATGTCAGCGTCAAAGCCTAGGGAGTAGAACACTAGGCCAGAGTAGAAGTCAACGTTTGGGTATATCCCCTTGCTCCCCAAATACTTAACGCCTACTTCTTCGACCTTCTGGGCCACTTCGTACAAGTTGTAGATCCCCTTTTCCTTGGTTACGCCTTCAGCGTACCCCTTCAGTATCTTTGCCCTCGGGTCGTAGGTCTTGTAGATCCTGTGGCCGAAGCCCATCAGCCTCTCACCCTTTGCCAGCTTGCTGAGGACGTACTCCTCGGCCTTCTCCTTGTCGCCTATCTCCATGAACTGTTTTAGTGCCTCGCTATTTGCCCCGCCGTGGAGGGGACCCTTGAGCGCCGAAATCCCAGCTACAACAGACGAGTATATGTCGGACAAGGTGGAGGCCACAACGAGACACGCGAAGGTGGAGGCGTTCATCTCGTGGTCCATGTGCAGGATGAGTGCTACGTTCATGGTCTTGCTCTCCAGATCGCTGGGCCTCTTTCCGTTCACCATGTAGTAGAAGTTTTCGGCGTGTGAGAGGGACTCGTCAGGGTGGACAATGTCTTTACCCCGCCTCAACCTCAAGAAATAGGCTATGATAGTCGGTATCTTTGAGGCTATAGATATGGACTTCTCCATGATGCTCGAGCTATCGGTGTCATCCACGCCTAACATGCTTACCGCCGTCCTGAGGACGTCCATGGGGTTGCTGTCCTTTTTTATCTCCATGAGGTACTTCGTCACAGAAGGAGGTAGCTCCCTCTTGGAGGCGAGCTTCTCCCTTATTTCCCCGAGCTCTTCCCTGTTAGGAAGCTTTCCGTACCATATTAGGTAGGCGGTCTCCTCGAAGTTGGAGAACTCCGCCAAGTCGAAAATGGAGTACCCCCTGTAGTAAAGCCTCCCCAGTTCGCCGTCAATGTAGGTTATGCTGGTCTCCTTTACTGCTATGTCCTCAAGTCCTTTCCTTAACTCCAAGCTTAATTTCCCTTATTTTATTCAAAGATAGGCTTTTATCTTTTTTATCCAGTCTCGCCCTGTTGACGAAGTCCTCCAGCGTCGTTATGACCTCCTCTGCAACCTTTACGTTGACGGGGTAAGGGATTCCGTCCTTTCCGCCTATGGCGAACGCGTACTTGAAGGGATCGTAGGGGGTGGTAACCGGGTCGTTATAGGAAGGAGGTTCCCTGTAGATTAGGTCGGCGATCAAGTAGAGGGCCCTAGCGGTCGAGGGCCCTACTCCCTGTAGCAGGGCCTCCTCTAGGCTGTCTGGCTGTTGGCTGTAGACGTTTTCGAGCACTTGCCTAACCCTTTTCACGTCGACTGGCTTCATGTATATTAACTTTGCCTCCCTAGAGATTGCCGCCATCGTACCCCCCTTTGTCCACGCGTCCAAGGTGGACTGTCCCCTCAACGCCGAGAACGCTCTCAAGTAGTCCTCTACTAAGCGCTTCGGGTTCTCCCTAAGGAGGTCAAGCACTAGTTTCCTAGTGCTCGCCTTTTCCTTCTCAACTACGTTTACAGCTATTCCCTTTGTCCCGGAGATTGCCTCGTGGGGGGAAGAGGTGAAGTTCTCAGTCTTCTTCCAGTGGTACCTCCTGGCAAACCTCGTCTCCAAGTTCATGCCCTGCTGGATCACAATCCAGTAACCCCTCTCTGTCACGGCTAAGGAGTGGTGGTAGAGCTGGTGGCCGTCCTGGATCAAGGTCGTGTCTACCTTGGCGATAAGCCTGCTCATCCTGGCTATCTCCTCAGGGTCTACGTCGTATACCTTGGACAGGGCTACCGCCTCCTCGGGCACTTTAAGGGCGTTGCTCCCCTTCCCTCCAAGCACTGCGAAACCCTCTTCCCTGGGATCCACTACGTCCTTTAGGATGCCCATCGTTACGGTCGTAGAGCCTGAGGAGTCCCAGTCCATCGCTATGGCGTTGTTGAATCCCTGGAACCAGAGCGGGTTCGAGAGCCTCTCCAGTACTTTCTCTGGGCCCCACTCCACCACCATGACGTCTATTATTGCCTTTGCCAACCTCCTCATTATTGGCACTAGCCACTCCGGAACCTTCCCAGTGTGTAGAGGTAAGTCAGCTATACCCTCAATTTCCATAGTTATTAATCCCAATGTAGTACTATTAAACTATGCTAATTGGCGCAATATCCGACATTCATTCCCCTAGGTACCTAAATGACTTCTTCGTCGCATTCAGGTACCTCCCAGAGGTAGAGCTAGTCCTCCTAGCTGGTGACCTGACGGAAAAGGGAAACTACCTCCACTTCGACCCAGTGTATAACGCGCTAAAGAAGTTCAAGGTAGTGGCTACCTTTGGAAACGAGGACTTCGTAGAGTACAGGGAGAAGTTCAGGGAAAAGTACCCAGAAGTGATATGGCTAGAGGACCAGAAGGTGGAGCTTGGAGGGATCACCGTGGTCGGGAGCGAGGGGGTAATAGAGAAGCCCACCTTTTACCAAAGGCTTAAGAGCTTCGACGAGTCCTTCTATATCAAGAGGAAGGAAAAGATCGAGGAGTTACTGTGTTCCTCCAGTGGTTTTAAGATCCTCCTCACGCATTACGCCACCACCTTCGCTACGGTCTACGGGGAGAAGAGGTTCGCCTACCCTGGTCTTGGTTACAACTTGTTGGAAGAGGTTAAGTGCCTCCCTCACGTCTCCGTTCACGGCCACGCTCACTACGCCAAGGTTACTTACGCGGTGGTCAGAGGAGTAAAGGTTTACAACGTGGCGTTACCTGCCAACAAGAAATTTACGATAATAAGGATTGACGAAACAGAAGTAGACGGAGAGGAGAAACCTAAAAACAAAATAAATTGAAAAAATCAGACTCTTTGATCTTGAGGCAGTTCCTCGTACTTCTTAAACACTAGGTACCACGCCTTAGCGTTAGGCATCTTTATCCTGAACTGTGCCTCATCTAGGGTAGTAGGTGCTCCTATCACTACTTCCTTGCCTGGCTCCCAGTCTGCCGGTGTGGCCACCTTAGCCTTGTAGGCTACCATGACTGCCTTAGTTATCCTTACCATCTCCTCAATCTTTCTACCAGCTTCGATTGGATACTGCGCCAGGAACCTTATTGTCCCTGTTGGGTCAACTATGAACACTCCCCTAACAGTTACTCCGGAACTCTCGTCCACTAAGTCAAGTAGCCTAGCCAGCTTCTTGTCGGGGTCGGCAATTACGGGGAACTTTATCCTTTCGCCATACCTCTGTTCAATGTCGTTGAGCCAAGCTATGTGGGAGTAGATGCTGTCCACGCTAAGTCCCATTAGCTGGACTCCCATCCTGTCGAACTCGTCGTAGACCTTGTTGAAGCCGACGAACTCGGTAGTACATACTGGCGTGAAGTCAGCTGGGTGTGCAAACAGGAACAGCCACCTTCCCTTTCCAAATATGTCCTTGTAGAAGTCAATAGGTCCCTTAGTTGTGATGACTTGCACATCTGGGAACTTCTGGTATACCTTCACCATTTAGACTCACTACAAACTACTAGTTAAAGCGGATTTAAAACGTTTCCACCTTAACGCTGTTGGGTAAAGTATTTTAAGTTTGTTGAGAAACATATAGTTTTACAGAAAGGGGAGTACTCGCTCCAGAGGACTCACTTGTACTCCGTGAAGCCCTCTTCCTTTATCACGTTACTTACCACGTTTGACACCCAGTTAAGTGCCGGGGTGACCCAGCCAAACCTCCTGAGCACTCTGTAGATTAGGGGTAACTTAAGTCCAGCCCCCGCAGCTAACGGGTGGCCTCCACCCCCTAGCCTTACCGCGAACTTCCTCACCTCGTAGCGGTTGCTCCTGAAGGATATTGCCTTGCCGTTGGCCGAGGCAAACACCACTGCTCCAGACCTGGTCATTATGTATTGCCCAGCGTAGCTTATGTCAGGGGCACCCTTCCACCTTATCGCCACCGCCACCTTCTTCCCGTCCACTTCTATAACCTTGTAGTACTTCTTCAGCCTCTGGTACCCCCTCAACTCCTCGTCGACCTTGTCCTCCAAGATCTTCTGGAACTCGTCGTTCCAGAGGACGCCGTTGTAGAAGGTCTGTATTAGCTTCTCCTTCCACGCGAAGTCTCTGTTCCCTTCTACCACCCTCCTAAGCTTCTCTCCCATGGGGTCGTCGTGCAACCAGATGTCAACTGAGCAGTCCGCTGAGACCAACTTCGCCGAGAACTCGTCGTTTGGATTCATGTACTTGTGTACTACCCCTGCCCCACAAGTTGAGGTGTCGTGGTATACCTCTACCCCAATTTCCTTTAGCTTGCTCTTCCATTCCTCCTTCCACACGTGGTGGTCAAACCACTGCACTTTAGCCCCTTCTCCCACTAGCCTCTTCAAGCTCTCCACTATTGACGGTAAAGTGGAGGCGTTTATCCCTAGGTCTGCTATCATTACGTTGCTTACTCCCCTTAGCTCTAGCTTCGCCAGAAGGTTGTGTAACTTGGTGGGTTCCGTGAACCAGACCTTCTTTGGTAAGGAGTTCACGGCCCTCGAGTACACCGCTGCGGAGGCAGTACCGTCAAAGTCGTTGTGAACTATCGCGTAAAAGTCCATTTTAAGTAAAAGCCACTCTAACTACTATTAAACTTTATTCCAGAAGACGAAGTCACCTTGCCCTTGTAGAGGAAGGTGACCTGCCTTAAGGTGGCGTAGTAGTCAAAAGCGTCCAAAGCGGAGATGCCGTCCTTCGGCATAACCACGTTGTACCACCTTAGGGCAGCGCTACCTGCAGTGTGTAGGACGCAGATGTTAGCTACCGTCCCCACTACCACCACGTTCTGCACGTTCTTTACCCTGAGTACGTAGTCCAATGGGGTCTCAAAGAACGCATCATACCTATACTTCTTGACCAGGAAGTCGTCCTTTTCCGGCTTGAGCTCGTCGATTATCTCCGCCCCCCAAGTACCTGCTAACGCGTGTTCTCCCCATATCTTGAACTCGGGGTCGTCCTTCATGTGCCAGTCTTGGGTGTAGACCACGAGGGCCGAGGACTCCCTAGCTTTTCTGAGCAGTTCCCTTATCGCCGGGATAGTCCTTTCAGCTTCTGGTACGTAAAGCTTCCCCTCCTTCCTCACGAAGTCATTCTGCATGTCTACCACCACTAGGGCTGTCTTCCTGGGGTCTAGTACTACTTCCTTCTCCTCGGGTATGGGTGGAACTCTTACCTCCATAAGAAGTAATACGAACACGTGTTTTTATCTCTTTAACTCCTTGGACAGCTTGTCTGCTACCCTCAGCACTTCCGGGTAGCCCCTCTTGGAGAGATCTAGGGCGTCCTGCAGGTCAGTCCTGTTGCCGGGGCTATAGTAGTACTTGCCAGCCTTTACGCCTACCTTTTCTCCGTTGACCACCACGTACTGGACCCCTCCCTCCTCCACCAGGTCCCCAACCAACTTCGACTTTGCTACCCCCATTGTGTGGGCCTCGAGGAGAACGCCGATGACCGTAGCTATCCCGCTTTTCCTTGGGTGGGCTAGGCCGTGGCCATCCACTAAAATGAGGTCGCAGGAGAGCCCCTCGAGTGCCTTCAGCATTATTGGCGCCTCGCGCATGAAGAGGTAGCCGGGAATGTAAGGGAAGTCCACCTTTCCCTTTACGGCGTTGTGCTGGTAGCTATTACCGTCAAACCTCACCGCTACAGCGACCCCCTCCTCTCCCTTGTACGCCACGTCCACCCCGCAAATTGACTTGGCGTTTTCCAGTCCAAAGTGTTCTATTGCCACGTTCTTCGCTATCAACTGTTGGAGGAGCCTTAAGAAGTTTACAACGTAGTCCACTTTCTCTCACTCAGCCTAAGCAGGAACTGGAACTGCCGTAGGGACTGAACTGCGTTGGGGCGGTAACGCCTCACCTCTTCAACTGCCTCTTGGGCGTCGAGTCCGAGCTTTAAGATCAAGTACGCCGAGATCACCGTGCCCGTCCTCCCGATACCGCCGACGCAGTGGACTAGGTTCCCCCTTCCCTTGCTGAGCCACTTGTATATCTCCTCCATCTGTTCTTCAGTGGGAGGGTAGTTGTCCGGAATTGGTACGTGGAGGTACTCAAAGCCCATCTCCTTTAGCAGGGAGAAGTAGTAATCTGCGCTACCCCACACCTCCTCTATCTCCCACTCCTCTGGTAGGACGAGAACCCTCTTAACCCCCTGGGACTTCCACTCCTTTAGCTCATCTAAAGCGTAAGGTATGTGAGATCCGCCAATCTCGTTCTTTATCACCCAGTACATCCTCATCCCTCAGTAGATCCGCTGTTCTTCATCTACCTTTATTTACTCTCACGAGAACTTTAAGCTTATGCAGAGGCTGTCAACTGGTATATCAGAGTTCGACAAGCTCATCGAGGGAGGCATCCCGCAGGGATTCTTCGTGGCCCTCACGGGGGAGCCCGGCACTGGGAAGACAATCTTTGCGGAGAGCTTTATAAACGAGGGGCTGAAGGAGGGAGACCCCTGCATATACGTCACTACAGAGGAGAGCAGGGACTCCATAATTGCCCAAGCGAAGCAGTTCAACTGGAACTTCGAAAACTACTTGGAAAAGAGGCTCATCATCATAGATGCTCTCATGAAGGAGAAGGAAGACCCTTGGTCCCTGCTCGAGCTGACGCCAGAGGAGCTAGTGAACAAGGTAGTTGAGGCAAAGCAGAAGCTCAGGACTTCTAGGCCAGCCAGGCTAGTAATAGACTCGCTAAGCGCCCTATTCCTGGATAAGCCAGCCATGGCAAGGAAGATAAGTTACTACTTGAAGAGGGTGCTCTACAAGTGGAAGTTCACGATCCTTGCCACGTCCCAGTACGCCATAACCACTTCGGAGGCCTTCGGCTTTGGGGTAGAGCACGTGGCAGACGGCATAGTGAGGTTTAGGAGGTCGCTCAAGGACGGTAGACTCAGGAGATTCATAGTCATTGAGAAGATGAGGCAGACCAACCACGACAAGTACGTGTGGGAGATAGACATAGTTCCAGGGAAGGGCATAGTGCTCCTAGGGAGGCTAAACGAAAGGGTTGAGGACTACGCGCTTCCGGAGAAGGTGAAGGAAAAGATAAAGAAGAGCAAGGAAAAACAGGGAGAGCTATAGACTCTTTATGTAGTTCATTATGCCGCCTTTCTTCAGGATCTCGAGGGCCATCCCGGTTATCCCCTTACCCTTGTACACCTTTCCGTTTACCTCTATTTCCCCCGTCTCCACGTTAACCTTCACGTAGTCTACCTCGTTTATTAGCTCCTTTGCGTTCGGCAGGACTATCACTGGTAGACCGTTGTTTATGCAGTTCCTGTAGAATATCCTGGCGAAGCTCTCCGCAATTATAGCCTTTACTCCCGCTGCCTTGAGGGCTATCGCTGCCTGCTCCCTTGAGGACCCCATGCCAAACACCTTCCCCGCCACGAGGATGACGCCCTTAGACGCCTTCTTGTAGAACTCCGGGTCAATGGGCTCCATGGCGTGCTGTGCCAGGTACTGGGGGTCGGTGTACTTGAGGTGGCGCGCCGGGATGATTATGTCTGTGTCTATCTTGTCCCCGAACTTCATCACTGGACCTTCCACTATCATTCTAGATCCCTCGGGTCAGTTATCTTCCCGGTTGCCGCGGTGGCAGCTGCTACCGCGGGCCCCGCTAGGTATACCTTTGAGTCCACGCTCCCCATCCTCCCCTTGAAGTTCCTCGAGCTCGTCGAGACTATTGTCTCCCCGGGTCCAGCAACGCCGAAGTGGCCTCCCAAGCAGGGCCCACAAGTTCCATAGGTCACGATACATCCAGCGTTTACTAAGGTCTCCACGTAGCCCAGCTCCATGGCCTGCTTGAACATCTTATAAGAGGCTGGAATTGCAATGCACCTAGTCTTCACTGTCCTTCCCTTCAGTATCTTAGCCGCGACCTCAAAGTCGCTTAACCTCCCGTTAGTACAGGAGCCTATGTAAACTTGGTCGACCTCTATTCCCTCTGCCTCCCTCGCAGTCCTCACGTTGTCTACGCTGTGGGGTGCGGCCACCAGAGGCTCCATCTTGTCTAGCTCTATGGTATAGGTGTCCACGTACTTGGCCCCCTGGTCTGGCCTAACCACAGGAGGTTCGTAGTCCCTCATTGTCTTTATGTAGTTTACGGTCTCCTCGTCCGGCACAAACATCAACGCGTCGGCGTTCATCTCTATGCCCATGTTGGACACCGTAGCTCTGTAGTCCATTGGGAAAGCCCTCGGCCTCTCGACCTCAACCTCTATGGACATGCCGTTAAAGTAGTCGGCTTTGAACTCGCCCAATATCTTCAGTGCCACATCCTTTCCGTTTATCCACTTGGCCGGCTCTCCCTTTAAGACGACCTTGAACGGCTCTGGAACCATTAGCCACGTCTTCCCGGTTATCACCGCAGCAGCTATGTCGCTTGCCCCCATGCCTTGGGCAAAGGCACCTACTGCACCAGAGGTAGTCGTGTGGCTGTCCGCTGCGACTATTACTTGTCCGGGGTTTGCGTAGTCCTCTATGAGCACCTCGTGCAGGATGCCGAAATTTGTGTCGTGGAAGTTGGGCAGTCCCATCTTCCTGACGAACTTCCTTATGTAACCCTGGATCTCGGCGCTCCTCTGGTCTGGAGGAGGGGCCAAGTGGTCAAAGGCTATTACGACCTTGGACTTGTCGAACACCTTCTCTAGGCCTGCCTTTTCCATTACCTCTATTACGTGATACCCCGTTAAGTCGTGGAATCCCACTATGTCGACCTTTATCTCCGCCACGTCCCCTGGGGAGACGGTCCTCCCTGCAGCCCTAGATAGGATTTTCTCGGTTAGTGTTTGCATAAGAGAAGAAAGAGGTACGTGAATAAATAAATCTTTTATTTAAGAACAGTTCTCTCCTCGAACTTATTCCCTCCCCCTGACTCTATTACGCCTTTACCTATCTCGTAGGAGATGAAGACATATCCGCACTCCGGGCAGACCTTAGTCACCCTCTTACCTTCCTTTATGAGCTTCTCCTCGACTACCTTTTTACAGACTGGGCAATATCTCCTAGCCATGCCAAAGTCATTGTCTTAAACTGTTAATAAGGGAGACTGCACAGTAATTGGTACATACTGATTGTAAAAATTGAGGAAAGTTGTTAAGAGTTCCTGGGATAATCTATATATCTAGGTCTACAGATACCGTTAATTATGGACGAAATAAACAGGAAGATTTTACTAATGCTATTAAGGGACTACAACACCTCCCAGAGAAGGATAGCCAAGGAACTAAACTTGTCCCCTCCCGCCGTCAACTACAGGATCGATAGGCTTATCTCCGAGGGAGTTATAAAGAAGGTCTCCCTTTACGTTAACCCTAACTTTTACGGCAAGTACCACGGCTACGTGTCCTTCAGCAACGTGAACTCTTGGGAAGGGGAGTACGTCTCAAAGTTCACCTGCTTGGAGAAGCTGACTGTTTACGAAATAGAGGGCAGTTCGCTCCAACAGCTCGAGGACACCATATCCAAGATGAAGGAGAAGCTTGGAGAGTCCAAGATGGTCTACGTGCCCACCCAGTTCCCCTACAAGCCCTCCACCTTTGACGTGAAGTTGGTCTCAATGCTGAAGGAGAACCCCACCATGGACAGCCTAGAGTTGGCTGAGAGGATGAAGGTGTCGTCTAAGACCGTGAGGAGGCATTTAAGGTACTTGCAGAGCAAGGGGTTACTCAGGCTAGTCCCCATAGTGGACGTGGCAAAGGCAGGGATAGTGATGTTCGGGATATTCACCAAAAGCGTTGAGGTTACCAGGAAAGTGCTTTCCCCGGTGATGTTCAGGGAGATAAGCGACGATAAGGCCGGGATCTTCGTGAGCATCGCTAAGGACTTTGAGGAGACCAAGCTTTACGTGGACAAGGTAAGGAAGTTCGACCCAGACGCCGACGTTATGATAACTTACAGTTACGAGTTCTCCGAGTGACGAGTTAACTTTTTAACTTGGATAGCCTATCCAAACTTATGAGTTACCGAGTAGTTGCCCTAGCTGTACTCGTCATCGTGGCGTTCACGGTGGTCGGGGTTTACGACTTTTATAAGCTCCACTCTTCCCCAACTTCCGTTAGAACAATGAGGATAGTCTCCCTTTCTCCTAGCGATACGCAGGTCCTAGTCTCCCTGGGGTTGGGGAAGGACATAGTAGGCTTGGACTCCTACTCCTATTCCCTCATCCAGGAGCTCAACGACACTTCTTACCTGCCCAAGAACGTCACTGTCTTCCCGCAAATATACCCAGTTAACGTGTCCGGGGTCATTTCGTTAAGCCCAACTGCGGTGGTTGGCGAAGAGGGCCTCATAGGTAGTTACGTGCAGAAGATGGAGGAGGCTGGGTTAAACGTAATAGTTACAAACGCAGACTACGCCTCAAACTTTTACCAGATAGAGAACATCATATCCTACCTAGGTAAGGAGTTTAACGCTACGCAGGAGGCCCAGAACTTGACGTCTTGGATGAACAAGGAGATAGCCAACTTTACTGTCACGGGTAACATCACGGTGGCGTACTTGCTGTGGATATGCCCTAACGAGGACTTCTACACTGCTGGGGGGAACACTTTCATTAGCGACGTGATATCCCTGGCAGGGGGAGTAAACGTGTTCGCTGGGCAGTCAGGCTACCCGCTACTGGACCCCTCCCAGCTACTCTTGGCCAATCCGCAAGTAATGGTAGTCCAGGAGGTGTACAACTTGAGCTACACGGAGTACCTCATATCCCACATCCCGGGGGTGCAGAACTTAACTGCGTACAAGGAGGGGAGGATCTACGTGCTCTCAGACAACCTACCTGCTGACCTCCTCAACGAACCAGGGCCCTTGGCAGTGTACGGGGTGGAGATGATGAAAGAGATTATACAGGGAGAGACCCCCAGCTTTGTAAGCACGGAGTGGGTTAAGGAGAACTTGAGGCCCTCACTGCCGGTGTTCTAGATGGAGAAAGCAAAGGTCTTTTTCCTGTTCTCTTTCCTAGCCCTCTCTTTCCTCTTGGCTACGCTTTACGGCTCAGTTTACATTCCTCCAAAAGAGCTCTTTGCTCCCCACGGCGTGTATAAGGAGATCCTCCTTGACATAAGGTTGCCCACGGTAGTTTCGGCAGCGCTAATAGGGGCGTCCCTTGCTGTCTCAGGGGCAGTCCTCCAGCTACTTCTGAGGAACCCTATCGTAGACCCCTACATCACCGGTACGGCCTCAGGAGGAGCTTTCGGCGCAGTGCTTGCGTATTTCCTTTTGGCGTTTGGTCTCCCCTTTAACTGGGTAATCTACTTCTCACCGCTAGTGGCCTTCGTCTTCGCCCTGTTCTCAACTCTCGTGACCATAGCCATAGGGAGGAGAGGGGGCGTGTACGGGATAGTGGTCGGAGGAGTAGTTGTGTCCTACCTCTTCTCCTCTCTCATAACCATAATGCTCACCCTCATAGAGCTTCGCTTCCCGCAAGTACCACCCCTGACGTTCTGGCTACTGGGAGACGTGCAAGTTATTGGCTGGGAATACGTCGTAACGCTAGCGCTACTCTTTTCCGTCTTGCTCTCAGTTGGCGTTGCCAACGCTAGGAGGATAGACCTAGTCTCAATAAGCGACGAGATGTCCTACGCCCGTGGAGTCAACCCATCAAGGTTTAGGGTATTCTGGGTAGTCATGCTCAGCCTTGTTACTGCCTTCATAGTTTCCCAAGTAGGAATTGTGGGCTTCGTGGGCATAGTAGTCCCCCACGTTATAAGGAGGTTCGTCGGCGGTAGCGCAACGTCCCTAGTGCCCTTTTCCGCCCTCCTAGGGGCCTCCACCTTGCTCCTGAGTAACGTGGTGTCGGACGGAGCCCTAGGGGTGAAGATACCCATTACCGCAATAACAGCAATCCTTGCTTTCCCGGTGATAGTGTACGCCCTGGTGAGGGGAGTTGCTAATCAGGGGGCTTAAGGTAAGGCTCTCAAACAAGTTGGTTCTTGACAACGTTACAGTTGAGCTAAAGGACGGGGTAAACTTGATCCTGGGCCCAAACGGGTCGGGAAAGACCACGTTGCTGAGGACAATAATAGGCATGGTAAAGCCCATGGGAGGAGAGCTAAAAGTGGAGGGAGAGAGGTCTTACGTCCCTGCAGAGTTCTTCAACGCCCAAATGAAGGTAATAGACGTCCTCCTCTCAGGAGGAGGGAGTCGGCTAGAGGAATACTTGGATTACGTTGACTACTTGAACCTCAGGGACTTCCTTGAGAGGGACTTCTCAACCCTAAGTACTGGGGAGAAGAAGTTGACGTTAATAGCCAAGGCGTTAGCTGAGGGTGATCTCGTGATCATGGACGAGCCCACCTCTGGCCTCGATTTGAGGAACTCGGCAAAGGTCGTAAAAGTGCTTAGGGAGGTCAAAAAGACCTTCATAGTGGCGACCCACGACTTACACTTCCTGAGGGTGGCCTCTTGGGCAATCCTAATGAAGGAAGGCAGGGTGGTGTTCCAGGGGAGCCCAAGGGACGTGGACGACGTGACGCTCACCGAGTTGTACGGTACTCCAGTGAAGAAGGTTAAAGTGGACGGGGAGGTCTACTTCCTGGCTTGAAGCTTAGCCCTCCCTGAGCTTCTGGAACAGTAACCAAGACGCGTGCGACGCGGACTTCACTGTCTCCAACGTGGGGAAGAGCCTCCACTCTACCTCACCGTGGGCAAGCAAGTTCCTCACGTTTATTGACAGCCTAAAGACGAGGCTAGTCCTCCTGTCCATGAACCTCTCGGCCCACGCCAACAGGGAACCCTGGGAGTAGGGGAACGTCTCGTTGTTTACCTTTACCTTGTACTTGCTCCACCCCTTTCTGAGGATGTAGAGCTTTAACCTCCTGTAGTCTAAGTCCTTTACCTTCACCGCCTTACCCTTGTACCTTATGATCACCACGTCCCCTAGCCACTCAGAGTAAAGCGATCTGAGGGACATTTCCATGACTAGGTAAGCTTCCAGTGTAGCCACTTCGTTTAGCCCCCCCATTTCCAAGAGCTTTAAGGCGTCCGACTGCACCTTCACCACTTTTTCCGGCAAGTCCCAGTGCAGTTCTCCCTCGCCCAACACAGCATAAGGCACGTTAGCCAAGAAGACGCCTAACGCATCCCTTTTCCTCTCCACCTTAACAACTTGATCCCTTATTCTCACCTTCCCCTTCTCGTACTCCAGGTTGGAGAGGGCCTCCTCCAGTATTTCGTCATCTCCAGCCCTACGGTACTGGAAGAAGTCATTGACTTCCTTGATGACCCTTTTCCTCAAGTCCACAGCTAAGGTTTAATTTGACGCAATTTATCTTTTCCCATGCCTGGAGGAAGAGGTAGGATAGGCGTAATATTGCCCGCAAACAACGCTGGTATGGAGTACGACCTATGGAAGATGACCCCAGAGGGCGTCACCATTCACGTAACTAGGATGAGGCCTACGAGAGGGTGTGAACCCTCAGACCCAGAGGAGTTCGAAAGGGAACTCAGGGAGGCGTACCACCTCTTAGAGGAGGTGTCCGACGTCGTAGTTTACGGCAGGACTTACGGTACCCACAAACACGCCCACGTGATAAGGAAGGCTATAGGCAACGTGGTAATCCCAGAGGAAGAGGTGGTGAAGCTCCTTAAGAAGTTGGGCGCCAAAAAGGTCTGGGTTGGCACACCCTACGTTAAGGAGAGGACTTTGGAGGAGGTCTCGTGGATAAGGGAGAACGGCTTCGAAGTGACAGGATACGACGGGCTAGGGAAGGTAAAGGGAGTGGACATATCCAACACCCCCGTCTTTACAATCTACAGACTCGTGAAGAGGAACTTACAAGAAGTGCTTAAGGCAGACGCAGTCTACATAGCGTGTACTGCCTTGTCCACGTATGAGGCGGTAAAGTATTTAAGGGAAGACCTCAAGATGCCCGTGGTTTCGGAGAACGCGGCTGCTATGTGGGGCGCACTTAACGCCATCAAGGTAAACTTCAAGGTCCCTGGGGTTGAGGAGTGACAACTTTTATAATGTAAAATTAGCGATTATAAGAGGAGAATGAAAAAGAGCTACGTAATCTTAGGCTTTGCCCTTATGGTGTTGTCCATCTTTGCCGTAATTTACGTGTACACGGGCATAAAGCCCATAACTAACGTGTTAAATCCAAACGAGACTTTCAACTTTAAGGTAGACCAACCTTCTGTCGTACTTTTTCACGATGTAACCCCTGTGGACTTCTCCTTCCACAACTTGATAGTGATAAGGGAGGGGAACGACATCGTAGTCCAAGGTTACAACGGTAGCATCGTGGTAATCAACAATACTACCCACCCCGTGACGCTGAAGTACACTGTAATCGCCGAGGACGTCAGCTTTGGGCTGAACTTCGCGCTTTTGATAATAATCTTTGTAATAGGGGCTGGGCTAGTAGTGGTCGGGGCAAAGAGGTGAACTATAGTTATAGTAATGAAGGCTTTTAAGTAATTTAAGTTAACATAAACCCATGGGTTACTTCGATACCATACCAACTAAGGACAAGGCCAGGGCTTTTCTAGTGTCCTCCTCTGGCTTTCTGCTAGACGGCTACGACCTGTCCGTGATCTCCTTTGCCGAGCCATTCATCCAGAAGGAAATGTCTTTAAGCTCAGCACAGCTGGGGCTCGTTGTGTCTTCATCCCTTATCGGAATGATAATTGGCTCCCTTCTCTTGGGAAGGCTCTCCGACAGGGTAGGCAGGAAGAAGCTAATGGGCATCGACTTGTTTTTCTTCCTCGTGTTTGCCCTTACTTCGGCGTTGTCCGAGAACTTCGCCGAGCTCTTCTCTTCTAGGCTACTCCTAGGCGTAGGAATCGGAGGGGACTACCCCATAAGCAGTACCCTGCTGTCGGAGGTCTCCCCCTCAAGGAGCAGGGGACAGTACCTAGTGGGCGCAGTGGCCATGTACTGGGTTGGGGCGTTGCTTGCTAACGTTGCCAACTTGCTCTTCCTACCAGCTGGCCCCTACTTCTGGAGGTACGTCTTCCTTCTAGGCTCAATAATCTCAGTCCCAATAGTGATAGCTAGGATAAAGCTACTCGAGTCCCCAAGGTGGCTAGTATACGTGGGGAAGGTAAATGCCGAGGTACCCAGGGAGCTGGAGTCAAAGGGGGCACACGGCTTCTTGGACATCTTTAAGGGGACACTGTTGATAGTGGCCGTAGTTACCTCTGCCGTGTGGTTTCTCTTCGACGTTGCTGCCTATGGCATAGGGCTCTACTATCCCTACATACTCAAGGAGTTCGCGTTCCCGTCCTACTACAGTGTGATATACGGCACCATATTGATCTCCTTGGCGTCTCTAGCCGGTTACCTCGTCGCTGTGACAGTAATAGACCGCCGGTTAGGAAGAAGGGGGGTAATGCTAGTGGGACTGGGCTCCATGGCCTTCCTGCTATACTTGGGCGCATTTACGAAGATAGTCGGGCCAGTACTGGTTCCCTACTTCATGGCATTTGTGGCGTTGGAGCAGTGGGCAGGGGCAGTGACGCTCTTCTATCCCACGGAGCTCTTCCCCACGTCAGTAAGGTCAACTGGGCAGGGGTTTGCGACTGCAGTGAGTAGGGTTGGGGCAGTGCTCGGGGTATACTACTTCCCCCAGATGACCAAGGAACTCGGCTTCTCCACCTCCCTCGAGGTCTTCGCCACTACTAGTCTGGTCGCGTTCTTAGTGTCGTTATGGTTCGTCAAGGAGACTAGGAGGATGCAATTGGAGGAGACCTCTGTCGGGGTAAGCGAACCCCTCAGAAAGGCTATATAAGCTTAATGGGCACAACGCCATTTTTTACTTGTGAGGCTTGCAGTAGACATAGGCGGGACATTTACAGACCTAGTCTACGTTGACGACGACGGTAACGTGAGGTTTTACAAGCTCTCTAGCACGCCCAAGGCCCCTGAGGAAGGCCTGCTCCAAGGGATAGAGGAGATGGGCGTGAAGCTCACGGAAGTAGTCCACGCTACCACCGTAGCTACAAATGCCCTTCTAGGGCAAATCAACTTGGAGTTGTCCCCAGTTGCCTTGATGACTACAAAGGGCTTCAAGGACGTAATAGAGATAGGCAGGCAAAACAGGCCAGAGCTCTACAACCCGTACTTCGAGAGACCCAAGCCACTCGTCCCAAGGGAGTTGAGGTTGGAAGTGGAGGAAAGGGTGAACGCAGAGGGCAAGGTGCTTGTCCCCTTGAACGAGAGGGAGGCCGAGGAGCTAGCAAAGGAAGCGTCAAAGGTCGCTATAGCCTTAGCCATTTCTTTCCTTCACTCCTACACTAATCCTAAAAACGAAGTCAAGGCTAAGAAAATAGCCGAGAAGTACTTTAAGTACGTGAGCGTCTCGAGCGAAGTAGCCCCTGAACCCAGGGAGTACGAGAGGACGTCCACGACGGTAGTCAACGCAGTGCTAATGCCAATAGTGTCGAGGTACTTAAACGCGTTGGAGGGAGTAATGGCAAAGTACAACGCTAAGCTCTACGTCATGGCGAGCTCGGGCGGGCTAGTGGACTCCAGCGAGGCCTCCAAGAGGCCAATACAGATCATAGAGTCTGGCCCCGCCGCGGGGCTTGTGGGAGTTCAAGCTTTCTCCAGGGAGTTGGGAATCGACAACGCCATAAGCTTCGACATGGGGGGTACCACTGCCAAGGCTGGGACAGTGATAAATGGCGAGGTCAACGTTACTACTGAGTACGAGGTCGGGGGGAGGACCCACTACGGCAGGATAGTCAAGGGCTCCGGCTACCCAGTTAGGTTTCCCTTCGTGGACTTGGTGGAAGTCTCAGCGGGCGGCGGTACTATCATATGGAGGGACGAGGCTGGGGCTTTAAGGGTAGGCCCAACGAGCGCTGGCGCAGACCCAGGCCCAATGAGCTACGGTAAGGGAGGGAAGAGCCCTACCTTGACTGACGCCAACCTAGTTTTAGGGAGGATAGGGGAGAGGTTGCTCTCAGGGCAGATGACGTTGAGGAAGGACTTGGCCCTAATGGGGCTCTCAGCCCTAGGAGACCCAGAGGAGGTCGCTTTGAACGCCTTGAGGCTTGCAGTACTGGAAATGGCCAGGGCGATAAGGCTGGTAACAGTGGAGAGGGGGATCGACCCATCCACCATGACGCTCTTCGCCTTTGGTGGCGCAGGGCCACAGTTCGCGCTGGAAATAGCTGAGGAGCTGGGGATAAGGCAAGTAATAGTCCCACCCCAGCCTGGCCTCTTCAGCGCAATGGGTATGCTCTTCGCCGACAAGAAGTTCGAGGCCCGGAAGTCCTTTCCAAATGATCTGGAGAGGGACTTCCAAGAGCTAGAGAGGGAGCTGGCAAAGAGGCTCGGGGAAGTGGACTACTTCCTGAGGTACGCTGACGTGAGGTACGAGGGGCAGGGGTGGGAGCTCACAGTCCAAATCAATGACGTGAACAAGCTCAAGGAGGAGTTCGAGAGGAAACACGAGTCTACGTACGGGTTTAAGCTAGACAGGCCGATAGAGGTGGTGACCATAAGGGTATTCGCTGTGAGGAGGACGAGGAGGCCGAGAATGCCAGACCCTCCCACTTACTGTACGCCTTCAGTAAGTAGCCGTGAGGTGATGTTCGACTCCTGGCAGGAGGTCCCGGTTTACGTAAGGGAAACGTTGCCCATGGGCTTTGAAATTGAGGGGCCTGCAGTCATCGAGGAGTACAGCTCGACCACCGTCCTGAGGCCAGGGTGGAGGGCTAGGGTAGAGAAGATGGGGGCTCTGAGGTGTTGGAGATGAGGTGGGAGCTGGTTCACAGGGCCTCAGTGTACATAGCTGAGGAAATGGGAGCCTCGCTAAAGAGATCAGCGTTCTCCCCAAACATCAGGGAAAGGATGGACCACAGTTGCGCAATTGTGGACGAGGATGGTAAGATAGTCGCGCAGGCAGAGCACATACCGGTGCACTTGGGCTCGTTCAAGGTGGGCGTGCAGAACGTCCTCTCCTTCCTTGAGAGGGAGGGTATGGAGCTGGAGGACGGGGACATGGTGGTGTTTAACGACCCTTACATCTCAGGGACCCACTTAAACGACGTAGGTCTCTTGGCCCCCATCTTTCACCGGGGGAAGTTAGTAGGGTACGTAGTCAACAAGGCCCACCACGTAGACGTTGGTGGACCCATGCCCGGTAGTCTCAACCCATTCGCTAGGACAATATACGAGGAGGGCGTCGTTATACCACCAACCAAGCTGGTAAAGAGGGGGGAGGTCAACAAGGAGGTGATCTCGTTCGTTAGGGAGAACTTCAAGGTCCCGGACTTCTCAGTTGGCGACCTAAACGCCCAGATAGCGTCTAACAAGGTCGGGATAGCCAGGGTAAGAGAGTTATTCTCGAAATACGAAAACGTGAAGGAAAGCTGGGAGGCCTCGATAAGCTACGGCAGGGAGATGGCGTTGTCGAGGATAAGGGAGTGGAGGAAGGGGAGGTTTGAAGCCGAGGACGTCCTAGAGTGGGGCCAAGGCTTCCTGAGGATAAGGCTTAGCCTAGAGGTGAGGGAGGACGGAGTGGTAGCGGACTTCACTGGGACAGACAAGCAGGTGGAGGGACCGTTAAACGCCGTCCTAGGCGTCACTTACTCCGCAGTTTCCTTTGCAGTTAGGTCAATGGTAGGAGAAGTCCCCACTAACGAGGGTTTCTACTCCGTTGTTAAGGTTGTGGCGGAGGAGGGTAGCCTCCTGAACCCGAGGAAGCCATCGGCAGTGGGAGGGGGAAACGTAGAGACCTCCCAGAGGGTAGCCGACGTCACTTTCCTAGCCCTGTCAAAGGCACTCCCAGGAAGAGTGCCCGCAGCCAGCTCCGGGACCATGATGAACGTTATGCTCGGCGGGATGTGGAACGGGAGGTTCTGGTCGTACTACGAGACAATAGGGGGTGGCAGTGGGGCTAGGCCCTTCAAGGACGGAGTATCAGCTGTGCAGAACAACATGACAAACACGTTAAACACGCCAATAGAAGTTGCAGAGAAGAACTACCCACTGCTCTTCACCTCCTACCGCGTAAGGGAGGGAAGCGGCGGTAAGGGAAAATACAGGGGAGGGGACGGAATAGTGAGGAGCTTCAAGGTATTAGAGAGGACAACCATGTCCTTGATTGCTGATAGATTTGTGAAGGGGCCGTGGGGCCTAGAAGGAGGAGAAGCGGGAAAGCAGGGAAGGGCGGTCATAAGGAGGAAGGATAAGGTAGACGAAATGCCCGGCAAGTTCACGGTAACTCTGGAACCGGGGGACGAGGTAGTCCTGGAGTCGCCAGGAGGAGGAGGGTACGGTAAGCCTTGTTCCTAAGCGGGAACTCCAAGTGAAACTAGGTGTTCTACGTTGTATCCTTAAATATCTGGAACATGTTATCTCCGAATATGGAAACAAAACTAAGGGTAACCTCAGCCCTCCTCTTAGCCTTGTTTGGGCTATCGCTAGTAGGAGTAATGGCCCAGGGGTTTTCTCACCAAGTATCGTACACGGTATACTATTCAAGGTATGATTCAATATACAGGTCTTTTTCCATGTCAGGGCCGATAATGGGCATCCATTCAGGAATAATGCAGAACTACACAGTCTACATGGTCTCATCTGAGAACTTCAGCTCCACCGATTACCAAGGTAACGTCATAAAGATGGACGAGAACTTCACTACTTACGTGTTAGACCAAGGGAGCCTCAAGCAAGTGACACTGAACTACACAGTAGAGGTCAAGGGCGGAATGTTCATAACAGTATCTTCTTCCCCCCAGCTTATCAGAGTACTAGTGAGCTCCGACGGGAGAACCCAAGTGGCTTGGGCTGGCTTCCTGTCCACTGCAGGGACAGTCCAGGGGTACACCTACATTAACTACACCGGTACCGTGATCCTGCAGTACGCCAACGGCACGTCCATCTATAACGTAAGCGTAAAGGTCTCGGACAACACTGCCGTGAAGGGATCCACGACTGTAGACCTACTTCAGATGAGCGTAGCCAAGGTTACCACTCACGTTAAGACGTCAGTTGTAGTCACTAACGTACCGAGGAAGTACGAGTTCTACAACTTCTTGACCGAGATAAACGGTACAAACATAAGCTCCCTAGGCAAGTACAACGTAACCTTGGCAAGGTTTAACGGCACGCTGTTGCCTGCGATCGTGTGGAATGCCTCTGCGCAGTTTGAAACGAGTAGTCTCGTCAACTTCAATGGGCAGAACTTCGGCATCTCCAACTCCGGAAACGTGAACAACGTTATGATAGCCTTCTACGGCGTTAACGGCACGCTGGTTGCAGTAGTGAGGGAGGACAACTTCTTCTCCCAGAAGGAGGTGAACAACGGACTGTTGAACTCCTCCTTCATTGGCATGAGGGGTGTAAGCGACATCGCGTACTCCTCCATAATGATAATAAAGGTCAACGGTGTCCTGGCTGAGAGTCCCTTGAGCGTTGGAGTAGTTAACGTAAACGGGAACAAGGTAGTTGTAGTTATGACCGATCACTACGACGTGGAGACCACCGCTAACGTGAGCTTCACCCACGAAGTGTTCGTAAACACGCTTGGAGTCCTCGTGAAGGTATACGTAAACTCCACCGGCACCTACGTAGTGGTCTTCAAGAACAACGAGACCGGCGTAGTGAAGCAAGTTAAGCCCGTCAATGTGACCAACACAACCGTGTCCTACAACGGGGCCACTTACGTAGCACAGAAGGTCGAAGTAAACGCTACCGGTTACGTGTTGTTTAACGTTACTCCGATAATGAAGACGTCACACATCATCGTAGTAGAGGTAGAGAACGGCAATTTTGTCGCCTTAAACAGTAGCGACTACTTCATCGTAAACAACACCATCGAGGTATTCACGGACCCTGCCCAGACGTACTACGTGCTGTACTCGCCACAGTCTACCGCGACTTCTACCACGTCCACTACAACTACCTCTCAGTCCACTGCACCGTCCACTACAACTACCTCTCAGTCCACTGCACCATCTACCTCAACCACGTCCACCGTAACAACTACAAGCACTTCTTCTTCCTCTGAGTCAACATCTCCAAGTCCATCCGCCTCAACCACTCCCGCCACCTCGTCCCCGCTGATGTACGCAGTGATAGGGATCATAGTGGTAATTATAGCGGTCTTGGCGGTAGTCTTAATGAGGAGAAAGTAAAACCCTTTTTTACCTCTTCGTGAAGTTCTCGTACATCTTAAGCTGTTCTTGCGTCACTGATGGCTTTACCCTGGAAAGTACCTTCCTAAAGTCGTCCATTGTGACCCTCGTCCTTAGAGTCCCGGTCTCGACTGACTCCCTCAGTAGGTCTCTCTTCACTTCCTCCACGACAAGCTTTAGGTCGGAAGGAGTGTAGAGCTGGGTTGCCCTAGCCAGTTCCCTAAGCGTCTCGTCGTCAACTTCTAGGCCCTTGATCAGCACCTTGAGCACCTTAAACCTACCCTCCTCGTCTGGTGGAGGGACGTAGATGACCTTATCGAACCTCCCCGGCCTCAAGATGGCGGGGTCGAGATCCCAAGGCCTATTTGTAGCTCCGACCACTATGATGTCGCTGAAGTTCCTGAGCCCGTCCATCTCAGTGAGGAGTTGGGTGAGCGCGTTCCTCCACTCGTTGAAGCTCCTGGCCCTAGCTATCATGTCCACTTCGTCGATGAAGACTATAGCAGGAGCGTTGTCCTTAGCTATGTTGAACTTCTCTGAGATTATTTCCGGCGCCTTGAGGAGGCCCGCTGAGGACACTTCGTCCCCGGAGATGACTATGAACGACGCATTTACCTCATTTGCCAAGGCCTTCGCTATGCTGGTCTTCCCAGTGCCAGGGGGGCCGTAGAGCAAAACGCCCTTTACCGGCTTTATGCCGATCTTCTCGGCGAACTCCCTTTTCTTCAAGGGTAGCTCTATGGACTCCCTTATCACCTTCTTCACCTCCTCAAGGTCCCCTAGGTCGTCCCACCTAACGTCAGGGACGCCGTAGTAGTGGACCTTAATCTTAGTCCTCGAGTACTTCCTGGCTATGGTCTCGAACTTCACCAAAGTGGATATCGACACTGAGGGCTTGTATACCTCTAGGTACTTGAGGAAGTCCTCCGTTTTGGGGGAGCTAACCTCGGAGAGGACTCTCTCTGCCACTAGCTTTATGTCTGCAGGGGAATATCTATAGCTCTTCTTAGCTAGCAGAGAGTAGTCTATCCCTTCAAGCTTGACGTACCCTCTCCATATCTCCTCCCTCTCCTTTTCGTCCGGCAGAGGGACGAACAGCACTTCGTCGAACCTGCCTGGCCTCAGGAAGGCCTCGTCGATCTCCTGCGGTATGTTGGTTGCCCCTATGACCAAGAGCTTCAGCGACTTGTCGTGGAACTCTTGCAACTTAGTGAGCAATATGTTCACCAGCCTGTGCGTTACCTCGTGTATCTCCCCTTCCCTGCTCATGGCGAACCCGTCTAGCTCGTCTATGAAGAGCACCGCAGGCGCGTTGTTCTCTACCTCGCTGAGGAAGGAGTAGAGCAAGTACTCGCTCTCTCCATACCACTTGCTTAAGACGTCGTTGGCCTTAAGTTCAAAGAAGTTCCACTCCATCTTATTGGCCAGGGCCTTGGCCATCATGGTCTTCCCAGTGCCAGGGGGGCCAAATAGGATGACCCCGTAAGTCCTCCCCTTGCTCACCTCCTCCGCTATCTTCTCTAGTCTCTCCTTTACCTCCCTCCTGTCAAATACGTCTTCCCACCTCACAGCGGGGATGTAAGCGGTCTTCCTCACCTTCTTCCTAGAGTAGAGATTTGCCCTTATCATCATAAGGTAAAAGATTAGGGGCACAAGGAAGAAGAGTACGTAAACCACGTCAGTGGCTATACTTATGATCTCCGAGGCGTTCACAAGAAAACATAGCAAAGAAAATTTAAAAATCACGTGTAAGGAGGTATGACCTCTCCTTCAGTGGGGTCCTTGCTGTAGTCGACGTACACGTTCTTCACCTTTACGTACTCCTCTACGCCGTACTTGGAGTTCTCCCCAGCTTGTCCCGATAGCCTGAACCCAGTGTGGTACCCTTGTGTTGCCTCTGGACCGGGCATGTTGACGTAGAGCTCCCCGAACTTGATCTCCCTGGCCGCCTTCATGGCCAACGACACGTCCCTTGTGAACAAGTAAGAGGCAAGCCCGTAGTCTGAGTCGTTCGCCAGCCTTATGACTTCGTCGAAGTCGTCCGAGACCTTCATTGCGCCGATAACGGGGCCGAAGATCTCCTCCCTGAAGATCTCCATGTCCTGCGTCACGTTGGTGAGTATTGTGGGCATGTAGAAGAACCCCTTGGAGTACCTGTCCGGGAGCTCTGGCTTTTTACCTCCATATAGTATCTGGGCCCCATGTGCCACAGCCCTCACCACGAAGCCTGACACCTTATTCCACTGCTGGCTGTTTATCAAGGGCCCCATGTCGCTCGACCTAGGTTCACCTATCTTCAGTTGCCTCGTCTTCTCCATGAAGAGCTGTAGGAACTTGTCGTACACGGCCTCGTGTACGTAGAGCCTCTCCGCAGCTATGCAGGACTGTCCGGCGTTCCAATACTTGGCCCACATTAGCACCTTGGCGGCCAGCTCAAGGTCTGCGTCCTTCCAGACTATGAACGGCGCCTTCCCTCCAAGTTCCAGGATCACCTTGGCCATTATGGAAGAGGCCGACTTCATCACCTGCACCCCTGTCCTAGACTCACCAGTTAAAGTTATCACAGCCACTTTCTTGTGGGAGGTCAAGTAGTCTCCTATAACGCTTCCCTTCCCGGTGACCAAGTTAACTGTCCCAGGAGGGAAGCCGGCTTGCCTGACCTTCTCCACTATCCAACCGGCTACGAGTGGGGTGTCCGACGACGGCTTGAGCACAACAGTGTTCCCAGTTATCAAGGCGGGGCCTATTTTCCTCGCTATCATTGCAGCCGGGAAGTTCCAGGGGGTTATGGCCAAGACTACGCCGTAGGGAACCTTGTACTGGAAGATCACCCTCTCCGGCTTTGTTCCCTCAACTACGTCCCCGGTTATCTTCCTGGCGAACTCGGCGTAGTACTGGAGTTGGTCTATTACTCCGTCTACCTCTTGCGCTGCCTCTTTTCTCGGTTTCCCTACCTCGTCCATTAGGAGGTTTTCCAACTCCTCCCTGCTCTCCCTTATGAGGTCTATTAGCCTGTACAAGTACTTGCTCCTCTCCACTGAAGTTAACTTCTCCCACTTCTTTTGCGCCTCGTATGCAGCGTCGATTGCCCTGTCTGCGTCTTCTCTAGACGCGGAGGCGAACTTCCCGTAGAGCTCCCCAGTGCTCGGGTTGTACTTATTGAGGTACTCGTCAGAGGAGGGCTTTACCCACTCTCCGTTTATAAAAAGGTTCTGAACTCTATCCATACACAATTTACGACTTCTTTGTTTAAAAAGAGACCTTCTATAATATTGCCCTTTTTATTTTTAACCACGTTTTTCATTTGAAAAATAAAAACACACTTTTTCTTGGAGTATTAAATTGTGAGAACCTCCTAATTGCGTGCATGCGTTCATTTTAGCAGACGTTGTCTCCTGTGGTGCTGCAGGTTAGGAAGATGACCAGTTGATCTGTGAACTGCCACCTCAGCGCTGTAGTGAGGCGTAGGTTTATTGGAAAATTCATCCGTTATCGGATCGCTCTACCAGAGGATACTTGACGAGGAGAAAGCGAGCTAATACTCCTAGTTTGGAGGGGTGATGGAAGGCCTGCCCACAAACTCGACAAAAACTTTTATTTAAGATATTTTGCCTAAACACTTTTGAAAGATCATGTAAATTTTTTTAGTTAAGCCCCGAGCTAGTTATATGGAGTTTAGGTACTCTATATTTTTAACAACTCTGGTTATTTTGGGAATACTAGGTTCAGTACCTCTAGGCTCTACAGGGGTATCTGGGACAACCCTGCAGGTCCACCTCTCCGGCTTCAAAGTAGTGGGAACCCTAAGCTCCGACACCAACGTGGTATTTGCGGTCTTCTTACCCTTAAAGAACGAGGGGTACCTCTTCTACTACGCCGAGGCTGTGTCTAACCCCTCCTCTCCCCTCTACCACAAGTTCCTATCGCAACAGCAGGTGGAGAAGCTCTTCTACCCAGTGCAAACATACGAGTACGTCTTAAACCAGCTGAAGCAGGACGGCTTCAACGTTCTGTTTACTGCCTCTGACTCAGTCATAGTAGCAGAAGGCACTGTGGCCCAAGTCCACAAGTACCTGGGAGTGTCGTATGAGGTCTTTAGCAACGGTACAGTATCCTATTACTCCGCCTATGGGGTGCCTAGAGTTCCAGGGTTTATCTACTCAAGTAATGTGAGCGAGATAGTGTTCTCCCACCCGACCACCTTGGTCACACAGAAGGACGTGTTGAGCCCGCCCGTACCTAACTACACTGCCCCCATAGAGGCTTATTGGGGCACTGCCCTGCAAAAGGTCTACAACGCCACAGCGCTCTACGCCAAGGGCGACGAGGGACAGGGAAGGGCAATAGGCATCCTCGACTTCTTCGGTGACCCTTACATATACCAGCAATTAGTGTACTACGACAAGGTAACTGGCCTCCCCAACCCGCCCAGCTTTAAGGTAGTACCTATAGGCCCCTACAACCCCAACCTCGGAATAACCACGGGCTGGGCAGGGGAGATAAGCCTAGACGTGGAGATTGCCCACACTATGGCCCCTGAGGCAAACATCACCCTATTTATTGCAAACGGTGCCCTACCATTGGCCTCCATAATAGCGGAGATAGACAGTCTCGACAACGTCAACGTAGTTTCGCAGAGCTTTTCCATTCCAGAGTCGTTCTTTAGCCTGTTCAACGCACAAGCGTTCTACGCGTGCGTAGTGGAGACAGACGTGTACTACGCTATGGGCAACGCTGAGGGCATAACATTCCTTGCAAGCAGTGGGGACGCAGGTGGCTCAGGGTACAGCAACGGTCCTCTAGGCACAGTTGGCTATCCTGCCACCTCTCCCTTCGTGACTGCTGTGGGAGGAACTACCACCTATGTCCAGTTCCCAGGGTCAAGCTACCAGACAGCGTGGTCCAACTACGGCTTCGTGCCTAACGACGTAAACTACGGAGGTTCAACTGGAGGGATAAGCGAGATAGAGCCTAAGCCCTTCTATCAGTGGTCGCTGACGACTCCTAGTAGCTACCCCAACGGCAAGGAGATCCCAGATATATCTGCAAATGCCAACATTTACCCTGGGATCTACATAGTCTTCCCTGGCAACCAGACCTTTATAACTGGTGGAACCAGTGAGGCCTCGCCCTTAACTGCGGGACTCCTAACGTTGGTGATGGACTACGTCAACAGTAGCCTAGGAAACGTGAACCCCATGCTCTACGAGCTGGCTTACAACTCCTCCACCTACAGCAAGGTGTTCAACCCAATCACTTTTGGTTACAACATACCGTGGACTGCCAGCTTTGGATACAACCTAGTTACCGGTTGGGGCACCCTCAACGTAGGGGAGTTGGCATGGTATGCAAGTAAAGTGGAAAGGGAGCCGTCCCTAAGTGTGGTTGTAAACGTGGAGAACGCTACTGGGCAGACTCCCGTGGAGTTCTTCCCAGGGGAAGTAATGAGGGTGCTGGCTAACGTAACGAACAACGGCACTGAGGTCACCTCCGGGAAGTTCTACGCTGCAGTCGAGTCGACTGAGGGCAACTTGACCATAGTTCCGTTAGTTTACAGCCCATCCCTAGGTATGTGGACAGCCAACGTCACTCTACCCAGCGACGCTAACGGCGTACTCTTCGTAAATGTTTATGGGACATCTGACGGGTTGAGTGGAAAGGGCTTCTTCGAGACCTTCAGCGGATATTATGTACAGTTCCTCTTCCCAATGACCTTTATCCCAGTTTACACTGGCCTTCCTACGCCAGTAGTAGCCAACGTAACGAACGTCTACGGGGAGCAGGCCACGTCCCCTGTGACTGTGAACATCTACTATTACAACCCGCTGAAAAACGAGTATTCCCTAGTTAACAACATTACTCTTACGCCAGTCAGCGGCGCCACATTAGGGTTACCTGGCCTAATTTGGGTATCTCTGCTACCACAGCTACCAGTAGGTGATCTGTACATCTCTGCTACCAACGCTTTCGGTTATGTGTCGTTCACCAACGGGATCTACCTGCAATCCCTCTTCGTTCTTCCACAAGTGATAGCGGAGCCTGGGGCTGTATACCCAGGGCAATACCTACTTGTTGAGGGCAACGTGGTACCCCCTGTACAAACGGGTCAGAGCACCTCTCTACAAAACGGACTTCCAGTATCTAACAACATAGAAGTAGGCTCCAACATAACAGCAGAACTAGTGAGCCTTTCTGGGAAAGTAGTAAGTACTGCAAGTATTCCCTTCAATGGAATAGAGTACTTAGGTTACTTATACGTACCTAACGTGACCTCCGGGCTTTACATGGTTTTCCTCAACGCAAGCTACGATTCGATAACGCTGGGCGAGAACGTTACTGGGTTCTTCTACGGAGAGGTCTACGTTGGCCCCCAGTCCTTGGTTAACGTCAAAGTAACGAATTACGCCTATGAGGGGCAGACGGTTGAGTTCACTGCAGACGTGACCTACTCTAACGGCACTCCAGTCACTTTTGGCATGTTCTCGGCCACGGTATACCCACAACAGCTCTCCGGCCAGTACTCGACCATCAGTCAAATCCTAGAGGTCCCGCTGTGGTATAACGCCACGCTTGGGCAATGGGAGGGGAACTTCACCCTGCCCTCTGCGGAGTCCCCAGGGAACCTCACTTACGATCAAGGGGTTTACTACTATGGCGCTCCCTTCGAGATCCTGATTACTGGAGTATCTAGCTTGGGTTCCCCCACTTCTACGGCCTTGAGCCATGCGAAGACGTTCTACGTGTTACCTTACACGGAAATAGAGGGGAAGACGTTAGATGGCTTCCAGTCCTACTACGCTTACCTAGTTAAAGACATGATAGCAGGCAACGTAACGCTGATGGACGACGTGATGTACAACGACACTGTTGAGGGGCAGGTAAAGGTGGTGGACTCCAACGCTAGTGACGTGACCTTCTACAACTCCGATGTGTTGCTCTACCAGGTCCAGGGAAGTGGACTTACCTTCGTCAACTCTAAGGTAGTGGTCATGGGCTCAGACGTGGAAGGGATTAAACTAGTTAATTCGTCTATCTCCTACTCCCAGTCTGTGCTGAACGGCATATCTCCTGCCCTACCTACTGTGAGCTTCGTTTCCCCTAGCGAGGCTTCAAACTTGACTGGTAACGTAACAGTAAAGGTAACCATTACAGGGGATGACGTGGCAAAGGACTACCTCTACTTGGACGGGGCAAGGCTGGCCACGTTTACTGGCAACGGCACTTTCACCTACACCTTGGACACAGCTAGCTACCCAGACGGGACGTATAACTTGACCTTCGTGGCAGTCCAAGCTGATGGGATGAGCTCTTCCTCAAGCGTCCTCGTCAACTTCAACAACGAGCTGTCCTCCCTTTCCCAGGGGTACTCCAACCTCTCGCAGAAGTACCAGAACTTGTCCACCAAGCTTACCAGCCTTGAGGAGAGCCTAGCGTCCAACGCGTCGACGTTGAGCTCCGGCATAGCCTCACTGAACAACAACCTAAACGGCGTGAAGTCGGCCCTCTCCGACGTAGGAGTACTTGCCGTGATTGCCTTGATAGTTGGGGTTGTAGGGATAGCGCTAGCCTTAAGGAAGAGGCCACAAGGCTAACTTATTTTTTCTGCTAACCTTTCCCCTTCTTCAGTTAAGGATATTTTACCTTTCCATCTCTTCACGAGCCCCTCTGCCTCAAGGTCAGACAACGCCAGCTTCAGTGAGTCAGTGGAGGCTCGGACGTTGTCCTTTATTTCCTTAAACGTCGAGGGTCCGTTCTCCTTTAGGAAAGCTAAGACCCTCCTCTTTACAGGGGAACTGAGAGCCCTCTCAGTCATAGCCATAGTCTAATACTACGTGGATAATACAGTTTCCTCGAGGTTTTCCAGCGTGAATCAAGGACCTCCAGTAGGCTAAAGTGTAAGTGGTAATACTTATAAGTTCCAGTTTATTTATCTATTTACGATGGGGCGTAATTGGTTTTCGACGAGTCGTAATTTGCGGTTTTTGAGGCTTTTCGGTCCAGCGTGGCTCGTTATGATGGCGGACATGGACGCCAGTAGCACCTTGGGGGCAGCGGAGACAGGAGCCGTATTCAAGTACGGGTTAGTGTGGTTCCTCCTCCTATTGGCAATCCCCCTCTACTTCGTCCAGGAGGTCTCTGGGAGGATTGGTGTAGCGACGGGAAAGGGACTTGGCGAGATCATAAGGGAGAACTACAGCGGGAGGATGGCGGTATTGCTCACCGTCCCCATGTGGTTAACTGACGTTTTGACGTACGTGGTGGAGTACCTAGGCATAGCAATAGGGCTCAGCATGGTGGGTATACCTCCGGCAGTGTCGGTGCTCATGGTCTTCCTTCTCCACATCTTCATAGTGACAAAGAGGAAGTACCTTCAAGCGGAGAAGTACCTCCTATTGACCTCGTCCGTGATGGTGGTAGCCTTTGCCCTAAACTTAGCGGTTAGGGGCATTAAGCCGTACACCCCCTTCTACTTTATACCCTCCCCAGAGTTCCTATACCTGCTGGCCGTTAACGTGGGGGCTGTGATTATGCCGTTCATGCTCTTCTTCCAAGCCTCAGCCACTGCGGAGAAGGTCAAGGCAATGAGCATAGTTAAGGCATGTGACAAACTGGAGGCCGTGTCCCACGTTAGGAAAGAGACCTTAGTGGGGGCGTTGGCAACTGAGGGGCTCATGGCGTTGGTCGAGATGGCTGTTGCGGGGATAGACCCCTCCACGAACTTGGTCTCGGCCAGGGATCTGGAGGACGCCCTTTCCGCGATAGCCGGGGCCTACTCCCCCTTGATCTTCGGTATAGGGTTGGCGAGCGCCGGGTTCCTTGCTCTGGTCGTCATCTCGCTGGGGAGCGCGTGGGGGCTTTTGGAGGCATTGGGAATACCGAGGGACAGGGCATTTCTGGTTTACGCGTTGGAAAGCGTACCGGCCCTCGTAGTTTCCCTAGTCCTCCCCGCCTCGGATATGCTAAACGCGGTGCTAAACCTGTTAGTGGCTTTCGTCTTCGTGCTCATAGGGCCAGCAGTTGTGATGGGGGTGTTGGCAAATAATGAGAAGGTAATGGGGGAGCTGAGGAACACCTTTTGGCATAACTTGGCCTACTGGTCGAGCCTGGCCTTCGTGGTGGCATTTGGGATACTAGCGTTAGTGTGACTTAGGGCCTTGATGGGCTCCTGCACATGCTTTCGTTGTGGCATTTTGAGAACCAAGACATTAGTTATCGTAAAGTGATTTAATACTCCTTGAAGAATCTTTTTATCCTCCTTCTCTTAACTCAATCTGTTCCGGTGATGCTCGATTAGGCTGTCATTTCACAGCCACAAGGGAGGGCAGGGGAGGTCCTTTGTCGCCTTTAACGTGGGTAGGGCGCTGGCTGAGTTGGGTAAGAGGGTCTTGTTAATAGAGGGCGATCCCCTAGGCTTCTCTTCCCTCCTTGGGATAAGGGAAGGGCTAGTCGGGTCGATAATCAAGGGCACTAGCGCGAGCGTCCTCAGCCTAAACTTCGGCTCCGAGAGTATGGACGTGATCAAGCTCTTCTCGGAGGACTTTTACAGCAACTACGAGTTCGTTCGCCTGGTCACCGACAAGGAGCTCGTTGACAGGTTCAAGGAGGTCTACTCTAGGTATACCTCCAAGGACTACGACGTCTACGTCTTTGACGCCCCTAGGTTCGGGCTAAAGGACGTAGTAGAGGTGGAGAGGAGGATATTCCACTCTTGCCACCCCGAGGAGAGGGACAAGGTGGTGGTCGTGAAGGATTACGTCTCGCCCCTACACGAAGTGGTCCCGCTGATAAGGAGCTCTATTGAACCAAGGTACGGGGAGCTGTATGGGTTAGTGATAAACATGGTTCCAGCCAACGACGTAAGTAAAGCTGTTGACGAGCTAAATAAGGCAGTAAAGGACTTGGGGTTTACGATAGGTGTAGTTGTGTACTTTTCGGACAAGTACTTCAAATTGACTAACCCCTTGGACGCAGAAGTCCCGAGACAGCTCAGGGAGATGGCCAGTAAGGTTTTTTCTAATGAAAAGGTTTATTATATACTGAGTTTCAGTGTAATCTAGATTACTTTGTCACACTTCCTCTCTCCTTTCAGAAAAAAGGTCGAAGATCCGTGGAAGTTCCTCCCCAGCCTTATATCTAAGGGGGACGTAGTTGCCGAGCTTGGTTGCGGACCCGGGTATTACTGCAACTACCTCGCGAAACTCACAACCAACACGGTCTACTGCGTCGACAAGGAGAGGGACTTCATAGAGGAGGCAAAGAGGTACGTCAACTCCCAGAACGTCGTCTTCTTGGTTGAGGACGCAGGAAGGACGTCAATACCATCATCCAGCGTGGACAAGGTCCTCTTGGCCAACTCTTTCCACGACTTCAGGGACAAGCAAAGGGTCTACGAAGAGATCAAGAGGATACTCAAGGGCGACGGGAAAGTTATCGTAGTTGACTGGAAAAAAGGGCACACGGGTTTCGGGCCCCCAGTTTACGTGAGGATGGGGAAGGAAGACTATCTAAGGGTGTTCAGGGACTTCGAGCTGGAAGCGGAGTTCGAACCCGGTTCATATCACTTTGGACTAGTATTAAAAAGGAAAGATGAAAGTTAATATCATGGACAAGTACTCTGAGGAGAGCGGGGAGCTCTTTGAGACTCCCCTCTGGCACAGGGGTCGCCTTTACTGGGTGGACATTCTAAAGGGGGTAATTTACAGGAGGGGAAAGGTTGAGGAGAAGCTACGCCTAGGGGACTACGTCAGCTCCATCCAGCCACACGTCTTGTGGGAGCTAGTTGTGACCTCAGGGAGGGGCTTCTACTTGGTTAACTTTCCCTCTGACGTGAGGCTGGGGTACGAGGTAAAGGAGTGGGACTCGAGGAACAGATTTAACGACGGCAAGTGCGACGCCTTGGGGAGGTACTGGGCTGGGACGATGAACCTCGAGGAGAGGTACCCCACGGGTGGTCTCTACGTACTCGACCTAAACGGGAGTTACAGGGAAGTCATCTCTGGCACCACCATATCTAACGGGATGGCATGGAGCGTGGACAACAAGGTCTTCTACTTCATAGACACGCCCACCAGGAAGGTGTTCTCATTTGAGTTTGACTTGGAAGAGGGTAGACTAGGAAAGAAGGGGGTAGCGTTTGACTTCAACTCGACTAGGTTGAACGGGAACCCGGACGGAATGACGATTGACTCAGAGGGTAAGCTATGGGTTGCCCTTTTTGGCGGGGGGAAAGTTGTAAGGGTAGACCCAGAGTCCCACGAGCTCCTCGAGACTATAGAAGTTCCAACTTTAAACGTCACTTCCGTTACCTTCGGGGGAGAAAACCTAAACACTCTGTTCGTGACCACCGCATCAATACACCTAAAGGAGAGGGACAAAAACGCCGGCTTCGTGTACTACGAGAAGACCACCTACAAGGGTTTAGAGAGCTTCCTATGCAGGGTCCCTACCTAGTCCTCCAGCCCTCCTGCTTCCATAGGGTAAGCAGAGCGTAGAAGGCTGCCGCCATCTGGGCAATGAGGGCTATGGAACCTATGGTTATTACCTTTACCTTGTCCCTCTCCACCATCTTAAACACGGCGACGGCAAAGGGCAAAGTTGACAGGGAGCTCATGAGGTGTATTGAGGACGTCAACAACGACTCACGAGAGAACGTCCTCCCCCACACGTGTAGTACAATACTTGGATCTCCATTGCGTATTCCAACGAGCTTAGTCGCTATAAAAATTGGTACAGCCCCACTCATCATGAAGTCGAGTATGCGGTATATTAGGTGTACTGTCAGCCTCATGTAGGTCTGGGGGTCGAGATTTATCTTAAACCCTAAAATCAGTGTCTCGTAGAACATGGTTCCTAAAACTAGAAAGGGCAGGACGTTCGTGTAGAAGGCGTTGAACACGTAAAGCGTCCCCTTGTTAACTATTGTCCCTTTCAACACGTCCTCGAAGAAGTACAAGTAGTTGGCCTTCGTCCACCTTATTAGCTGGTTGAAGAAGCCCTTTATGTCTTTGGGAGGCATGGTATACGCAACCGCCCTGTAGTCTATCTTCGCCTTGTATCCGTGGTTAAGTACGTAGTTCGTGAGCTGTCTGTCGTCGCCTATGAGGATTCTCATTCCAAGCACTTTGGGCTGGACAAAGTCCTTGGAGAGCACTAGGCCCTTTATGGTGTCCCTCCTATACAGGGCACAGTGGCCGTAGAGCACTGCAGCTTTACCCTGCCTGCTGAGTGCCCTCTGTAACACCTCCGACATCCGCTCGAAGAACTCCGCGTAGTAATAGGACCACTTCCCGTTGTTTATCATCAGTATTCTTGGGCTCACGCCTCCCACATCCTCATCCATCGAGCTCAGCATTTGCTCCAAGGCCCCTTCCTCGAGGACTGTGTCGCTGTCCAGGAACAAGACGTACTTGGTCTTGACTCTTTTGAACCCCTCAGCCATGGCGGCCCTTTTTCCTGACCGCTCCTTTTGGCGTACGAACTCCCCACCGTACTTCTTGGTTATGGAGTAATAGGGCTCTGAACAGCCGTCCCCTACTACGATGAACTTTATCTTTGAGACGCTCTTGACTACCCTCTCGAACAGCTCTGGGTCTTCATTGTATACTGGTATTACCGCAGTTATCTCTCTTATATCTGGCTTTACTCTCCTTTCCTCCTTACTCTCGGTCACGGCTAAATAGGAGTTTACGGTAAAGTAAAGGAAACCGATTAGTAACGAGACCGTCAGAAAGAGAAGGTATGCACTATCTTCCATTGTACTGAGACTGCTTTCAAGAGTTAAAATATTTTTCCCGAAATTGTAGATCCTTAAGATAAATTTATTGTTGTATTATATACGTTAGATATATACGTTAGATCTTCCTGGAGATCCTCTCCAGTCTAATCTTTTCGTCAAAGCCCCTAGAGAAGCTGTCAAACCACGACCTTATGAAGGGAGCTGACAGCCTGTCGAACCACCCCTCGTACTCGAACTTGACCTTAACGTTTCCGTCGAAGCAGGAGATCACAAGTTTCCCCCCGCTGTCCCTCTTGTCGTTCATAGTAAGCACGTAAGTGACTGAACTAGGTGACGAGTAAACGTTACCGGACATTTGGAACCCCTGGAGCATGAACTTGCCCGTTGCAACGAACCCTACAGTCCCCCTTAATTCCACCTCTTTCACGGGAGGGAACAAGTTCTTGATCAAGAACCTGGGGTCCTTCATTATAGATAGGACTGCGTCGCATTCGTGTGAGGTCTTAAACTCCCTGTAAACCGTGGTCATTATTTAAATATTCGTAATTGCCATTATTATTTTTATCTTAAAATCTTTCTACAATCAAGGGAGTAATGGAGACCTTAAATTGAAAAGATTTTCACCCACATGGCGAGTACTTTAAATCTAACATCAAGTTATTGCTTCAGTGGATTAAACTATCAATATAGATCTTAAAAAATTTAAGTGATATAAGTACTTTAAAGTAATGCAGAAAAGCTTATATAAAGTGACTTATATGTTAAATACCAAATGCTCGAGAAAAAACACTTAGCTCTCTTGGCGTTGGGCACTTCCCTCTCTTTTTGGGACATATTCAACGTACCTTACATAGTGAACTACGCGTCAAAGATATTTAACGTGTCGCAAACTGTCGCTAACTTACCCTTAAGTAGCGAGATGCTTGGGTACTTCTTAGGCGGGGCTATAAACGGCTTCATAGCTTCCAAGTTCGGCAGGAAGAAGGGGCTCATCTTTACCATGGGCCTCATCTCCTTAGGTTCCATCCTGGGCCTACTCTCCCCAAACTTCTACTACCTTGTGGTCGCTGAGCTAATTATAGGCATGGGGATCGAGGGAGAGGTTGCCATAGTCCCATCTTACATAGCTGAAATGGTCACCTCAAGGGGCAGGACAATAGGACTAGTGGAGGCCTCAGGGTTCCTCATGAGCCTAGTAGTAGGCCCAGTTGCTGTGCTGGCAGGGACGCGATTCTGGAAACTCCTCTTCCTTGCTGGGGTCTTGATAGCAGTGCCTTCTTTCGCCTTTAGGTTTCTCTTGCCAGAGTCCAGGATGTGGGAGGCTACAGCAACCCAAAAGGCCAAGTGGGACTCCGTAGTTTTCGCCTTTCTTTTGGCGTGGTTCTTGAGCTACTTTGCTGGCTACGCCCTGTTCTCGAAGCCAGTGTTCTCGTTAATAACGTCTAAAGGCTTTGAGAACAGTTCGCTTTACTTCACCTATGTGTTGTACGGCGATCCCTTGGGCGTCGTGGTAGCTTCTCTAGTCAACGACAAGCTAGAGAGGAAGTTCACCTCTTTTGCCTCAAACTTCGCCAGCGGTGCACTCATGTTAGCTTGGCCCCTGGTCTCTGGGCTCAGCTTTCTTGCTATTGGGTTCGCGATAATGTTCTTCCAAGGGTTCAAGTTCCCCGTGTGCTACACTTACACAGCGGAAAACATTGGTACAAAGCTGAGGACAATAGGCTTTGGGATAGCGGACGGTATAGGGCACTTGGGTGGGGTGTTGGGACCCCTAGCTCTCTCCTTCTTCTACGGGCAAAACGTGGAGTTGGCTTTCGCGGTCACTGCAATAGCTTCAATGGTAGCTGGAGCAATGTTCGGGATCTACGGTGTAAGGACCAAAAACCTACCATTGGAAAAAATAAAGGGTTAAGGTGGCTTAACATCTATAGCTGCCACAGGACACACGTTTACGCAGGCCATGCAGAATATACAAGCCTGTTCGTTAACTGGGTCTGCCTTTTTCTCTGACGCTGGGTGACCTGGGGTGTCGTACCACTGGAACACGTTGACCGGGCACGCTGTTATACACGAGCCGTCAGCAATGCATATGTCGAAGTCCACTCCCACTATGGTCCCGTGGATTCCCAAGACTTTTGGTGGCTCAACAGGGCCGTATACCTTGTGTCCCGCGTGTTCCTCAACTACTTGCCTTGAGGTGCGGTAGTTCGGATCGATGCCCAATTTATCACCTTGGTAACTTAATGATGAGAATATAAAATAATGTAACCCCTAAGTTTTTCGGGATCATAACTCTTATTTATCAGAATATTTAGTTAATTTGAGATTAACTATATTTTGATACATCAACGTAGTACTCCAATGCCTCTATTAGTACCTCGTTGACGGTCATGTTCCTCCTTATGGCTATTGCCCTTATCTGATCGAATAGCTCGTCCGGAATAAACAACTGGACATTCATAATTAAGGGAAAGTTTACGCCCATTTTATCCTTATCTCTATAAGGTATATAATGCTGATTGATATATTTTCATTAGTAATTTAGTAAAATTAGAAAAATGTCAATATGAATGGACAATAGATCATAAACTTGTCGCTCAAAGATTCACTCAAAGATGGACTTGTCTAGCTCGTGATACGCTGCTATTACCTTTTTACCTAACTCGGTCAGTTTAATATAGTGAGATTTGCTTTTCTTGTACCTCTCTATTACCTTCAGCCTCTCAAGGACCCTAATTATCACGGGATGAGAAGTCTTGTCGCCTATTATCTTCCTTGAGTCTGAGAGAGACAGATCCCCCTTCTCGTTCAACGCGGTTAAAAGAGCTATTATCTTGTCCACTGACACGCGGACTTTCTTGTCTAAGAGCACTATGCCCCATACGGCGTGTAGTTCGTCCATTACTGAAAGCTTTAACATGTATTTAAAAACTTTAGTACAATCTGTTTTATTTCCTTATGTTATTAAGGAGAAAATGTTTAATCACTGCGTAAAAAATCCACACAACATTAATAAAGTATTATGATAACTTCAATCCTTGAAAGATCTAGGTGAAGGCGGATCGCAATTGTTTCACGTGCTCTTTGACCTAGGAGATGAGTACTACGCCCTTACCTCGGCTCTGCATCCCATTGGTATACAGAAGGTAAGGAAGGTAATGATGATTTTCGTAGACCATGGTTACGACAGCAAAGACCCTTGGGGGGACGCGCTGGACTACTGTTCCAAGTTCACTGAGTGTGGCGACACCGCGATCTTCATGACCGCTGCAAGGAACTACGCGTACAAGATAAGGGACTGGGGAAAGCTAATGGTTAGCGCTGGCATTGGGAAGAGCGGTGAAAACGCTGGGAAAACGATCAACGTTGCAGTGTTCCTGGACTTTGGTGTCAGCATCAACGGGATGGTGGACTTAATAAGGACCGTCACTGAGGCCAAGTCTGGTGCCCTTCGAGACTTGTCCTACGAATTCACGGGCACTGTCAGCGACGCAGTTGCGGTAGGTGGCAAGCCAGGTGAGGTAAGTTTCTTAGGGCCCGGGACAGACGTGGGCAGAAAGGTAGCTAAGGAAGTAAGGCAGACCATAAGGTTATTACTTGAAGGCGAGAAGGAAAAGAGCAATGCCCTCGGAAGCTAAGATAAGGGAGTACATTAAGAGGATAACAGAGGAGGTCTCAAAGCTAAAGAGCGAGTACCCAGACGTTGTTAGGGACTACCAGAGCATAGAGTTGCAAGAGGAGATAAAGGTAGAGGGCCTTGGAGAGGTGAAGCCACTGTCCTTAACAGGGTCCTCAACAGGGCAGTCAGGACTCACCGTGTTCGCAGTCGACTCTTCCACTCGGTACTTGAGGGACACATCTGTGGGAATGGTTTTACTAGGTATGTCCACCTTTTCCACTACAGAGGGGCTCAAGCTCTACCCTTACTACGGCAAGTCGAGGTTCCTGGGGTTGTGGGCAAACGAGGGTATACTGAAGGAACTGGAAAAGGTAATAGACAAGGACTACGTGGCAGTCAGGAACAGGGTAGGTGACTACTACGAGGAGAGGAGTTACCCCTACCTCGACGACGTTGCCGACGAGCTCAGGTTCGAGTCTGAGACAGAGGCGTTGAAGACCGCAAACGCGGACCTTGTGATTGTAGACGGGCCTATCTACCCTACTCCTCTTGAGCTTGTGGTAGACTTCAGCTACTCACCCGGAAACCCGAGGGTGTCCCATAGGCGCGCCTACGCTCTCCTGATAAAGGACAGGTTAGACGTCGCTAAGGGGAAGAGTGTACTGGGGGTTGTGAAGAGGTTGGAGAAGTCGAGGAAGCTATACAAGGTGAAGGAGGTCAACGACGTCCTTGGAAACCTGCCCTCTATGCCGGACCCCGAGGTGATGCGGATGCTGTACTCAAAGCTGTGCAAGGGAGAGCAGGTATGTGCCTTTGGCCCCTTCAAGCTGGAGTACGACATAAGCGTAGAGGGCGTTCTGCAGGGAGTTCCACCAAAGTACGCCTACTACGTTGTTGTAAGGAGGGTCGTTGGGCCTTGGAGCTTCTTCAGGGTGGAGGCGTTGGATATGGACACGCTGAACTACGCGGGCGTGGTGTTCTCGAGGCTTAGCGAAAGGGGAATCCCTACCTGGATAGAGGTGGTGGACAAGGCAAGCAAAAAGGTAAGCGCTTCTCTCTTCGTCATAGGCTACAGGATCGCATCCCAGTTCCTCGACGTAATCCACGACGATAAGCTGGCTTTTGAGACGGCGCTCACGGAACTAGGGACTTGAACAGGACGTTAGTGAACCTCATGCTCCTTATTAGCCCTACCCCCGGCTCTGCGTTTGTCAGTATGTCTGCGTAGTCCTCAGCGCTTAACTTCTTGAGCACTTGGGGGTCGTTCCTCATGATCACCTTAGTGTTGGAAAGCTGGATCACGAGCTCGTTCAGGTCGTCTGGGTAGTGGGTTGCAAGGACTACCCCTAACCTCCTAACCCTTCCGAGCCTCATGAGCTTGTTTATCAAGTCCTCTATAACCCCCTTTGTGCTCTCGTTGCTCGCTTGGGGGAAGTACTCGTGTGCCTCGTCCATGATCAAGAGGGAAAGCGTGGTCTGTTGGCCTTGTTTGTACATATCGTCCTTGTACTTGAAGAAGTCAGACAGTAACTTGTAGGAGATCGTGGCTAATGCCTCCACGGAGGCAGTGTAGTCAAGGATCCAGCTCAAGTCCACTATTATGTTCTTTTCCTTCCATACTCCTTTGCCCACGCGGTTGAAGGTACCCATGACGTCGAATATGCCGAACTCCTTGTACGACTTCAACACCCTGATAATCGATTCCTTGGTTTGCGGGGCTAGGCTCAGCGACTCCATGGCATTTTCGAAGGCCTCCGGCACGTCTACCAGCAGGTTACCCTCGTTGTCGGAGTTCACAAACCCTGTTTTCTTGCCCTTCACAACTTGAAGTTTCTTCGGCTTGAAAGAAACGGACCTCTCAGTGAGGTTGTCTATTTAGAGTCTTGGCTTGATCTCCGTCTCGTAGAGCTCCCACGCCCTCGGATATGGGAGTGTCTCCTTCCCAAAGTAGTCCACGAGTTTATATACCAACAGCTCCCTGGTCTTTCTCATTAGCGATTCCCACACTAAGCTCGCTGCGGGCGATATGTAGGGGGTCATCTTGTGGAAGTTCGCCATAACTTCGCTAAAGGCTATCGAGTACGGCACCAGGTAGATCCTAGAATTTTCGTACTCGAGGCTCACGTATTCATCGTCAATTACTACGTTATTCGCATTCCCATACCTATCCAAGAAGAGGTCCACGTATTTTTCCGTGCTGTAACCCTGCATCAGCGTAGTCACGGGCATTATGATTGTTGCATCCCTTAGCCTCTCTAAAGCGAGCCTAACGAAGTCTCCTTGTCTGTCGAAGACCACGCTCTGCTTTTCCACGTCGTCCGAGGAGACTACCCTCTTGAGAAAAGTCGTCTTTCCAGAGCCAGTGGTGCCTATTAACAGGACGTGGTGGGTGAGGGTGAACTCGTCCAACCTTACGTTGGCCTCTATTACCTCTCCACCAGAGTACACCTTTCCCACTACTATGCCCTTCTCAGGGATACCCAAGGCTTTCTCCAGTAGCTCCGGTCTTGGCCTAAACACTGGTGACTGGGGATCTATTGGTGACACAGCTGGCCTCACCCTTCCCTTGTCGTCCATCTCTGTGATGGGGGTAAGCTGTATGGTAGTTGGAGTCATCAGAGTCTAGGGATCACTGTAGTTATTCACTTCCCTTATCTTGAGGCTAGCAAGCATGTCAGATCTAGTTATGGCTTCCACCACCCCCACCATCGTGACCCTAGGTATTATGGACCTTATTGCCAAGTACTCGCCTCTCTTTACTTGAGTCCTTAAGTAGTCCTCAAAGGCCACGTCCACCACGACGTAATGCGACTCCCCCACCCTGACGTTCTCGAACCTCGTTACCCTCCCCACTATCCCGTCGATGGAGCTCCTCTTTGCCTCCTCTTCAGCCTCTTCCATTAGCTTCTTTAGCTTGTCAGTCTCCATAGCGTTTTATTTCGTTCGGATACATTTAAGCTATGAGAGTTGCCGTAATAGGTGCGGGTCACAACGGGCTCATAGCATCTTACTTCTTGAGGAAGGCGGGGCTTGACGTAGTCGTGTTTGAGGCCTCTAACAAGGTAGGGGGAATGACTGAGACCGTAGAAGTGAAAGGCGTTAAGGTAAGCAGGGCTTCTTACGTCCTAGGCCTAATGCCAAGAAGATTGTTGGAGGAGTTCTCGATCCCGCTCATAAGGCAGGATCCCGTCCAGACCATCTACTTAGATCGGCCAATACCCTTCTGGAGGGACAAGCAGAAGAGGGTAGAGGAACTGGAGAGGGCCGGGGAGAGCGGTTTCAGGGAGTTCGAGGAGCTGGTGTGCAAGTTCAAGTCCCTCTTGGAGAGGAAGTTCACCTTCGTCACTGAACCCCCCTCGGAAGAGGAAGTGAGGGAAGAGGCGGAAAAGGAGGGCGTCGGGGAGCTCATGAGGTTAACGGTAAAGGAGTTCCTCAACAAGTACTTGTCCAAGGAACTGCACGAGTTCTTCTACTACCCCGGGATGGAGGACTCTCCCGCCTACCTTGTAGCTTACTTTTACGCCGACTGGAGCTACGTCAGGGGAGGGATGGGGACAGTGGCTGAGAGGATAAGGGAGAAGGCTGAGCAAGCTGGAGCGGAGGTAAGGCTTAACTCGAGGGTAGAGGAGATAGTAGGCAGGGAGAGTGTCAATGGGGTAAAGGTCAACGGTAAGGTCCTGGACTTTGACGTTGTAGTGCTTGCCGGGAGTCCATTACTCCTCAATGAGCTAACAGACCTAAAGCTGGACGTAAAGGTGGGGCACAGTAGGTGGGTAAAGTACAACGTCGTGTTCAAGGACAAGCCAAAGCTCCCCGAGAACTTGAGGCCCTTCGCATCCTCCATTTTAGATACGTATGCAGGCGAAATAGTCATACCCTCCTTTGCGGACGACAGCCTCGGGGGACACGTAATGGAGATGATGGGCGACATAGACGAGGCCCTGGACATGATAAAGGGGGAGGTAGTGTACAAGGAAAAGCTCACTGCAAGGGACGCGGAGAGGGCGTACTTCCTTCCCTACGGCAACCTAAACCACTTGCCGATGGCTGAGCCATACCTATTCGACGGCAGGCCAGTTAAGGGATGGGGCTACACCACCCCCATAAAGGGACTCTACTTGACTGGGGCCGGCACGTACCCTGGAGGTCAAGTCACGGGGATACCGGGCTACAATACGGCAATGAAGGTTCTCAAGGACCTATCTCTTAAGAACCCTTGAAGCCAAGTATATTATTCCTGATGCTAGGGAGAACCAGTACGCTAGAGTGGGGTAGCTGAACACGGTAGCTGAGATCTGGGCGTTGGAGTAGGACAACTCCATCCTCTCTTGTCCTATGATGAAGAAGGGATAGGAGGTAGAGTAGCCTAAGAAGGGGAGCACGTAGTTGAAGGCCAAGTAAAGGATTACTGGGTCAAGCACGTACAAGTAGCTGAGGTAGTACACTGTGCCGTACGTTTTGCGCTCGCCTTTGTACAAGTAGACCAAGTATATCGAGGACACCGTTATCACGTAGAACCTAAAGGCAAAGAGGAGCAGGTTGACGATCTCGACGATCAACAAGTCCTGCCCTAACAAGTTCACGTATAGCTGGAACGGGGAGTCCTTCACCACTATGAGCCCGTCTATGCCGTAGCTCCACCAGTAGAAGGGCAACAGGGCTATGACCACGTTTAAGACTAGGGACAAAGAGGTCAACGGGTACTTCATCATATCACCTCGTGGAACGTCACGTTTAGCCCAAGGAACGACATCTCAAGGCTGACGTTGTAGTCCCCCGAGCTCACCTCTTTGGCGAAGGCCTGGTAGTCAGTGATCACCGGAGTTACGTTTTCCTCGGAGTGGGGGTAGACGACGATGCTCTTGGGCAGGTACATGTAGTTCCCCGTTATGTTGTAGATCGTTATGGTGAAGTTATCGGGGTTTTGTACGCAGACTGTTACGTCGTTGTCAGAGAAGTAAAACTTGAGCCCTGGGTTCTCCAGAGAGGTGCGTAAGTTCATTATCTGGTAAACTCCTTGGTTAAAGATCTGTGACACGTTAAGGAAGTAGAGGTTTACTATGACGATCACGGCGAAAGCCAAAAGCCCTAGCCCTTTGCCTAGATCCATTTAAGCTCACTCTAGTATCTCAGAAGGCAATCTTAAAACATGATGATTGTCGTGAGGGCCTTGCGGATTTAATTGCATAAAAGGTTTAGCAGTTTTAAAAGGTAAGAAACAAAAATAGATATAATGGCTCAAAACCTAGAGGAAATAATATCTCAGCTCAACGCCGGTAACTTGAACTACGCCCTCATGAAGATCAAGGAACTAATAGCCATGAACCCCAGCAGGGAGGCTTACGAACTTCTAGGAAGGATCCTCCTGGAGCTTGGGAGAGATGAGGAGGCAATTGACGCGTTCATGAGCGCGGGCAAGTTAATAGAGGTGGCCAAGATTATGGTAAACAGGGGCAGGTACGCCGACGCGCTAAGGGTTTTGGGAGATAACAGCGACCCAGAGGCAAAGCTACTGAGGGCCATGGCGTTCCTGAAGCTTGAGCAGTACAAGGACGCTTTCAAGGAACTGGAGGACCTCCCAGAGAAGTACGCCTCCACACCCCTTTACTACAAGGTTAAGGGCATAACCGAGTACTTCCTCGGGATGTACTACGACGCAATAAAGGACTTGAGTAAGGCAATCTCCCTTTACGGCTTTGACGCAGACTTGTTCTACTATAGGGCGCTGAGCCATATGGCGTTGGGCAACGACAAAGAGGCTGAGGAGGACTTCGACGTTGCAATAAACTTGAATCCCTACTACGCTGAGGCCTACTTGGGGAAGGGGATTATAAGGGAGAAGACTGGTAAGCTGGAGGAGGCAGTAAAGCTGTACACTAAGTCGTTGGCAATTAACCCCGGGATGAGGCAGGCGTACGTTAGGAGGGCAAAGACTTACTTCAAGATGGGGAGAGAGGAGAACGCTATGAAGGACGTGGAGAGCGCGATGAAGCTTGACAACTCCAAGGAGGGCTCAAGCTGACCTAAGCCTTCATCCGCTATGCCCTCTTGAGCATCTCTATTACCTCGCTCATCTTTGGCCTCTGGGCGGGGTTCGGGTGGGTAGTAGCGAGGATTATTGGGCGGAACCTCTCGGGCACGTCGCCTAGATTCCTCCCGTAATAGCTGGCGTAGATGTTCTTAGCCCTGTTTATTGCTTCCTGGTAGCCTACAGACCCGGACAGCATCTTGCTCACAGCCTCGTCCATCAGCTTGATCACCTCTGGTGGGTTATAGGTCACTCCCGTGAGGGCCTTGTACAAGGTGGCCCCAAAGGCGTAGACGTCCATGGAGGGCTGCGCCCCCCTCCTAGTTATCGCTGCCTCAACTTGTTCTATTGGACAGTACTCGGCTGTGTACTCAAAGAATGACTCTCCTATTCTTCTGGCTGAGCCCAGATCCCCGAGTTTCACCACCGTCCTCCCGTACTTCAGGTTCTCGAGTACCTCCTCTCCTAAGTTGCCCGGAGGGACCTTGAAGAAGACGTTCTGGGGCTTGACGTCCAAGTGGACGTACCCAGTTGTGCCCTGCAACTTGGGGTTGTGTATGAAGTCCAAGGCATACGCTATCCTCAGGAAAATCAACTTCACAGCGTCCGGCCAGTACTTTGACAGTATCACCTCCCTCTTTTTGATTAGGTCATTTAACGTTCCTCCTTCCGTCAGTTCCATGACTATTGCTGGGGGAGACGTCAAGTAGTAGGAGGTCTCGCCGTTTTCGATGCTCTTTATGGTGTTGACGTCTATGAAGGTACCGAATATCCTCACTATTGCGTCGTTGTTCTCAGACAGTTCCTGCAACTTGGAGGACTCCTTTGACAAGTCAACAAAGGTAGTGAAGCTCGCCCTAGTTGCCTCCTTCTGAGCCCCGGACAGTTTTGGTATCTTGATTGCGTATCTCTCGTTTCCCCTAACGCCTTCAAGGACGTAGGAGGTGCCACCGGAGCCCAACACTCTGGTCACCCTATAGCCGTAGAGTTCCCTACCTAGCCAGAGCTCTGGTTTCCAATGGTCTAAGGGAGGCGCCTTCAGTTGTTGAGGCTGTGGCGGTTGCGGTGGTTGTTGCGAGGTCTGCTGAGGCTGGTGGTTCCCGTAAAGCCTAGCCATTATCTGCTTTGCCTTTTGTGCCCTTATGTCCCTAGTGCCCTTTGAGAGTATAAAGCCAGCGAGCTTCTCTGCGTACTCTTGGTCTGTGGAAGCTAGGACTTCGAGGATCTTGTCAGCTGGCGCTGGCAGGACGTTTTTGCTTATCATGCAGTCCACTGAGTATCTTAGGAGTTTGCCGCACTTGCTATAGTCAATCCTGAAGTTGTCCTGCATCCATAAAATGGCGTTGCAGTTCCTGCTAGAAAGCACTTCCAAGAAGACCTCAGTCTCGGAGATGCCGTAGCTCTTGAGCATGTTCAGGTAGTTCCTGGCTATGCCGTAGTTCCCCTGGTTCAAAGCCTTCAGAGCCTTGCTCTCTAGGGCATATGGGTCAAACAAAAGGGGCGAGTTTACCCCTACCACGTAGAGGTACGCTAAGGGCAAGGGGGAAAGGAAGTAAGGTGCAGGCCACGTAATCGTGAGGTTAAGGATATTGAGCGACTTAAGGGCTTGGTAAGCAATGTACAACGATATCGCCAACGCCAACGCCGCAGGCACTAATCCCAGTTCCCTCTTGACAACTGAGACGAAGCTGAGGAAACCGACCACGGGCAATAGGTAGACCAAGGCTGAAGGTACGCCCCACAACGCCGCGAAGGACGCTATCCCAGCAAGGGAGACCGCTACTGAGGGTAAGGTAACGTCTATCTCGGGCCTCCCAGTCCTAAACCCAGGTCTCAGCGACGCTAAGGTCGAGCCTAGGAGCACTCCAAAACTGGATAGTAATCCTATCTCGTCTAGGTAAGTGTTTTGCCCACCCAAGAACGCGAGGACTGGTAGGTCGCTAGTCTGCGAAAAGCTTGGGGGCAGAGGTCTCAGCGAGTACGTTAGGAGGGGCAAGAGGACCGGTACGGAGCCTAGGAGAGTAGCTATGAGGGTCTTTAGGCCTCCCCTTTTCCTAACTAAGACAGGTAGGACTAGGGAGCTCCCGAGGAAGAACAGCAGCGAGAAGACAAGCTGTTCGTCGTTAAAGATCATATGGCTCTTGAAGATCACTATTCCAGGCACGGAGATCCCTATGGATACTAGCAGGGCCGAACCCAACGCCTTAAGGTAACCGGAAATTAGGCCAGAGAACGCAATAAAGGTAAATATCAAAATCAGCTCTACTTGGAGCCCAAGTTTCAATACAGTAGTGAGCGCCAAACTGTCATGGGAACTGGTTACGACGCTCCTGTATGAGTGGGCGTAGTATGTCAGGGACAGGAAAGCGAAGATTAACGTAAGAACGAATCCAACAACTTTGAAACTCCTTGATACCCCGTTTACAACAGCAGACTTCTTAGGTCTAATGGGCAACTTGCTTCACGAAAATCTTTCTTCTCAAATTATAACTTTTGCCTCTTTCACGTTCTTTTCATGGCTCCACGTATTACTCCCTAAGCTCAATAATCATTTATTTCGTGAGTATATAACAATGTAATATTAGTTAAATACAATTTTTAAGGTTATAATGAATGTTAATCCTACACATTCAAGAAAGTTTTATTATTTGTGACAGCAGTTGATTTATCTTGATCATGAGTAAGGCTAGGGAGGTTTCTCGCCAAGAACCCAAGAGGACAATAACCTTTAGGGACATAGTTTTCCTTTCTTTGGGGGGCCAGTCCCCTTTCCTAAGCGTGCTCACCTATGGCGTGGTGGCCTTCGTTATAGCCGGTCCCTTTGGTCCAGTAGCGATTATCCTGGGGACGTTATTGGTGTTAGTTAACGGGCTAGTGGTCTATAAGCTCTCAACGAGGTTCACCGAGTCCGGAGGGTACTACACGTACGCGTTCTACTCCCTTACGAAGAGACTTGGCTTCGAGACAGGCTGGGTCTACCTCGTCTACTCTACTCTTTACGGTGCGGCGTATGTGCTGGGCTCAAGCTACGTGGTTTCCCACGTCCTGCCAGTGAGCCCTTGGCTCGTGGCACTACTCATATTTGGAGTCTCGTCCGTCTTTGCGGTTCTGGGAATTAAGCCCACTGCGAAGTACGCGGTGGTAGCTAGCTTAATAGAGATCTCCATTATGGGCGTCCTGGCTGTGCTTTTCTTAAGGTCTACCAACTTCACCTTTTACAACCCCTTCAGCTTCCACATCCCAATATCGCAGTTGACGTTGGCGATACTCTTCGGCTCAAGCATACCTACAGGCTACGGGTCAATAACCCCTCTCTCCGGAGAAGTAAAGGACCCAAAGAAGACAGTGCCTTTAGCCATAATTACCGTTATCCTGTTGGGGGGACTTTTGGCTTCCTTTGACGTGTACGCTATCTCAGACCACTTGATATTTTACCACATTTCGGCCAACAATGTGGACTTCTTGAGGTTGATAGAGGACAGGTTGGGGATAATTACCTTGATTTTCGTGCTTTTCGCTGCGGCCAACGACGGAATACTCGCTACTCTCTCCTTTATGTTAGCTACTTCGAGGACCGCCTACTCTATGGCGGTGAAGGGATTTTTGCCCGAAAGTTTGGCTAAGTTTGAGCCTTCAAGGGGACCCTTAAACGCGGTTCTGTTGACTGCTCTGCTCTACGGCATCTCGGTGTTCCTAGGCCTTGACTTGGCCTCCGGAAACGCCTTCCTGGCGTTTGAGGCAATAGGCGAAATCGCAGTCCTTTCCAACTTGTTTGTGCACCTTGCTTCGGACTTCTCCCTCTTGAAAATATCCACGAAGAGGTTCAGGAAGAGGCTTCCGGAGATCTCGCTGAGTGTGGGAGCGGCTGCCTTCACTATTTATAATCTAGTTTACTCAATAAGCGGCTCCACCCCTAGTTTGGTGTACGCCTTCATGACGTTCATAATTATGGGCTTCTTGGCGGCAGAGGTAATTTACATGAGCAAGGAAGAGCAGGAGGAAAGCTGAAAAACAACTTTTTATTTTCTAAAGTTTAAAAACACCTATGGCCAAGATATTCGTTATTTCCACGGCAGGAAAGGACGACATAAATAGGGCAACTATGGCTATAAACTTCGCCCTTGGAGCTAGGAAGAACGCCAATGCCGCAGTGTCCCTCATGTTCTTAGGAAGGGGTGTGGAGACCCTGCTCAAGAACGCGGCTAACGCAGAGCAGATGAGGAAGTTGGTAAACGACATGATAGAAGCTGGGATCGAGGTAAGCTACTGCGGTATATCCCTCAAAAACCTAGGGTTAACTAAGGACTTGATTTTCGACAACGTAAAGGAGGTAATGGGCGGAGTGGAGACCGCGAGAAAAATAGATGAAGGGTATGCCGTTGTCTCTTTCTAAGAGAGCGTTTTTATTTCCTCTACTACAGCTTGCAACACGTTTGCGTTCTTTCCTATGGCGTATGTTAAGTAGTTGTTGTACTGTGCCACTATAGCGCTCGTAGAGTTAAACTCGAACGAGAGGTACTTTGCTCCATCTATTGACCCCGTTGTGTAGTTCTCTGTGACGTTTTGTGTATGTGACGCTATTGACGAGAACGCCTCCTCAGCGTCGCTCGCGTTAGCAAACTGGCTTACTCCCAAGGTCAAGTAAGAGGTAGTGTTGGTGTAGAATCCTATGTAGCCAGAAGATATGGTGGCGTTAAGCCCTATCTTAGACAGTATAGAGGTGTCGTTGACGTACCCCCACCCCGCTAGTTCCATGCTGAACTTAGGTAAAATGTCCGGGGGAGTCAGACTGAGGGTGGAGTTCTTTACCAGGGAGTTCACTTGCTCTATGAGGAGCTGCGCTGAGTAGTTGACGTTATTTAAAGTGCCGTTCAACAACACCCCCACGAAGACGGAGCCGTTAAACCCCAAGGCAATCCCCGCCCCAGAGTAATCACCGTAGAAGTAACTGAAGCTCTCGTAGTTGCCGGTCTTTTCAACGGTGAAGTTTAAGCCCAGCAAGGGTATTAAGGCGTATATGTAGTTCCTGTTTAGGGATGGGTTAAGTTTTGCGAAACCAATAACTGCAAAAGTAGAGGAGTTGTGTTTCACTACTTCAAATGCCCCTTCTTCAAACGTGACGTTGCCGAGGTTGAAGCGCGTGACGTTTACGTGTCCTGACGTTAAGGGAAGTCCGCTCAAGTTGTTCACTTCAAACCACGCCGCCACATAGAATGGGGTTATTCCTGTCACTCGCTCAGCGTACTTGGGGTCTTGGGACAGCGGCGTTGGTGCTTGTGGGGAGTTGGTTTGCGTAGTAATAATGCTAGGCGTCTTAGTTGGGGCTGACACGTGGGAGGAAGGGTGGTAGGTAAGTATCTCGTATACCCCTACGGAAATCAAGATAATGGCTATTATGCCCACTATAACGTTGGCTCTCATATATTCTATTGCTTTGGATATCTGCATTATAAAACTTCTGCTTTGGATATCTGCATTATAAAACTTCTTCAAAGTCCCTATACTTTTTTACTTTTTTGAATTTTTAGCATCTTATCGACGTGTCAAATATCTTTTAATTTTCTATATAATGAATATAATCAAAGTTTATAAACGCTGACGTCATCATTAAATTATGGTCTTATCCAAAAATATTATACTGATGTTGATTTTTCTCCTGTTAGGGATTTTGTTCCCGAGTTTTGTAGGGATAGGTCTTGGCTCTCAAGTACAGTACGTGGGACCTCAGCTACTGGGCAACGAGATCGGTCCGCTCAGCCCTAGTGCTCAAGTCTGCATCGAGGTTTTTGTGCCCCCTAAGAACATGAACGAGCTCTACTTTGTAGCTCAAGAAGTTGTAAACCACCAGATAAAACCTCTGTCAAACTCGCAGTTGGTCTCAATGTTTGGGCAACAGCAGCAGGTAGACGAGATTGCCCAAGGCTTTGAACAAGAAGGGTTCCAAGTGGTGTACGAGAGCCCCTTCTCTGTCTTCGTGCAGGCGCCTGCAGGCACTGTGGAGAGCCTATTCTCAACCCAGTTCTACTTGTTCAACAACAGCGGGGAAGTGTACTACAAGCCCGTGGTAACCCCTAAGGTACCAGAGTTCCTTAAGGGCGTCGTAATCGGGGGGTTGACTAACTTCACCTTAATTAGGCCTCAGCACTTTGTTGTGGGCAAGGTAGAACACGGAGCCCTAATCCCGACTTCCCTACAAGGGTTGCCCACTTTCCAGTTCTCCGCCTTATACTACACCCCAAAGGACTTCGAGGGCGCCTATAACGTCACAGGAAATAAGCCAGGATATAACGTCACTGTGGCAGTAGTCGACGCCTTTGGGGATCCGGAGATCTACCAAGACTTGAAGGCCTTTGACAAGATGTTTGGCCTACCTCCAATTAACTTGACCGTGATCCCAGTGGGCCCATACCATCCAATATACGGCATCTTCAATGGCTGGGCCACCGAGACCGCGTTGGACGTGGAGATGGTTCACGCAATGGCACCGTACGCCAAAGTCGACTTAGTCGTGGCCTCAAACAACGGGCCGGCATTGTTTGAGGCAATAGACCTCATAGTTAGCGAGGACTTGGCGCAAGTGGTGAGCATGAGCTGGGGGGCCCCGGAGAACTTGTACTCCGCCTCAGGCTTCTACGCAGTAGTAGATGGGGTTCAGTTTCCCAATTACCCCTACCTTGACTACTACTTCATGCTGGGCGCAGCGGAGGGAATATCCTTCTTCGCGGCATCAGGGGACGAGGGAGCTTATGGGGGTACCTTGACGACGTACGGTGGAGTGTTATTCCCGTCCTCTTCTCCGTTTGTGACCGCTGTGGGAGGTACCTCACTTTACGTTAACGTCACCTCCGGCTACTTGTCGTCCTATAACTCTACTGCCACCTACGGTTACGAAACTGCGTGGAGCGTCGACCCGTGGCACGCTGGTATAGGGACAAGTACTGTAAGCTCCACCGGAGGCTATAGCACCTTCTTCCCAGCGCCGTGGTACCAAATGCCCGTTACCCACTCCAAGTTTAGGACTACCCCTGACGTTGCTGCGGACGCCAACCCGTACACCGGTGGTGTGATAATAGTGGATGGCCAAGAGGAAGTTATAGGAGGGACTAGCATGGCCACTCCCTTGTGGGCTGGGGCAATAGCTGACGTGGACTCCTACCTTGGGAAGCCCCTCGGTCTAGTGAACCCCCTGCTTTACGCGATTTACGAGAACAAGACCTTGTATAGCGAGGCCTTCCACCCAGTTACGTTTGGTTACAACGGCAAGTACAGCGCCAACGACTCCTATAACCTAGTAACTGGACTAGGTAGCCCCAACGTGGGAGGCCTCGAGAGGGCAATATCCTACCTGCTAAGTCACGCTACTCACTTGGACGTGTCAGTGGGCACTTTCGAGTCCGGAGTTCCCTACCCCTGGTACATGTACGGCTCCACCTTTACCGTGGTCGCCTATATCTCTACGCAGGGAGGAAGGACGGTAACTAATGGCTCCTTCAACGCGTACATCTACACGTTGGACGGCTTCCTGGCGAAAGTCCCCTTGATCTTTAACGGCACGTACTGGGTCGGGAACTTCACGATATCTCCCGGAGACCCTCCCAACGTCTGGAGCGTAGTTGTCAATGGAACTGCCTACAACGAGTCTGGTGTTGGAGTGGCTGACGTGGACGTGGGCGAGTCAGTAAACATCCTGACGCCAGTTGGCAGTTTCCTGCCCATCGACGAACCAATAACAGTGGAGGCGTGCATCTATTATCCCAACGGCACGCCCGTGACCTCTCAGACCTTCACTGCGTATTTCATCCAGAACGGCGTGAGCTACGCTAACGTCACCCTCCTCCCGACCACCACGCCTGGGCTCTATAAGGGCGTTACAGCGTTCCTACCCCCGACCCCACAGGGGACTTACATATTGGTAATTAACAACACCTACGGCAGTACGTACACTTTCGACTACGTGGGAGGGATCATAGAAGGCCTAGTCTTTACGCCCATAAACGACGGGCTACCCTCAGCTGATCCAGGGCAGAACGTGACAATATTTGGGCTTGCGGTAGGTTCTAGCGGTCTTGGGATATTCACCTCTAACATGACTGCCTACATCTACAACCCAGACGGTAGGCTGGTCGCCTCAGTGCCGATGGTCCCAGCACCGGAAGTACCCCAGTTCGGCATCATAAACGCATTCTTCTTCCACGAGGCCAACTTTAGTATTCCAAGTAACTTCACTCCCGGGTTCTACACCGTGGTCATTGAGGCCAACGTACCCACGTCAGTGGGTACAGAAGTTGCAAACTTCACAACCTCTTTCTACGTGGGTAGCTCCACGCTTACTCCAGAGGTGAGGGGAGTGACTACAGCATACGAGGGCCAGAACTTGGTGGTCACAGCTAACATAACTTACCCCAACGGCACCGAAGTAAAGTACGGCGAGTTCTCGTTGACCTTGTTCCCATCTCAGTTCTCCTTCGCTTCGCTTGTAGTAGAGTTCGACACCTACGTGCCCATGCAGTATAACTCAGCACTTAACGAGTGGGTGGGAGTGTTTACAGTGCCCTCCGTGCTTAACGACTACACTGGCTACTCAGACTTCTACGAGGGGGCAAACCCGTACGAGCTGTCTGGCCCCTGGAACCTCGTAATAACTGGGGTCTCTGCAACAGGGCATAACGTATACTACTCCACCTTCCTGAACGTCATGCCCTACACGTACCTAGGAAACCTAGTTGTTGAGACTAAGAACATTACCGCGGTACCGCTCTTGACCTTCAATGGCACCACCTACGTCTTGGACAACGTCTACGTAAACTCGCTAAAGGTAAGCGGAGTGGGCGAGATAGTACTTGAGGACTCCATAGTCGGCGAGCTCGACGCGTACAACTCGACCGTAGTTGTAGAGGGCTCTAAGGTAACCCAAGTTAATGCCATGAGCTCTAACGTGACCTTTATCCAAGACACGCTCGGCGGGAAGATGATAGCCTTAAGCCTAACCTCCTCTACCGCTAAGCTGATAAGCTCCGTGATCGAGGACTCCTCTTACGCCTTTAACGTCAGCAACTCCGTTGTGATGCTGGAGGGAGTCAGCGAGGTCAACGTAATAAACGAGTCGACCCTGCCCGAGCCCACAGTAACTTACGTGTCTCCAGTGAACGTGACTACCGGTACTTCGACCGTGACCGTCAACGTCACTGGAGAACAGCTTAAGGTCACTTCAGTGGAGCTCGACGGTAGTCCAGTAAGCTATTCCGTGAGTACTACTAGCAGTGGAGTATCCATATCAATCCCCTTCAACGCCTCCAAGTTGCCCGACGGGCTCTACACAATAGAGGTGACTGTGTCCGACGGGCTAAGCTACACCTTGTATGCTAACATCTATAACTCCTACCACGAAGTGGTCTCCAGTAGCCAAATAAGCTCCCTGCACAGCTCCCTTAACTCTGTGGGCACTGATAGTTACGTCGGGATAGGCATAGCCTCAGTTGGCCTAATCATAGGGATAGTTGCGTTGTTTTTGTCCCTGAGGAAGAGGGGAGGTGAGTGAAATGAAGAGGTTGGCCCTAATCTACTTGTTGTTCCTCTCCCTGGGGGTCTTTTTATTTGTGACCCCAGCTAACTCAATCTCCACTACCCCAGTACCTCAACATCCCTTCATACCAACTAACGTTACTGTCAGCTCTGCAGTGCCCTTCAAACAAGACCCAGCCTTCTACTCATTCGAGGCGTACCACCTACAGCCCCCAAACGTGACCCCAGTGAAGGTGGTAATAGCTAAGGACTTGATCTTCAACGACACTGGGCTCAAGCCCTACTACCTCCACGTGTACGTACCTCCTGGGAGCTACTCCATGGAAATACTCAACGTCACTATTAAGGAGTTCAACGGGACGCAGTACGATAGACAAGTTTACGTATTTGCAGACGGCGTCCCAGTTTTCTGGGGCTCCACACAGGAGATAAACAACTCCACCGCTGAGGCAGACGTTACCATGTTCGAGAACCTGCTAAGGGGAAACGTCACCTTCGAAGCGGTCATACAGAACTACTACGACGCGAAGGTCGGCATAACTGGCCTTTACGAACTTAACATGACCCTCTACTTGTACCCCGGGCCACAGCCAAAGGGATTGCCAAACGCCTTCATACCGCTCTTCGTGAACGCCACTGTACCTTACAACTACTCCTACGTGGTTTTAAGCCCCTTGGAGGACTCCTACACTTCCACCGTAACCATCCCTAATGGTACATACAAGGTACAAGCGTTGATCTACGAGGAGGGAGGGGGACTTGACGAGTTCTGGTACACGAACGAACCTGCAACGAGGAGCATACTGGTCTACTATGACTCCCACTTGGCGGGCGTCGTCAACCCTTACGAGACCATATACACTGGAGGGATTGATCTATTCTACTGGAAACCGTTAACCTCCATAGACACGCTGTCCTTCCACAACCCCTATGTCATAGACTTAACGCCTATGTTGGCGTACGGCGAGCAAGCTAACATAACCGTGAGCGTCACCAACCTCGTGACAGCCCTCCAGCTCACCGGGACTCCGGATTACTTCTGGGACATAGCTGGAGTCCTAATGCTGTGGGTCAACAGCTCCAACCCCTTGGTGGACTCCACTGTGATCACGGAGTACCAGAGGTTCCTAGACAGCACTCCCATATTTAACCAAGGTTTCGTGGGATTCTACTACCAGGAGGGAGGGAGCTACCTGTTGAACTACACCTCAATGCTTTACTTCAAGCACGGCTACGAACTCGCCTCCACAGTACAAGAAGGGAGGTTCTACGCTTATCAGACGTTCAACAGCATATACGAGCTAGCCAACTTGTCGGAGACCTTCACGGAGTACGCAAAGGACTCTGGTATGTACAACTACACTCTCGCAATCTCGGGCAGTTACCCCATCTCCATGTACGTTGACTTCTTCGCGACGCCAATAACAAGTCCCAGCGTCATACCCTATAACTTGAGCTTCGAGCAACTGGGGAAGATACGCCTAGGGCTAAACTACCACTGCGCCTACTCCTTCAACGGCTACAGCATTAGCTCCAACACGGTGGAGAACTTGAAAGCAAAGGGAGGGTTCGGAGGGATACTGGAGGTAATAAACAGGTATGGAGGCGCGGTCGTCGTGAAGTTGACGTTCAACAACGCGGTCACGGCTAAGAACTTAAACTTCACATACTTAGTAAACGGAAAGGGCTTCGACGAGCTCTTCTCTGCAGAGGGAATACAGAACAGCACTGTCAACTTAAACGGTTACTACAAGTACGTGAGCGAGGAGTTCTCAAGCGCAGGTGACCCTAGCCCAACCCAGTTAGTAACCTTGACGTATGCGGTTTACCAGGAGGTGTCACCGTTCTTCTTCAGAGAAATGAGAGTCCTCTACGTCTTCGTCAAGGTATAAGTCTTCTTCCTCTTCCTCCTCTTCCCTTTGGCCTCCTTTACCTTGTTCCTCGCTCTTCCCCTTTTTCCTCTGGTACTCCTTCCTCGACTTCTCCTCCAAGTCCACATACTGCTTTGTGGCCTCGTTTAAGGCGTAGCCTAGCCGGTGGTATAGGAGGGCTGCCTCCGACTGCGATAGCTGGAAGGCGACCCTGTTTTCCCCGTCGTCGATCACGAGCAAGAACCTGGCCTCCTGCGGGAACCCCTTGTCGTTTACAGTCGCGTCGTCTATCAGTAGCTCGAGTACCTTGGTCTTCGAGTCCTTGGTGAACCTAGGTACCCTGAGTATTCTTTTCATGATGGATTTTAAGCTCCTTGGAGTAAAATGCTTTCATGACGCTGGGCAAGATAGGGAGGGACGTGTTCGACAAGGTGATCTACCCCAACCTCGGCGCAGTGAGGAAAGAGGTAATAGTACCGCCAAAGAACGGCGTTGACGTTGGAGTCATCGACTTGGGGGACGGGAGGGTGTTGGTCACCAAGACCGATCCAGTTTTCATAGTCCCCCAGTACGGCTTCAGGAAGGCGTCTTGGTTCGCAGTGCACATCCTCGCAAGCGACTTAATGACGTCCGGCATACCTCCCCAGTACGCCTTGATAGACCTAAACCTACCGCCCAGTATGACGGATGAGGAGTTCGAGGAAATGTGGAGGGGGATCTCAGACGCGTTGAAGGAGATCGGCGTAATGGTAGTAGGGGGGCACACAGGGAGGTACGAGGGGGTCAACTACCCAATGCTCGGAGGGTTCACAATGTTGGGTATAGGGGAGAAGGACAAGCTGGCAAATCCCTCCAAGGTAAGGCCAGGGGACAAGGTAGTAGTCACGAAGGGGCCAGCAGTGGAGGCTACTGCCCTCCTAGTGAACACCTTTCCAGAGTACTTCAAGCAGAGGTTGCCCGCTGACGTGTTCCAGGAGGGGTTGGGCATGTTCTGGAAGATGAGCTGTTGGAAGGACGGGTTAGTGGCGTCAAGGGTCGGGGTGCACGCTATGCACGACGCAACTGAGGGGGGCCTCTGGAACGCGTTGGTAGAGGTGGCCGAGGCCTCGAACTTGAGGATAAGGGTGTACAAGGACAGGATACCCATGTATAGGGCGGTGGGGGAGGTAACCAAGATGGTGGGGATCGACCCATTCTCGTCCATAAGCGAGGGGACCATGGTCATAGTGACCGACAGGGCTGAGGAGGTCAAGGAAGCCCTCGTGAAGGAGGGAATTGAGGCGGAGGTGGTAGGGGTCGTGGAGGAAGGGGAGGCCGAGGTATTGGTCGACGGAAAGAGGATAGAGAGGCCCAGCTACGACCCTTTCTGGGTCGCGTTCAGCGAGCTCTCAAGCAGGACTTAACTCACTTTGATAAACCCTCCCTCTCTTTATACTAGTAATGAAGGTCTCCACCCCAACTGGTCCAGTAGCCTACCCCTTGATTGCCTCGACGATGAAAAGGAGGGACTTCGAGATATCGTTCGACTCAAGGGACGGTGACGTAGTGCTCGACAGCTCGGCGTCCCTTGTGCTCGATGGGCTTAGGGTCCACTATTCCCTCATAAGCAGGATGCTCGTCTTCCACCCCAAGTTGGGCAGGAGAATAGGGGTGTGGAAGAGGGGGTCCGCAAGCGACGTGATTGCTAGGGTCGTTATGGCGACGAAGGGGTTAAGCGCCGAGGTAGTTTACGTAGAGCAACCGGACGAGGTCTTCAACCTCCTGAGAGACGGCGTAGTGGACTCGGCACTGGTCACCAACGTGGTGGACGGGGAGATAGTGGAGGACCTACTCCCCTTCTACGTCCCCGGGATCTGTGGGGCCCACGTAAGGCGCTTTGAGGAGGACTTCCTCTCAGTTTACCAAGAGGGGATAGACCTCTTTAGGGAGGACCCAGAGGGGGCCTCAGTCTACGTGGCGGACAACCTACCGGTGTTGAGGGCCTCCACCTTTATAGAGAGGCTCATGGGCAGGTCTGCATTGAGGGTGGAGAAGGTGTGCGACTACTCCCAGTTCGAGAGGGTGGTTAAGGAGGTCGCACAAAGTATTAAATCTTGAAAACCAACTACTTTCCACGTGAAGGTAGCCCTAATATACTACGGTGGCCAGTACAACCACTTGATCCTAAAGAACTTGAGGTACTTGGGAGCGGAGGCCGTCTCTGTTGACCCCAACTCCACCTTGGAGAAGATGAGGGACTACGACTGCGTGGTCTTCAGCGGTGGTCCCTACTCTGTTGAGTCAGAGATATCCAAGATGGGAAACTCCCCCATCTTTGTGAGGGAGCTGTCAGTGCCAATGTTGGGGATCTGCCTAGGCCACCAGCTCATCGCCTACGTCTTGGGAGGTAGGGTGGGGAAATCGCAGAGGCCCGAGTTCGGCCTCACCAGGGTAGTGGTAAACGACCACGATATCATACTTCAGAACATGCCCAAGGAGTTCAACGCGTGGGAAAGCCACAACGACGAGGTCATTGAACCGGCACAGGGCTTCAGGGTGTTGGCGTCAAGCGAAAACACCAAGGTACAAGCTACGGTCAACGAGCAGAGGGGAATCTTTACGGTCCAGTTCCACCCAGAGGTCAAACACACCGAGCACGGCCTCGAGGTCTTCAAGAACTTCCTCAAGGTGTGCAAGGGGTGATAAAGCAACTCTTCGTGGAGAGGCTTCTGGACTTCTTAAAGGAGGATGCGTACCCTGAGGACGTGACCAGCAGGATAGTCTCCGGGATAAACGCTAGGGGGATAGCGTTCTCCAAGGACACTGGCGTCCTTTCCGGTAACTACTTCCTGGTGCCCTTCCTCGAGTACTTGGGCTTTAAGGTGGAACAGTCCAGGAGGGACGGAGAAAGCGTCTCCTACAAGGACGTCCTCCTGGTGTTCCAGGGGAAGGCAGATGAGTTGTTGTCTGTGGAGAGGTTAGTGTTGAACTTGTTGGGGAAGCTCTCCGGGATAACTACCGCCACAGCCACCATGGTGAGGTTAGCTAGGGAGGTGAACCCCAGCGTAAAGATTGCGGGAACTAGGAAGACGACCCCGGGGCTGAGGCTTTTCGAGAAGTACGCCATAGAAGTGGGAGGGGGAGACCCACATAGGTTTAACTTGGCAGACGCCGTGTTAATCAAGGACAACCACCTCGCCCTCCTAGAGAGCGTAGAGGAGGCGGTAAGGAGGGCAAAGGCAATAAGCTTTACCAAGAAGGTGGAAGTGGAGGTCTCCAGTTACGAGGACGCCCTAAGAGCCTACAAGGCTGGGGCGGATGCAATACTCGTGGATAACTTGAAGCCAGTCGAGATAGTGCCAATAGTGAACGAGCTGAAGGGGAAGCTGATAATTGAGGCGTCCGGGAGGATAACTCCCGAAAACGTCAAGGACTACGCTAGGACCGGGGTCGACGTGATCTCCAGCGGTTACATAACGCACTCCGCTAGGTCCCTGGACTTCTCCATGGACGTGGAGAGGGCCTAAAAGGTCCTCTTCGTAAACGCATTTAACCTCCCGAGGAGAGTAAGGCTCATGCTAACGGAGGAGATGTGGAGCTCGATCTCGGACGTGTACTCCGCGATACTGTCCCACCCCTTTCTAAGGGAGCTTGCGGAAGGTACATTACAGGAGGAGAAGTTCAAGTACTACATTGCCCAAGACTATCTCTACCTCAAGGAGTTCAGCAGGGCACTCTTCGTGCTGTCGGCGAAGGCCCCTGAGGACCAAGGAGCGATCTTCGCGGAGCACGCGACCCACGTCATTAACATGGAGAGGGAACTACACCAGTACTTCATCTCTAGGTTGGGCATCAAACCAACGCCCCCGTCCTCTACAAACCTCCTCTACACGTCATTCCTCCTCTCCACTGTGTACTCGAGGCCCTATCACGAGGGGGTCTCAGCTGTCCTGCCGTGCTACTGGATATACATGGAGGTAGGGAAGGAGCTAAAGAAGAGGGGCTCCCCAAAGGAGGAGTACCAGAGGTGGATAGACACCTACGGTGGGGAGGAGTACGAGAGGGGAGTGAGGCAGGTCCTGGAGATAGCGAACTCCTTTAAGCTCACGGAGGAAGAGAAAAGGGAGGCAATAAGGAAGTTTAGACTTGCCTCGATCATGGAGTACATGTTCTGGGACTCTGCGTACAAGCTTGAGGGCTTTCCCTTCAGTATTTAGCCAGCTGTATCTGGGTGGCCTTGACGCCCTCTCCCAGCTTCACCGGTTCGCCCAGCTTGTACAACACCCTCTCCAGCGTTGCTATTGTAGCTATAGCGTCGTTCTCGTTAACCCACCCCATGTGCCCTATCCTGAAGTACTTCCCAGCCAACGCGGGGTGCACTCCCGGGGCAAGCTCTATACCGCTGTTGTTCATCTCTTGGAGGACCTGGGCAGGGTTTACCTTCTTAACAAGGACCCCAGTCACGGTGTTGCTGTAGGCCTCTGGTCTCTTGGCAACGATTGAGAGGCCCATCCCCTCGATTCCTGCCCTTATGGCTTGGGATATCCTCTCGTGCCTCTTGACCCTGTTCTCGAAGCTCTCCTTTTCAATGAGCTGAAAGGACTTGGCCAGCATTAAGATCAAGTGGACTGGGGGAGTAGAGAAGTAGGATCCCTTGCCCTCCTCCATCGACCTCATGACTGGTAGCCAGTTCTTCAAGTTCAAGTAGTAGCCAGCGACAGAGTCTTCGCCCAGCCTATTTACCGCGTTCTCCGAGAGCATCAACAGGCCAGCTCCCGGTGGAGTGCCAAGGGCCTTTTGGCTCGCTGTCAAGAAGACGTCTATGTTCTCCAGTTTGGTCTCCTCCGCGGAGACGCTGGATACGCCGTCCACCATGATTAAGTCCACTAGCCCCCTCACCCTCTTTGCCACCTCGTATATTGGTTCCCTTATTCCGGTGCTCGTCTCCACGTGGGTCATGGTCACGGCAGTGTACTTCTCCCTCTTAAGCTCCTCCTCTATCAAGTCCGGGCTGACGTAGTCGCCGGGCTCAGCCCTTAATACCTTCACGGACACGGGGTACCTAGAGAGGATGGCCTCCCACCTGTCGCCGAAGACCCCGTTTGACACAACGAGGACCTTGTCCCCCTTCCTTAGAAGGGAAGTGACGCTCTCCATGGCAGAAGTCCCTCCTCCTGGGATTATGAAGGGCTGGTCGTTAGGCTTAGCGTTGAACAACCTCCTCATTGCCTTGAGCGAGTACTGAAATGCCTCGACGAACTCCCTTGAGGTGAAGCCCACGTCTCCCCTCAGCCCCTCCTTGAGGACGTCCACGTCTATGGTGACGGGGCCCACGTGCATGAGTATTTTTCTCGTCATAGGATAGAATGGAGTTCTCGGATTAAAAAATGGTTCAGTACCCTACGTAAGGTATGCCTCTCCCGTAGCCAAAGGTTAAGAGCAGGGCCACGGACACGTAAAGCGCCAGGATCAGTCCCCACGCCACGTAGTCTGCCCTTGTGTACTTCACCTCTTTCATGTAAGTCCTCCTAGGGGTGGAGTTAAATGCCCTAGTGTCCGCAGCTATCGCAGTGTACTTTGCCCCTTTCATGAGGAATATTAAAGTGGGCACTAGTCCGTATAGGGCAGCTATCAACACGTAGAAAGGCCTCAGAAAAGCAGGCTTCCCGTAACCAAGCCCCCTCATGAGCTGGAGCTTAACTACAGTGTCCAAGATGTCAAATATCCTAGGAACCGTCCTCATGGCAACGGTTAAGGCGAAGATGAAGGGTAGGGGGAACTTTACCTTTGCCAAGTACCTCATCAAGTCAGAGGGAGTTGTGGTGAGTACTAAGAGGAGGCCTGCCAGCATTGGTGCCGTAAACCGGAAGGTGATTTGGAGGCCGTAGTACAAGGCTTGAAGCGTCAAGTAAGGCTCGTACCCTGCAAAGGTGAAGTAACTTGGCCACACCCACACTACGTTGAGCGTGTTGGTGTTAAAAGCCATTTGAAGGACGCTATAGGGGGTGTAAAAGGCGAACCCCGTAGAGACTCCGAGGATTGAGGACAGCAAGAGGTAGGAGACGTATAGGACTTTTCTCTTGGCTTCATTCAAGGTAAAGAAGAGCAACCAGAACACCAAGGTCAGAATTGCCCCAAACCACCAGATAGTCAGGGAGACCGCTACAGTTATGCTTATCACTATGACCAGCTTGGTCAATGGGCTTAGCCTGTAGAGGATGCCTTCCCCACTCTCGAACCTAGTAATGTGTAGGAACCCCCTTATTCCCACGAAGGCTAAGATTATCACAATGGGTCCAGTGGCCCCAAAGAGGAAGACGAACCAGCTTATCGCCAACTCCACCAAGGGAGGCAAGTTTGGCTGTTGGAAGACGAAGCTCACTTTCACCACCTCAGTAAGAAGTCCGAGGGGGGCTCAACGCCGTATCTGCGGGACACCTTGAAGACGTCCTCTGGTTTGCCATTGGCTACAACCTTACCCTCGCTCATGAGCACCACCCTGTCCGCAAACTCGTAGGCGAACCTCGAGTCGTGGGTCACCACGACTATTGAGTACCCCTTGTCGGTCATTTCCCTCAGCTCCTTCCCGAGCACTATCCTGTTGTAGAAGTCCTGCCCAGAGGTGGGCTCGTCCATGAAGAGCACCTTAACGCCGGAGGCGAGGACTGACGCCATGGCAACCCTTCTCCTCTGTCCCATGCTCAGCAACATTGGGTCCTGCTTTCTGTACTCCTCAAGCCCGAACTCCCTCAAGTACCTCTCCACCGCCTGCCCGAACCCCTTCACTCCCCTCCTCTTCAAAGAGAACGCTATCTCGTCCTCTACCTTGTTAGTCACAAGGATTAGGTCAAAGGACTGGGGAAGGTACATGAAGTACTTCCCCCTGTACCATATTGGCCTCCTTATCAGCTCCTCCCCCTCGAACCTTATCGAGCCAGTCACCTTTAGCTCGTTCCCGGAAAGGCCTGCTATTGCCTTGAGGAGCGTCGTCTTCCCTGCCCCGTTCCTACCCATTAACGCTATCAGCTCCCCCCTCTTGACCTCTATGGAGGCGTCCACGATCTCCCTGTCCTTTGCTGTCACCTTCAAGCTCGCCGACATTATGGGAGGTTCTGGGACCTCCTTCCTCTTCGGGACCTCTAGGGCAACCTTCCCCTCCTTTATCCCCTTCCTCACAGCCTCAAAGTCTGGCCTCGGCAGCTTCAGCTTCCTGGAGAGGACGAAGTAGGACGGGACCTCCACCCCAGCCTCCACCAGCGTCTCCACGCCCTCTATTATTTCCTCCTTCCTCAAGTCTAGGGCAACCCTCCCCTTGTCTACCAAGATTACCCTGTCCACGAAGGGGAGGACTCTCTCCACCTTGTGCTCTACCACTATCATAGTCTTCTTCCCCTTTAGTTCCCTCAAGGTAGCGAAGACGCTGTTTGTCCCCTCAGGGTCTATGTTCGACGTGGGCTCGTCGAGGATCAGGATCTTGGGCCTCATGGCTAGGACTGACGCTAGTACTGTCCTCTGTAGCTCTCCTCCAGACAGCTTAGTGGTCTCCCTATTAGCCAAGTGCTCTATCCCAGCTACCCTTAGGGCCTCTGACACTCTCTCCTTTACCTCCTCTGGGGGAAGGGCGAGGTTCTCTGGGCCGAAGGCCACCTCTTCCTCCACTAAGTAGTTGACCACTTGGCTCTCTGGGTCCTGCAGGACAGTCCCCACTACCGTGGACAGCTTAGACAGGGGAGTCTCCTTCACCCTGTTGCCCATTACGACCACGTCTCCCCTGAGCTCCCCTGAGATCATGTGGGGGATGACCCCGTTTATGCAGTTGACCAGCGTGGACTTCCCAGAGCCCGACTTCCCCACCACGAGGACGGACTCGCCCTCCTCTATATATAGCTCGTCCACTACTACTGAGGGCTTAGAGGAGCCTAAGTAAGAAAAAGACAGTCCCTTTACCTCCACGGCGTACATAATATTTACACCTGTACAGCTTTCTCTACTCTATTTGCCGCCAAACCCCCTAATATTCCTATTACCACGTCTCCGGGGATAAAGGATATCAAATCGTATATTATCCTTGACCAATTTACTACTCCACCGTAAAGGAAGGGCTTGAAGAAAGCACCGTAGAAGATGGGGTCTGGGATAGCCCATAGGAGGCCTATTATACCTCCCTCAATCGCCGCCAGTGCTATGGTCTTTGACCTGCTCCCCGTTACCCCTACGCCAAAGACCTTTCCCCCAGTTATCGCTATACCCAAGTCAACGAAGAGGCCGTAGGTCAAGGACTCGTATATGAAGTACATTGGCTCCCCGGAGAACCCGTAGTGGAAGAGGTCGCTGAAGAAGTCAAAGAGGAAGAGCGTTATCATCCCCGCCCCGATCTTCCTCACCAGCGCAACCACGACAAAGACTATGAACATCCTGCCAAGGAAGCCGACGCTGATGAAGTTGGAGAGACCAGATGGCACTGCCCTGCCTATTATTGCTCCTATAATGAACTCCCACACGTAGGCTGCAGCGGCGCCTATTCCAATGTAAACCCAGTCCACTGTCTTAAAGGCCTTTAGCCCCCCGTTCCTCTTTCCCAGTGCGATTGCTATGGCAAGGGCAAAGACGAAGTAGGCAATTACCACCTCTACTGGTATCTCGCCGGGCTGATTTATGTAACCTCCAATCCCGTTAAATCCCATTTTACTTCTATGATGGTTTAATTGTAGTAAAAATAAACTTTTGCTATATAGTGACTATAAAGTATATAGAAATAAAGATACTATTTATCCCGAAAAAGGCAAAAACTTTCACCTGCAGTCGTTAGCCGTATACGTGGGCATTCAAGGTTGGTACAAGACCTCAGTTCATGATAAATAAGAAGACAAACCTCGCCTGGCGGGGTAAGGTTTTAACATGAAAACGATTTCCTTTTATGGCGCTTTCTTTGGTGAACTAAAGATGAGGAGCCCCGATTACTCCCGCAATTCCGGAAGCGTCAAAACCGCAGTTGTGAGGCTCTTCCCTAGTGGGTAAACAGAGAAAATTGAGGAAGTTGGCAGACGTGACTGAAAAGCTGTGGAAGGAGACAAACTACGAGAGGAGACAACAATTCTTTCAGCAAAAGAAAGTGAACCTTAAGGGCACTTGGTACAAGTATTATGAAAAGTACAAGAAGGTCCTAGGAGTTAACGCTCAAGCTGTTTTGCAGAAGAACAACGAGGCTTGGTCATCGTTCTTCTCGTCATTAAAACGAAAACCGTCATTCATGAATCACGTCTCGCCACTAATTGACAACGCGTTGAGAAAACCTCTTTCCTTTCTCTTCACATCACGGAGTATCTCCCTTAAGGGGGAGTAACGCCTTAGACCTATGCAGAACCCTCGCAGGGCGGGGAGTAGGTCAAGTAACCTACATAGGTCTATGTAGAGTAAAATTACTATATAGGAAAAGTATATTTATTCAGAGATAAACAGAATCAAGTCAAAAATGGCTTTCAACGGGATCGGAGGGTATCTGAACAAGCCGGGAGAGATCCCCTTTGAGTTCGTAGTAGCGTACTTTTTGTTGATGCCTATCCTCATTTTTGCCCTAGCAAAGAGGAACGGTAGCCTCAAGTCCTTTAAGACGGTGGACTGGGTCTACATCGGGATAGGCGCCGCAGCGGCGACGGCGTGGGAGTTCTTCGTTGGTCCAATACTCGACCGCGCAATCCCTTCTAGTCTCTCCTCTTACGTGAACTTCGACTTCTGGGGGAGGATGTTCATAGTCTTTGCTGTTGCCTCCCTAGTGAGGAAGCCAGGGGTGGGCATTACGTCGCTCTTCGTCTTTGACGTCTTGGCAGACCTCTTCCACTACGGCTTTGGTGGACAGCCCCTCTACTTCATCTACGAGAGCTTAACCTACGGCGCCTTCGTCGACTTAGTCATAGCCATTACGGGGGGACACATATTTGGGCTCGGGCTCACGAGGCACCAGGCAGCGCTGGGTGCACTTGAAGGGGGGATAATAGGGTTCCTTTGGTCCTTACCGGATCCAATACTTTACGAGGCCTTCTTGATGCCGTTCATTTATGGGGCCGTCGTAAACTGGCAAAAGGTGATCTTCGACCTAGCCGCTTCCATACCGGGGACCACTATAGTGGGAGTGTTAGGAGGCTTCTCGTCAAATAGGGTGGGGAAGACGGCGCAGGTCTAGACGACACGAGTTTGTACCGAATAGATTTATCTAGGTCTCGGCATTCTCTAGTCTATGCGAAAGTACTGGGTTTTCCTGGCCCTTTTCATCGCCTTATCCGTAGCAATAAAAGTCTTGAGCGAGCCGAATGTACCGTTCAACGTACAAGTGTTCGAGGCAATTAACTACCACCAAGTTTCCTTCCTGAACCCAGTGATGGTGTTCCTTACTTTGTACGGCAGGGAGTACGTGTGGATACCGTTGACCGCCGTCCTACTTGTGTTCAAGAGGACTAGGAAGATAGCCATAACCTTGGCAGCCTCCTTCGTGCTAGCCATAATACTGGGCGAGGCGTCAAAGTACTTGTTCGCCCAGCTCAGGCCCTTCTATTACGTCCACGCCAACCTCTTGGTACCAGAGCCACACGACTACTCATACCCCTCGGGTCACGCCCTCATCGTGGGAGACGGAGCAGTTGTGCTCATGTCGACCTCTCCCAAGTGGCTCTGGATCCCCATGCTAATAGAGGCACTTCTGGTGAGCTACTCCAGAGTGTACGTCGGAGTACACTGGCCAGCAGACGTGTTAGGCGGGTGGTTACTAGGGGCGTGGACTGCGCTCTTCTCTGTGGACATGGAGAGGAGGGGCGTGCTCAAGGGAATAGAGAGGGCGCTTAAGGCAGAGTGACAGCACGAGTGCGCCTTCCCCTTCACGTGCCTGGAAGGGCGGGGTTCTGGCTGTGTAGCTTACCTTTTCAGCTTTTATGCTTCTACACATGCGTTTATATATTTACACCTGCATAAATTGGGTATGTACCAGCCACCCTACAACCCTTATGGTACGAACCCTTACGTCGGTCCCAACTGGGGAAACCCGAACATGCAGTTTTTGATGTGCCAGCAGTCCACAGGCCTCGGCGGGAAGACGCAAGTGATCCCCGTCAATTACCCAATAAACCTGCAGTACGTGGCGCAGGAGGTAGTCATGTTCCTGATGGGCCAAGGCTTTCAAGCTTTTCCGATGGTTGCCCAGAACATGGCAGTGATCCAGGCCCAACACTCAAGTCTTTTAGGTACCCTCACTGACAGCAACAAGGCCTACACGATAAGAATATGCCAAGGCCCAGGCATTGTCGTGGTCGAGACGGGCATATCTAACCTCCTCCAAGACCTCCTTGTTGCTGGCGGGACAGTGTTCTTAACGGACGAAGTGCTTCACAACAAGTTACTCACAGCGGCTGGAGGAGGCGTCGACGCATACGAGATCTACAAGGAGTACGCCCAGGAGGAGCAGATACTCAACATGATAACAATGCTGATAGCCAACGCCCCTCCGGCCTACCCCCAGGGATACGGTCCCCAACCAGGGCCACAGGTCCCATACGGTCAGCCGTACCCTCAGCAGGGGTATTATCAACCTCAGGGATACCCCCAGCCCTACCCACAACAGCCCTACCAGCAACTGCCGCAGACTTCTCCAACACAGCCTCAGGCCTCGCAAGCCCAGAGCCAGAACGTCCAGCCAGCGTCGCAACAGACGCAGAACTCTCAAGTTAAGAAGGTAAAGTGCTGGAGGTGTGGGACTGAGAACGATGAGGGGGCGAAGTTCTGCTACAACTGCGGTGCCAAGCTCTTGGAGCCTCAAGCCTCGAAGCAGTAGCTTAGTCCGTTTTTGAGCACCTCTGGAGAAAAACCGAAAAGGGCCACTTTCCTTTCTTTGTAGCCTACGTATATGCCGAGGAGGAGCCTGACTACAACCTTGTGGGCGTCACTCTGCCCCACGATCCCCTCCAGCTCTTGACAGCCCAAGGGGATGAAGTACTTGAACATGGTATCGATGTGTGTGAGGTTCTTTAAGTTCGCGGCCATCCTGCAGAACGTCACCACCCTCCTGAAGGCCTCGTCGCTCAACCTCTTCCTGCAGTTCTTGAGCACAGTGTCGTTTATTACGTCGCCTACTGTGACGTAGGGGCCTACCCTGAAGTCTGGGGGAGGGAGGGCCTCGACGTCGCTCGAGATGATGACGAGTTCTAGGTCGTTTGGGTCAAAGGCCTCAGAGAACGTGGACCTCAAGTTCTGCCTAAAGGAGGAAGTGGAGCTGTTGGCCCAGACCAACATCGCTATTGCGTACTTCTCCTCAGCTTGCAGTATGGAGGAGGACTTGGTCTTGGCCAAAAGTTCTAGTACTTCCCTCTTTACGTCCTCTGGGGTAAGTCCCACATATGTAGATTCGAACCAGAGAATATAAAGTAAGGGTTTAAATCGCGACAACTTTCAGAACTACTGTCTATTTCACCTCTCAATACTCGGCAAACTCATCATCAATTCCTATTGTAGCTTTGGGTTAAAAATCAGACGCTGGCGAACTCGTCACAGCTCAGGAGCATGATCGCTCATCACGTGGTCTCACAGGAGAAAGGACGCGAAATAGCCCTTCCTTCTCAGGGCGGAGAGGAGGAACTCCCTCCGCCTCACCTTCTCCGCAAAGGGACAGTCGACGCACTCCTTGACCTCGTCCGACTTCTCGTACACCTTGGAGTACCAGAAGGATATGGGGTCTACCACAGATATGACGTTATTGCTCACTCCCTTAACCATTGGCAAGTCAAGGGGACCCATGGAGTGTAGCTCTATAACGTCCTTCAGCACCTCCCTCCCGTTGCTCTTGGAAAGCAGGAGGTTTACGAAACCGCTCATCGCCCTGTCGTAGTCCTCCAACTTCAAGCTCCCATCCTTGGAGGTGAGGGTAAAGGAGGAGAAGACGTAGTCGTTTACCCTGAACTTGTCCTCTTTGTGGGTCGCTACTATGTCCACGCTCTGGAGCTCCACAAGTTCCTGTCCCTTTACGAAGAAGCCTACGTACAGCCCGTTGTTCTTGTGGGGGAAGGACAGGAACTCCATGGCCTCCGTCCTCACAGTGCCCTTACTGCTCAAGGACAGGAACCGCCCTACGCTCTTCTCCATCTCCACGTTCATGAACTTTCCCTTGCCCTTTGTCTCTTGGTGAACGAAGATCGCCGTGAAGAAGGTGAAGGACCCCTCTGTACTCAATGGATTCCCTAGCCTTGGGTCAAGCTTGACCGTGGAGAGGACTGGGTAGAGCGATTTCACGTCCAAGTTTACCGGCGTCTTGGCACCGTCCACCTTGACCGGGTTTTTTACTACGAAGTCCACCTCAACCGTCCCGCCCACCTCGGGGACGAAGGAGAAGAGCTTCCCGTTGTCCGTTATTAGGGGAATCAAGTAGTAGGAGCTGGGGAGCGACTTCAGCTCCCTCACCTTTTCTTCCAAGTTGACCTCCTCCTTTCCCCTCTCCCTCTTCTTCCTCTCTCTCTTGGGCTCCCTCTTGGGCACGCACTCGGGGAACATTGCAGCGTTAGAGAGCTTTAGCTCCACTACGTCCTTGCCTATGGCGTCCTTTACCTCGTCCAAGAAATCCAGGATCGCCCTGTGAAAGGTGGTCTTGTTGAACTCCTTCCTAAAGTGCCTGACTTCACCGTCGCTGATGCAGACGTAGGCGGAGAAGGAGAACTCGTCCTCCTTGGTCAATACAATTGGCACGTTGTCTTGGGTCACCAGAACCGCAACTGAGCCGTTCTCAGCGTGCTCTACGATGAACGAAAGCGTCTCAAACGGGTTCATTACAGATAAGGCGACTTTCGTAAAATTAAAGCGTTTATTTCGCTATCTCCTTATTGTTCTCCCTCACGTCCTTACTTCGGAACTCCTCTTGAAGCTCCCTCACTGTCCTCATGGTCTCCCTCAGTACAGCGTCTCTCACGGGCTCCTCATATATGGACTTTGCGACTACGTCTATTCCCAGTATGTACGTGTTTAGCGTTGTCTCCAGGACCTTAATCGACGGCTCGTCTAAAAGGAGGTCTATCTTTTTCTTTATGTTTTCCATAAGCCTTGGGACTACTACCTCGGGGTCTAAATCCTTTGGGACTTCGTACTTGGTGCGAACCTGCCTCTTCTCCTCTACGTTGTGTATAAATATGGCAGCTTGTACCATTATGTTGTTGGGTATCTTCAGGACGACCTTTTCGTCCGTGTAGATCACCGTGTAAAGTAAGGTTATGTCAATGACCCGTCCAGTGTAACCCGGTATGAGGAAGTCGTTGGAGAAGAACTTGGGAGGGTAGGTCGGCGCTATCAGTCCGTACTGCCATGTTGAAATGGTTATCCTGTCTCCCACGTGATAGGGCCTAGAGAACACCAGCATTATTCCGGCGAAGATGTTGGAGAGGACCGTCTGTGACGCAAGGCCTAGGACTAGCCCTGCAAAGCCCCCTGCTGCTAGGGCAGCTGTGACGCTTACCTTGATCAAGATGAAGAAGCCTATGAACGCGACTACGTAGCCCAAGAGCTGTGCTATAAATGCAACGTTGTTGGCGTTTGACGCCCCAATTAGCCTGATCGCCCTCCTCTTGATAAGCGACGAGATGAGTTGCGTCACCAGGATTGTTCCGACTATCCAGACTCCGGCATACGTGTAGAGGAGGTAGTCTGGAGGGACGACATGTAAGACGCTAAGAGCGAAGAGGCCTAGGCCCACTACCACCGCGCCTATTATGGTCGTCAAGATGAGCGCTATAATTTGCCTTTCCGATAGCCTTTGCATAGTAGTGTTAGTAGCTGACCGGTAATAAACGTTCTTTAGAATTAATCTGTAATTACGTTTTAATTCTGAAGAAGTGTTGTTAGGGGGTGTAGTGAACAAGACGTTTGCAAAAGCCTAGAGTAGACTTCCCCGATTTGAGGTCTTTTAAACCGCAACCCTTAACCGTAGTTAAACTCCCAGCGAGGTTGAAAGCTCGTAGGCTATGTAGCCCAAGGAGACCAAGGAGACTGCTAGGTTGAAGGGCCTCTCTATCCTGCTCGGCACTAGGTTCACCAAAGAAAGTGCCAGTAGGGAGGCAAAGGAAGACGCCACGAACGCCAGGAGTATCAGTACTGAGTAAGTGAGTTCCCCGCTAGCCAACGCTATGGTCAAGGACACTACCTTGGAGGAGGTCAGCACTAGGGCACCTTGAAGTAGGCCCAAACCCTTAGGCTCCACCTCTATCTCCCTTCCTACTAAGGATGCCCAGAGAAAGACCACGCTCACGATCATTCCAACAGCATATGACCCTATAGCGATGGCTCCCTTGGCCCCGCTGAAGGACAGTATGACGAGGGCAAGTGGGAGGGCTACCACCAGGAAGCCCGTTGTGTGGAAGAGGGCGAAGGACACCACCTTAGAGAACCTCTTCAGCATCCTGGTCATTACCACGTGGTCGGGGTCTAAGCCGTGGGTCAGCCCTAAGACTACCACGACCGCCAGGGACTCTAAGAGCTGAAAGGACATGCCCCCACTTCACTCCGTGGACTAAAAAGTTCTATTGATACTGATGTTATTCCTAATTATTACCTTCATTCTTCCCACCAAGGTTTTATTCTACGCTACAAAATTTCATCTATGACGAGGTACGTTATCCTAGGCAACGGTCAGCTAACATTATTGGCTGACAAGGACTACGAGCTAAGGGAGCTCTACTACCCCTTGCCCACCGACAACCACTTGGTCTTCTCCAAGGTGGGGCTGTGGTACAAGGGCAAGTTCGCGTGGCTCGACCAGCTAAACCCGAGGATATCCTACGAGAGGGACGCGCTGACGGCAGTTGTTGAGGCAGAGTTTGACGACCTAAAGGCGAAGATAAGGGACGCCGTGGACATGGCTTACCCTGTCCTAGTCAGGGAGGTTACCCTAACCCAGGAGGCGACCGTGTTCTTCGCGTGGAACTTCAACGTCTACAACAATAACGTGGGGGACACGGCGTTCTACGACCCCTTCACCGACTCCATGGTACACTACAAGAGGGACAGGTGGTTCATGTTCTCTTGCAATCTCCACACCTACCAGTACGCTACCGGATACAAGGAGATAGGGGGCCTGCAGGGCACTTGGAAGGACTGCGAGGACGGGGTGCTCTCCATGAACCCGATAGCTCAAGGCTCGGTGGACTTTGCGGTGAGCTTCAAGGCCAACGGCACGTTCTTCTGCTGGTTAGTCGCCTCCAACAACTACGAGAACGCGAGGAGGCTCTCCGAGTACGTGGAGAGGAAGACGCCCAAGGAGCTCATGGGTAGGACTAACAACTACTGGAGGGCTTGGCTCTTCAAGGCCAGGGAACTGGACGAGGTAGCCAGGAGGTCCTTGCTCATCATAGCAGCCCACTGGCAAAACAACGGCTCAATACCTGCAGCCCTTGACACGGACATAATGAGGTTCAACAGAGACACCTACAACTACGTGTGGCCTAGGGACGCTGCCTTCGCCTCAATTGCTATGTCCTTGGCTGGTTACCAAGACTTCTCCAGGAACTTGTTTAACTTCAGTAAGTCCCTACTCTACAAGGGGTTCCTCTTCCAGAAGTACACCTGCGATGGTCACTGGGGGAGCACTTGGCACCCGTGGACCTCTGGCTACATCCCAATACAGGAGGACGAGACGGCGTTGATGCTCTATGCTGCCTGGGTCCACTTTTACTTGTTCAGGGACGTGGACTTCATAAAGTCGTTTTACAGACCAGCTATAAAGGCAGCAGCGGACTTCTTAGCAGGGTACAGGGACGAGGAGACCGGGCTACCCCTCCCCTCTTACGATCTATGGGAGGAGAGGCTAGGGGTCCACTTCTTCACTTCAGCTGCGGTGTACGCAGGGCTTACGGCAGCGGCGAAGTTCGCGGAGTTCTTTGGCGACGAGGACTATAGGGTGAAGTACTCAGCTGCAGCGGAAGAGGTAAAGAAGGGCCTCGACAAGTTCTTCGTAGGGGATCACTTCGCCAGGAGCCTCCACGACGACAAGGTGGACTCAAGCACGTTGTTGGGGGCGATGCTTGTCCTAGATCCTAAGGACGAGAGGGTAAAGGCCAACAGGAAGAAGGTAGAGGAGGTCTTAAACGTAAACGGGGGAATAGCCAGATACGAGGGGGACTGGTACTTGAAGGAGGACGAGAGGCCCAACGCGTGGTTCATATCAACCCTATGGCTTGCACAGCACTACGTGTTTGAGGGGGAGCCAGAGAAGGGGAAGAAGTACTTGGAGTGGGTGCTGAAGAACTCCCTCAGTACTGGGGTGATCCCGGAACAAGTTTCACCCTCGGGGAACTACCCCTCAGTCTCCCCCCTAGTCTGGAGCCACGCAGAGCTAATAAGGACAGTCTACTACTTAGAGAACGGTTTCAATAGGTTTATTTAATAGTGTGACAAGAGAACTTTCATGAAATGGGCGCCAGTTGTAATAATTTTTGCCACGCTTTTCTCCTTAGGTTACCTGCTGACGGGGTACGTGGTTGACTCTGCCTTACTGGGCGTCTTGGGCTCCCTGTTTTACTTGTTGAGGTCTGGGGGGAGGAAGTACGTCGACTCCGTGCCCTACGCCCCGCTAATAGCCTTTGCCCTCTCCTCTACATCAATCTCCTTAGCGCTAATCTCCTTGGTGGTGAAGATACTGGTAATCGCGGAGGTCTTCGTGTACTCCCTCCTCGTGACCATTACCTTCGTATCAGCCTCAATGGTTGTGGGGTACTTAAGGAGGGTAAAGGGATAGTCCCTCCATTGCGTCCTTGAGCAGTCCCCTGAGCTTATGGGGCTCAAGCTTGTCCCTAATACCCTTTAACGCTATGCCTATCCCGACCCTCTCCTCCCCCCTCGCTAAATGGTACAGCTCCTCGAGGAGGGCCACGTTTAACCCCCACACCCTCCAGACTGCGTAGGGGAACGTGTGCTTCTCTATTGCCAAGTACCTCTCCACCAAGGGGTCTGTTGACCTCGAGAGCGACTCCTCTCCCCCGTGGAATACCTCTCCTCCAGAGAAGTAGAAGGCGTCAAACCCCTTCCTAACGGCGTGGAGAGCTATTACGCTCTCGTTGTAACTCCCCCTCAGCGAGTACTCGGGCAACTGGAACCCTTGGTAGACCTCCCTTTTGACGCTCATGTTCACCCCGGCTATGGCAAGTGTCTTCTCATTACCGACGTGCTCTCCTCTGTCTACTGAAAGCCCGGTTTTGGTCAAAAAGCCCGTGTACTCCTTGAACTTTGGGCAGTACTCCTCCATGTAGATCGTGCGGCTTAGCCTCTGGAAGAGGGCGTTGGGGTAGTTCTTCCACTTCCTCCCTACGACGCGCCCTGTGAGGACTCCAACTCTCTGGTTCTCCTCGTGGAACCTCACGTGGTCCTCTACCCAGTGCTCGGAGGGAACCGCGTCGTCGTCCGTGACGAGGAGGAGGGGAGAGGAAGCATTCTTCAAGGCAATGTTCAGCGCCTCCTCGTAGTAGCCCTCCTTTTGCTCTATTGCCTTGTTGTAGTCCTTTGTCCTCAGTTCGCCCTTGTAGACCAGGATTACCTCAGCGTCCCTATACCTCTTCAGCCTCTCTAGGAGGGCGTAAAGGGAGGGCCTGCATAGAGTGGGGATAGCTATAGTGACGTCCATAAAGGTATTGGGAAAAAGGGGAAAAATGTTTTTGTTACGAAAAGTGGTATTACACGCTAGCCACGGGTTAGGGTCGCGGGGCTCCCACGGATAGAGATATAACTTTCTCACCGAAGAACATAACCATGCCGTGGATACCTATAAGGTCTGCCGACAAGTTGCTCTCTTCCCAGATCCTCAAGCTCCCAGAGGGCAAGGTATTGAGGGTGGAGAGCTTCAAGGGGGACAGGTGGTTCGAGGTAAAGAGGGATGGGGAGGAGTTCGAGTTCAGCGAACACGGCTACAGGAACGCGGTGTTTAAGGTCAAGAAGGAGGAAGTGAAAGAAACGGTAAAAAGGATAATTGAGGTCGAGTTCCCCAGGAGCCACCAACTCAGGGTATCCCTAAGCAGTTAGCATTGAGACGAAGCTCTTTATTGCGTTTACTAAGGACTTCACTAGCTTGTTCACTATGGCCTTGTACGCGAATATTATCAAGTACCTTATCCTTATTATGAGGAGGAGTTCCTTGGCAATCCTCTCCTGCCTCTCAATTACTGCCCTTAAGTTCCCAGATACGTAGGCCTTTATGTCGCTAATGAAGTTGAGGAATTCCCTCACGGCCACCCTTATCTCCGATATCTTGTTTGAGGAGAGTACCCTCTCGTACTCCTCGTACTTGCTCCTGAGGAGCGATGCGTTAATTATATCATCAAAATACATGTTATAACTCTTGAGAGGTATTATCATAAAAGGGTGATGAGTTTTCGGGGAGTGAAAGCCGGTGATCGGCTTTCAGCGGGCTGATCCACACCTTTTAAACTCAACCCATTGAATGATATAAGTTTCTATAAAGGTTAGTTTAATACCGTGAGAGTATGAATCATCATTATGAAAGTTGTAATCTTAGGATCAGGGTTTGCCGGTATTTCAGCTTACTTAAAGAACCCCAGAGCCGTCGTATTAGACAAGGAGGACTACTTCACCTTAACGCATAAGCTTGTGGACGTGGTAGAGAGGGGAGATCCATCCCTCGCCCTGATCCCCCTCCCTGGGAAGTTCCTGAGGGCCAGGGTAAGGGGAGTGGACTTTAAGAGGAAGAAGGTCATTACCAGCGAAGGGGAGGTGGAATTCGACAAGCTAATAATCTCTCTGGGTTTCGAGCAGGACACGAGCAAGGTAAAGGCAAGGAACGTAATGAAGCTGGAGAACGTGGAGGACGCGTTGAAGATAAGGGAAGCCCTAGGCAAGACAAAGAGCGTTGCAGTCTTGGGGGGTGGGACGCTTGGGGTGGAGCTGTCAGGGGCCTTGGCGAAGATGGGCAAGAAGGTCTTCCTCATTGAGGCACAGAGGAGGTTGCTGCCCTTCATGAGCCAGGAGTCCTCAGACTTCGCCCTCAGTAGGCTACAAGCCATGGGAGTTGAGGTAATGCTTAACGCAAAGGTGGACAGCGTGGGAGAATTCGTAGAGACGTCGTCTGGGAAGGTAAGGGCAGACCTAGTCGTCTTGACTGCAGGCATGAGGGGGCCCTCCATAATAAGGGAGTTGGGGCTGAGCAACGTCAACAACAGGATGTTAGTGGACGAGTACTTGAGGTCGGTGGACTTCGAGGACGTCTTCGGGGCAGGGGACTGCATGACTGTGAGGAACTCCTTTGTCCCCATGTCCGCACAAGTGGCGGTACAGTCGGGGGAGAGGGCGATGCTGAACGCCTTAGGGGAGGAGGAGAAGTTCTCCTACAGACAGCTGGCCGTAATACTGAGGGTCGGGGACGAGTACTTCGGCGACTTCATGGGCAGGTTCGTAAAGGGCAACCTCGCTAGGCTCGTGAAGGACTTTGGGGTGTACAGGGCAGTGAAGATGGTGGAGAGGGCAAGCTTAATTTAACTTAAACGCAACTCTTTTGTCATGGAATTGCTAGTATCAGCTGGTACTTTCTTTTTCCTCAAGAAGGGGATAAAGTACAGCGACACTGCGTACGCCCTCCAAGCAGGGGGGTGTAAGGCGAGGTGTGCCTTTTGCACGCAGTCCTCCGTCAGCAGGGCAGACAAGGCCTACCTTTCCAGGGTGAAGTGGTACCCCGTGAAACTGGAGGACGTGAAGGATAAGCTCTCCTCGTTTAAGCGCTTCTGCCTCCAGACGGTCTTGAAGGACGGCTTTGAGGAGGAGGCGTTGAACATCTTGAGGCAGGTTAATATCAGGAAATCCGTCACTATCGCCCCCGTGGACGAGAGGTATCTATGGGAGATGAAGGAGGTAGGCGTGGACTACTTGGGGGTGGGGATGGACACCACGAGGGGGAACTGGGAGAAGGTGGGGAAGCCCTACTCCTTCGAGAGGTACCTCGAGTTCGTCAAGAGAGCAGTGGAGGTCTTTGGAAGGGGGAAGGTCTACGTCCACCTGGTCTTCGGCCTAGGGGAGGACAAGGGGGAGTTCGTGGAGCTAATGAAGGAGCTATTCTCCCTTGGGGCTGAGGTAGCGCTCTTTGCCTTCACCCCAGTGAAGGGGACGCCAATGGAGGATCACCCAAGGCCCTCCCTAGAGGAGTACAGGGAGGTGCAGAGGATAAGGTTTGCCCTCTCAACTGGGGCCACTCCAAACGAGAAGGCTTACTTCACTTCGGGCTGTCCCTCATGCGACAGGCCCTTCTACAACGAGGACCCAAGGGAGAAGCCCTACAACGTACCCTTAATGGAGGCGAGGAGGCTGTGATAGGGGGGTTCGTGATAAACAGGAAGTTCACAGTCCTCAGCTTGACGGGAGGTTCGTGTTCCTTGAACTGCTTCTACTGCTCTGCAAAGTACATAAGCTCAATGCTCCCAGCCCCCACCCCTGAGGAGCTCTACAAGGAGATCTCGAGGATGTACGAGAGGGGGGTCAAGGGCTTCCTGGTGAGCGGGGGGTTCAACGAGAGGGGGGAGTTACCCATCAAGAAGTACCTTCCCGTCATGAGGAAGGCCAAGAGGGAGATGGAGGTGATATTTAACGTCCACCCTGGGCTACTGGACAGGGAGACCATAGAGGAGATGAGTGACGCGGTTGACATAGTGGATTATGAGTTCGCCTACTCCACGGGAGCCTACAAGTCGAAGGGGGTGAAGAGGCCTAGGGAGGACTACCTCAGGGTGTTAGAGGACTTGATAGACTACGGCCCCAAGTACGTTGTTCCACACCTCATGCTGGGGTTGCCCAGCGACTCCGACGAGGAGGTGGAGGACGTGATAAGGCTCCTCGCCTCTTATAAGCCCTACTTGGTCAACTTCCTGGTGCTCATCCCTACGCCCAGCACCCCCTCTAGGCTCTTGAAACCGATGGACGTCGCGAGGGCAGTTAGGCTCATAGAGCTTGGCCACGCGTTAACTGGTGGTAGGACTAGCCTGGGTTGCATGAGGCCCTATCAGCTCAAGGAGGAGCTGGACAGGGAGGTCGTGAAGAGGGGAATAGTGCAGAGGATAGCTAACCCTCACCACAAGGTAGTCAAGGAGTTCAACCTCTCCCTCTACGACGGTTGCTGTAGCCTACCGGAGGAGTACCTAGGTGAGTTCAAGTATGAGGCTGATAATTGAGGGAGGCAACCCTGGAGAGAGGCAGATGGCGTTAGACGAGGCAATGTTAATCCTCGCTAGCAACAACTTGGTGGAGGAGACTGTGAGGCTCTGGAACTTCTCGCCAACTACGCTGACCATAGGCAGGTTTTTGGCAGTGAGGGACTGGGTAAACGAGGAGGAGAGGAAGAAGCTGGGGATACCGCTAATAAGGAGGTTCACGGGAGGGGGGCCTGCGCTCCACGACGAGAGGGGGGAGGTGACGTGGAGCGTGTTGATGAAGGGCGTTGACGTCATGGAGGCCTACAGGCAGATTGGCTCAGCCTTAGTCAAGGCAATAGGGCTCCTAGGCCTCAAGGCCGAGTTCTCCCCGATCAACGACGTGACAGTGATGGGCAAAAAGGTGGTGGGAATGGCTGGGGCAAAGAAGAGGGACGCCGTTCTAGTCCACGGAACCTTCATGTTCTCTACCTACCTAGGTTACATGAAGGTGATAAAGTCCCCAGAGGCAAAGGTCAAGGAAAGGGGATCTCCAGAGGGAAGGGTGAGCAATTTGTCCGCCCTCCTGGGCAGTGAGATTAGCAGGAGGGAAGCTGTGGAGGCGTTAATAGAGGGGTTTTCGAGCGAGTTCAAGCTGAGGGACGGGGAGCTAACAGAGCTAGAGGTAGAGCTGAGCTCACAGCTAAAGTTTAAGTACACGAACGAGAGGTGGACTTACTTAAGATGATCTGCGAGAAGACCTTCCGGTCTAGACAAGGGAAGACAGTAGTGCTGAGGGTGTACTTAGAGGGTAGCAGGATAGAGAGGGTCGAGGTGACGGGCGACTTTTTCGCTGACGAGAACGACGTGGAGTACCTGGAGAGGAGCCTAAAGGAGCTAAAGCCAGCCAAGGTAGAGGTCATAGGTGTGGACGTTGACGAGCTCCTAGAAAAGGTAAAGGAGTGTACCTCATAGCTCGCCCTTAAGGCACATCTCTATCTTCTTCCCGTCGTCGTCGGGGATGGGCCTCTTGAGGTTAGCCGGGGCGTTCCTCAAGTACTTGGGCAGTTGTGCAGGGTCCTCAACGAACCTCAGCTTGTCTAAGATCCCCTTGAGGTCGCAGACCCCGGTGACCTCAGGGAACACCTTGACCCTATGTACGAATATCCCCTTGTTCCTCACAGTTTCCTCTGGGAAGACGGGGGTCTCGTCCACGTACCAGTCGCTCTCCACCCTCACCACGCCTACTACCTTCCCTCCATACACCTTCGCGTAGTACTTGCTGACGTAAATGATGAGCTTGTCCCCCTTCTTTATGTAATCGCTCAAGTCGGTCTTGTACCCCCACACGCCCTTGGTCAGTATGATGTCCCACATGTCCTCCTGGATGGGGATGAGCCAGTAGGTCATACAAACTCTTAAGTTGAAAAGGTTATAAAACTTCTCTGTATCAATTTATTGTTCTGATATGGATAATTCAGGGAAATGACGTGAGGCCAACAGTGAAGACATGCAATGGATATGTGTAGGCAAAGTCCGTGGTGGAAGGGCTTTTAACCCGTTAAATTTTGTCACTAAGGGTTGAAGACGACCTCAAGCGTCTGCTACACGTGGGGTCGTTGACTATCCTGAGAAAAACTTACGGCGTGGTCTCAGCTATATAAGCCTCATTTTAAGTTCTATCTTATGAAGCTTAGAACACACTATGTGTTCACGCTTGGCCTTCTAATCCTGACCGACTCCTTCCTCTTAAGGAACTTTACACTGTCCCTCTCGCTTTCCTTAATAGTGTCACTCCTGGCCAACTCGTTGATCGATGGCTTGGGCCACAGAGAACTTCACACGCTAAAGGGAGACATAATAACGAGGACCCCACTGACTCACACTTTTCCGAGGAGCGTCGTCTGGGGGGTAATCTCCTCTCTCCCAGTAGTGGCGTCAATTTACTACTTCAATACCCTGCAGTACGAGCCTAGCGCGTTCAAGTTGATAGCCCTTAGCTTGGTGGACGGTGCGATAGCTGGGCCCTCCCACCTAGTCCTAGACGTGTTCACAGAGAAAGGGGTCTTCGTCAAGAGGGGAGGGAAATGGAGAAGGTTTGCCTTGGCTCACTTTTCATACAGCAACCCTTTCGCTAATGGTGTAGCAATAGCAGTGGGGTTAGTTATGATTTACTTAGGATTTGCCTTGGGACGCCTCTGAGTGCGTCAGGGTATGATGAATTATTTTTGAGTCCGTACAATGCTAATAGTTTGCGCGAGGTAGGTTATAGGCTCTTACACTGAAGTAAGACTCGGGAAAAAAGAAAGGGGAGAAAATTTTTACCTTGGACTTTTACTTCTTTAGCTTCTCCAATAACTCTTTTGGAGCGTCCTTCTCGCTTACTGCTCCCCTTCCGGTCTTGCCGTTGTCGTCATAGGTGAAGGATATCATCTTCCCTACTCTCCAGACCTTCTTTATCTTGGAGATCTCTACTTCCTTCTGTTCTCCCTTGTACTTGAACTTTACTTTGGCTGCCATTAATTCTAAACATTTCGTAAGGATTAATTAAAATTACTATCGAGTTCTAAGTATTACTTTGTGTAATAAAATAATTATTAATACCGATCTTCGTTTACTTGCTTAAGTAAATATACACGTGAATATTACGCTGATGATATTACTTAGTCACGTAAATCTTAAATACTCCCCGAATTATGTTTGGTTGTGTCAAAGAGGACAATCTTCGTAAGAGAAAGTTCCGGTTTAATAAAGCAAGTCAACCTCCTAGACGCTGTAATGTTGAACATAGGCAATATGTCAGCTGGGGTAGCTCTCTTCGAGTCCATATCGCCCTACGTCAACTCCCAGAACAACCCCACTATAGGTGGACCAGGGGGAGTCCTGTGGCTCGCCTCGCTAATAGGCCTAGTGTTAGCGATCCCCCAGCTTATATTGTACACTATGCTGAACAGGAGGATAGCGAGGACCGGTGGAGACTACGTGTGGATATCGAGGTCGTTGAGCGGGGGGATAGGGGCCACAATGGCCCTCGCCCTCATGGTCGAGAGCCTAGCCTACTTCGCGCTAGTGGCATTCTTCTCTGTGTCCTCTGTTAACGCTGTGCTCTGCACGATAGGAGGGGTTGACCACTCCTCTGCCCTCCTGAGCTTGGCGAGCAACGTCTTCGTAAACCCCTACGGCAATCCGACCTTGTTCCAGAAGGCCATATTCTACCTAATAGGTGCGGCGTTCTTCGGACTCATCATAGCCTTGAATGTCTTTAGGGCAAAGTGGGGCTACAACGTGGTCACCGCGCTGGGCATATTCTCCTTAGTGACCCTTGCAGTAGCAATGGTTATCATAGCTGTCTTCTCCCCCTTCCAGCAGAAGATTGAGCCTTTCCTCTCAGCGGAGGGGATATCAGTACCCCAAGTGCCCTACGCTTTCATGCCAAAGGTTAACTGGGCCTACACCTTGCTGTTGTTACCCATCTTTGCCCTCTACACTTACCCGTGGATGCAGGCGGGACCTGCAGTCTCAGCCGAGTTCAAGAATGCCCAGAGGGTGGCAAAGCTAAACCTGGTAATAGCTCTGGCCATCACTGGGTTCTTCGTAACTGCAGGCTTCCTAGAGATGGACATAGTTGCTGGATACTACTTCAACTACTACGCGTACGGCACCTTCGTCTACAACTTCTGGGACGTCGCCATAGCTCTAGCCTCAAACCCAGCACTGCAGTGGTTCATAGGCCTTGGGGCAATAGTGTGGAACTTCTACGTCCTCTCCTACGGCGTCATAGTCTTCTCAAGGTACATATTCGCCCTCTCCTTCGATAGGGTCTTGCCGGAGAAGTTCTCCGAGGTCAACAAGTACGGTTCCCCTGTTTACGCTCACCTCTTGGACTTAATAGTTACCTTGGGCCTGCTTGCCATCCCAGTGTTCTCTACCTCTGCTGCTGTTTCCCTATACGGTGCCACAATACTGGGCGCCCTCTACTTCGCCGTTGTTAGCGTCGCTGGGCTAGTGTACGGAGTCAAGAACAACCTCAGGGTGTTGCAGGTAGCTGGTGGAATATCCGCTGTGTACTTCGCCTTTCTGACCTACGAGGCAGCGGTGAACCCGGTGTTCGGCTTCTTCAGCGAAGTGGACGGGGTCCCCGTGACGATAATATTCGTAGTAGGGGTGCTGGTCCTAGGAGCTCTGGTTTACTTGTACTCAAAGCACCAGAACGCGAAGAGGGGCATAGACATATCCCTAGCGTTTAAGGAGATCCCACCAGAGTGATTTTTATTCCTCAAGCCTCCTTCCTTTTTTATGGAAATCCTCAGAGACCAACTTAACTGGAAGAACCTCTCCCTGCCGTTAGTCTTCCTAGTAGCTTCTTTGAACCCCTTCACGGAAGAGGCGGAGTTCCACGAGCAGTGGCTCTTCATGACCACCCATTACCTCCTCTACATAGCGGGGTTCTTGATAGGGATTAAGGCTATCAGGGGTTCTGCGGTATTTCTCCTTCCTGGGATCGCGTTGCCGGTATTCTGGCACGTCCCCCTTTTCTTCGCCCTCGCTGGGGCCTACCTACCTTGGAGGGTGGCAAACGACTTGACTCTCTTCCTAGCTGGAGTCTCAGCAGGAATGACGATATACAAGCTAAGCAACGTGATAAAGATCCTGCTATTTGTTCTCTGGATGAGCGCGGACAGCGTTCTCTCGGTAGTGCTCATCGTCGGGATTCCAGCCTACTCAGAAGAGGCCTACCGCTTTTCTCCCTTCCCGGTTTCCCAAGAGCCTGTCACGGGCCTAGTGATGTTCGGCATAATGACCGCAGTATTCGTGTACGTGGTCGTTAACTTGGTGAAGTCAATATTTCACATATAAATTTTATAACGTCAGACAGAATAGAGATCACATGTCGTTATTTAAAAATAAGGAGAAGATACATCACGTAAACCACTTGCCAGAGGCGATGAGGAAGGCCATAAAGACCCTCATCGACTCCTCAATACCTGACGTAGCAAAGGCCTACGGTTTTAATTACTTGACCCCTAAGATAGGCGAACCATTCTTTGTCCCCTTCTCTGAACTTGACGGTAAGTTCAAGGACACCAGACAGGCGTACGAGACTATTCTGACGGAGCTGAGGCTGAGGAGGGAGGAGGCCATGAAGAAGTTCAGGGAGTGGTATCCCAACGCCAAGGAGATAGAACACTTCCGCTTCACTTTCTACTCATATGTGAACCCAGAGGAGGGGATGGACTTCGGAATAGGGGCCAACCCCCTAGCGTCCCTTCCAGAAGGCGAGTTCAAGGTCGGAGAAGTGGCTGACTGGGTCAAGGACAGGGACGTCGTCCTCTTGACCCCAGCCCTGGCAGGTTACTTGGCTAACGGCAACTCTGTGCTGAACAAGGCAAAGAGCGTCAAGTTCGTCGACCCCGTAGTGGAGAGGAAGGAGGAGATAGTGGAGGCGTATATGTGGGCAAGCCAAACGTTCCACGCCAAGTACGATAAGGAGAACGACTACGACCCACTCTTGGGAAAGTATTACATGGAGAGGCTGTTCGAGATAATCGACCAGGAAGTGGGAAAGTACCGAACAGACAAGGTGGACGGGGAAGTTGGAGTAGTGCAAGTTTTCATGACGCCTAAGTCTATAAACGTTGGCGGGAAGATACTGGACGTGTGGAACTCGAACTCCGAGTACGCGGAAGCCATTAAGGATGGAAGGTTCTACGACTTGTCGGTTATTCCCATAGTGCTAAACTTAGAGAAGGTGAGGGAACTAGTGGAGGAAGCTAAAAAAGTTGTAAACGTCCTAGTGGTCCTCTCCGACAAGAAAATGCACCCCATAGCTAACGACAACTTCTTAGGCATCCAAGGGAAGGTAGCTGTAGACAAGGAGTTCGTTAAGGTCATTGAGCTTCGCTGATAACTTGGAGGATATAATTTTCTGCTTGTGCTATTTGCGGCGGCACGTTACCGCTCTCGATCTGCTGGTAGAGCGAAGTGGAGGAGGAGTTTGCCTGCAAAAGCTCTTGAGGAGTTAGCATGTAGGGGTAACCAACCATCAGCCAAGTGCCATTTGGCCCGGTTATTATCAGCGTGGTAGGTATATGTCCATCAAGTAAGGCTATAGGCTGGGAGAAGCCGAAGTTTGGATTCTCAATCTCCCACTGGTAGACCAAGGCGCCGATCCACGAGGGCAGGCTGGAGTTTATCTCCTGGAGGCCCACTTGGACTAACTGGGACTTGGGGATTGGCTGGCCAGAGGGGGTGGCGTTCAAGTACTGGTTGTATATGTAGAGGTAGGTGAACTGGACAGTAGAGTTGGGCACAAACTTGTTAAAGATCAGCCCAGGCACCGGGACGCCTATGTCCCCCTCCGTGAGGGAGTAGTGGGTAGAAACATCTAAGTGCCCGTAGTGGCTCAACGCCAAGTAGAGAGGCCAGGAAAGTGTGGCCCCAAACGGGCAACCGTACCAGCTTATAAAGTACACGTGTGTGCTGTTGGAGTACCCTTGATTGGAGACCTTTATAAGCGTGCCAAAGGAGTCTTGTGCTGCAGCAGAGCTGCCACTCGAGTGGTGGAGGTAGGGCAAGGAGAAAAACAATGCAATGAAAACGGCCAACAGGACGAAGGGGACGTAGATCAGCTTGCTTTCCTTCTTCTCCTTCCTTTTCTTGGCAGCCATTGCATACTTTTCCGTTCCTGTATTTTTAAGTCTTATCACAATTATGACTATTTTATAACAAAAGTCTACAAGTAGCAGACCTTTACTCCCTGGAGCACCTCCAGGGTCTGGCACTCCATCCTCTTTATCCCCAGCAACTTCTGTAGCTCCTTTAAGACCCCCTTGTCCACGTAAGTCACCTTATATGCAGTGATCAAGTCCCAGTAGTCGGAGTGCCTCCTTAAGGTAATGAGTGTGGGCTTGAGGGAGAGTAGGTCGACCATTGAGTCCTCCCTCTTCTTAGTGGACACTAGGCGGTACTCCTTTACCACAACATCTCCCGAGACTCCGTTTACCTCGTAGCCATCTACGTACACCGTTATGACCAAGTTGAGCTTTAGCGAGAGCGAGAACTCCTGTCCATCTAGAGCCACCTTGTACTTTTCAAGGTAGTTGCTCCACCTCTCCAGCTTCCTTCCCCTGGTCTTGGACCTCACTATCCCCTGTAAGCTCATTGTTGAAACTACTTCTGACGACGTGAAACTGAGGAAGTCCGAATCCCTGAATATGCAAACTCCCTTACACTTTGCCTCTGTTATCTCGTTGTTGCAGACGTAAGAGAATTCGGGGAGAGGGGGCACAAGTACCTCCTCGGGCTTCTCTACTCTAAGCTCCACAGTGTTGTTAGCGTTGTCCCGATTAATTTTATTAATCTCTCTTCATAGGAAATAAACAGATAAACGGGGAACCGTTGACAAATACTTCTTAAGAAAGTAAGTACTTATCTTGAAAAAATTAATTTATAGTTGAAAGGTTAAATCATGAATAGAAATGTTTAGTAAAAAGTGTATTATCTTATTAAAAAAGGATTATAAGAATTTTAACACTAACTGTGATTGCCATGAATGTGTATTACCTAGCTGTAGGAATAACCTTCCTAATAGATATAATCTTGTACTCCGTGTTCTCGGTGTTCAATAAGGTACAGCCAGAGCTTTTCGGACTATCGTTCTTCTACTGGTACCAGATACTGATGCTGGTAATATCGACGGTGCTAATGGTAGGAGCGTCAGTTGCAAAGAACGGGGAGGTGAAGGGGAGTGGCAGTAGGTAACATAGACTATATGTCGTTGGTTGTCTTCATAATCCTCTTCGCCGTCTTCGCTTTTCTGGGCTTCTACGGAGCTAGGTTCAGAAAGGGGGATCTAAGGCAAATAGAGGAGTGGAGCCTAGGCGGGAGGAGACTAGGTACTATCCTAGTGTGGTTCTTATTGGGAGCCGACCTGTTCACGGCGTACACGTTCATTGCCGTACCAGCAGGAGTCTTCGGTTCGGGCTCGCTATACTTCTTCGCTGTGCCCTATGTAGCGTGGGGGTTCTTCGTTGCCCTGCTCACAATGCCGAGGCTCTGGACGGTCTCGAGGAACAGGCACTACGTCACAGCTGCAGACTTCGTGAAGGACAGGTTCAACAGCAAGAGCTTAGCCATGGCGGTAGCTCTCACTGGGATCGTGGCTGAACTACCTTACATCGCCCTTCAGATCGTCGGAATGGAGGCAGTACTAGAGATACTGCTGTTGGGACTGGGATTGAGTAGCAAAGTAGTTACGGAGCTGTCCCTTGTACTGGCTTTCATCGTTCTCGCGGCCTTCACCTTTACTAGCGGTCTCAGGGGAGCCGCGATGACAGGGATTTTCAAGGACGTCTTAGTGTGGTTGACCGTGATCACCGTTATCATCGCAGTACCCCTCCAGATAGGAGGATTCTCCCACGCGTTTACCGTTGCCCAGAACACCAAGAAGATATTTGAGACCCTACCTCCATCCCTATACACTGCCTACTTCTCCCTTGCTTTAGGTAGCGCATTCGCCCTCTACCTCTACCCCCACGCAATAAACGGTAGCCTCAGCTCCAACGACAAGCAGAAGCTGAAGTACAGCACGTCCCTCCTTCCCGTATACGGCATTGGACTGGCGTTGATAGCGCTCTTCGGCATTCTGGTCTACGGCGTCCCAGGGGCTCTGTCATTGATAAAACACACGGGTAACGCTGCCCTCGCTGTTCCAGCGCTAATATCCTACACGATGCCAGACTGGTTCATAGGTATTGCCATGTCAGCCATATTCATTGGAGGGCTAGTGCCAGCCGCAATAATGGCCATAGCTAGTGCGAACCTCTTCGCAAGGAACGTGGTAAAGGAGATAAACCCAAACATGTCACCACAGACAGAGACAAAGCTGGCCAAGTGGATGTCAGCTGTGTTCAAGTTCTTGGCGTTGGGCTTCGTGTTTGTGGTCCCCGCGTCTTACGCTATACAGCTTCAGTTGCTCGGCGGAATAATAATCTCCCAGACTCTCCCCGCAGTGTTCCTGGCGTTGTTTACCGAAAAGCTGGAGCCTAAGTCCACCTTAGCTGGGTGGGCAGGAGGAATAATAACTGGTGTTGGGATAGCCTACTACAGGAACTTCGTCCAACTGCACCAGACCGCATTCACTACGTCGCTGTACCCGCTATTCGGACAATTCCTATACATGGCGTTGATAGCCCTTGGCGTTAACTTGGCGATAACGTTGATAGGCTCTGCCATTGCCTATGCTTTAGGCTGGAGGCCTAAGAGCGTCATAAGCAAGCAGGAACTAGAGGTAGTAATACAAAAGGTCTCTTAACTTTCTCCTCTTTTTCCCCTTCCTCAAAGTTAAAAACTCCTTTTTTACATCCAGAAGAGATCTAAAAACGCTAAGTCCTGTAACAGTATTGCGTCCACTAGCGACAGCGCGACGAGCAAGTACAAGTCGTCGGAGTACTCCTGTAACGTATCGTAGTCTCCGTTCTGGATTGCTTGGACGAGCATGTTGGCCTTTTCCTCTAAGTCTTGTTTAGCCTTCTTGGCCTCCTCAAGTCCAGTCGGGGTAAGCGCATATACCTTCTTCTTGAAGATGATCCCTTTCTCCTTCTCCGTCACTAGCCCTTCCCTTTCTAGGCCCTTCAAGTTAACCTCTACCTCGTCGACATCCTGCCTAAGGACTTGTGCTATTTCCTCCTTTGACATCTCTCCCCTGCCGTATAGTAACGCAAGTATGGAGTCCCTTATCATAATAGAAAGCTCGGAAAACCACATAAAAAGCTTTGATTACGTTAGTTGAGGGGTGACGAGGGTCCTAATCCTCCTAACGAGCTGTTCCTCCTTCCTCGTGTAGAGCGTCACCGCTAGCCCCTTTCTTCCCATTCTCCCTGCCCTTCCTACCCTGTGTATGTAGGTCTCGACGTCCCTTGGGGTATCGAAGTTTACCACCTCGTCCACGTCAATCACGTCAATCCCCCTAGCGACTACGTCAGTAGCTACAAGTACCTCTGCCTCGTTCCTCCTGAACTTCGTCAAGTTCCTGTTTCTCGCAGACTGCGGTAGGTCGCCGTGGATGTAGGAAACCTTGAACTCGTCAGCGAGCTCCTCTGCCACTTCCTCTACTTTTGCCTTCGTGTTAACGAACACGATGGCTTTTCCCTCTATTAGCTCTTTGGTCTTCTCCACCTTATCCATCCAACCCCTTACAAGGAGGAACTTGTGCTCTATCTCCACCGGCTTGTACTCGTCTACCTTCAACAGCTTGGCATTAGGGGCGAACTGGTAGGCCAGTTCCTCCACTTCCCTCGGCACAGTTGCCGAGAAGAAGCCGAACAGCCTCGCGTGAGTGTGGGAAAGTATCATCCTCACGTCGTCCTGGAAGCCCATGTCGAACATCCTGTCGACCTCGTCAACTACAGCAACGGGGAAGTTCAGGTCTAGGACTCCCTTGCCCCAGAGGTCGAGGATTCTCCCTGGAGTGCCGACCACTATGTCGCTGTTGGCTTCCCTCTCCTGCCTTTCGTAACCTACACCACCTATGATGAGGCCAAAGGTCTTACCCTTGTACTTTCCGAGCCTCTTGCCTTCCGCGAGAACTTGAGAGGCGAGCTCCCTGGTAGGGGTAAGGACTAACGCCCTCTCCCCCCTCTCCAAGATAGGAATCATGAACGAGGCGGTCTTCCCGGAGCCCGTTTTGGCTTGGACTACCACGCTCTCCCCTGAAAGGAAAGGAGGTATGGCAACTTCCTGTACCTTTGTAGGCCTCTCGTAACCTACTTCCCTCAAAGCTCTCTTCAATTCTTCGCTTAAATTTTCAAACATGCCACGGAACTCTCTTCGCTGGATATTAAGCTTTCCTGGAGAACCTCCGGAAGAAGTCCAGGTCTCCAGGGGAGGACAAGAGGACGGCGTCAACGTAGCTCTCCAGCGAGGAGAGGACGGAGGGGACGTCCTCCTCCTTAAAGGTAGGCTGGGTCAAGGAAGAGAGGAAGTCCTTGTTCTTCTCCGTCATCACTATTAGGTAGGGTATGACGTTCCTCTTTAGCCCCTTCAACGCGTCGACCCCTGAGAAGTAGAGGCCCAAGAAGAAGTCGGCATTGGACTCCAGCCTAGCCATCACTTCCTCTCTGCTCTTCCTCAAGCTGAGCATCATCCCAGCCCTAACGCCCAAGGACTTGGATATGTTGACTCCCTCTTCTGATGACAAGTAGCCAATCTCCCTTCCCACCTTTGGCTTGTCGCCCTTCGTGTAGGCTATCTCGAAGTTGAAAGCCTTTGCGGAGTAGCTCAAGGAGTACACAAAGAGCTCGTTTACGTCGTAGAGCCTCTGGTTGACGATGAGTCTCTTCCCCTCTCCTAGCCTCTCCCTTATCAGCACGGCCACCGTTGAAGGCAACACTGAGGGTAGGCCTAGGGGAGAGTCCGGTATGTCGTAGCCGTCAAAGGAGGACATCACGTCCAGTTCCCTGAGCAGTTTCTCCCTGTTAGCCTTAGGGTGAAGCTCCGCTAAAATTTGCATAAAAAAGTCTTTATTGTTCGCTATATATATCTTTACTGTGAAATGTACAAAGTGCGATAACACTGCAGTAATAAAGATACCGTACGCAGGGCTCTACTTATGCAGGGAACACTTTATCGAGTGGTTAGAGAGGAGGTTTAAAAAGGTCGTGAAGGACTACAAGATGTTCGAGGGGAGCAAGAAGGTAGCAGTAGCAGTGTCCGGCGGTAAGGACAGCACAACCCTCCTCCACTTGCTCCACGCTCTCTCCCAAGAGGAGGGCTTCGAGCTCGTAGGCATTACCATAGACCTAGGCATAGACATGGGGAAGAAGTATTCGCAGTCGAGCACGGAGTTCGCCGTGAAGAATTACGAGGCCTTGGGCGTGAAGTACAAGGTGGTGAGGCTCAAGGAAGAGTACGGCTTTACCATAGATGAAGCCAAGGTAAAGATAAGGAGGCCAGTGTGCAGCACTTGTGGGTTGACTAAAAGGTACGTACTAGAGGTCGTGGCAGAGGAGGAGGGAGCTGACACTCTAGCAACTGGCCACAACTTGAACGACGTAGCTCAGTACGTGATAACGGGGTACTTCAACGGTGACGTCCTCAGCTTGGCTAGGCTAAGGCCCGTGTCCCCAGCTGAGAACGGTTACGTAAAGAAGGTAAAGCCCCTGTTCCTCACCCCTGAAAAGGAGGTAATGACGTACGCCCTGCTTAAGGGGATTCCGTTCCTCTACGACTCCTGTCCCCACACGTTCAGGGTGGGAGGAGCTAGCTCAGACGCGATCAGGAGGACCCTGGAGGAGCTGGAGGACAAGGTTCCAGGCTTCATGGCAAGCCTAGTGAGAAACTTCGAGGAGAAGATAAGGCCCCGCATAGAGGACGTCCCGAAGGAGACCTTGGGGAGGTGCAAGATCTGCGGGAGGCCTACAAATAAGGACAGGGAGATATGCTCGTTCTGTTCGTTGAGGATAAAGCTTAATACCCTTCCTAGTCCAGGGATTTAAGTAGTGGAGAAGGTCAAAAAGGTAAGGTTTATCCTCGAGTATCCTGACGATTCCCCTGGAGGGTATGTGGAGTACGACGGAGTGTTCTCAAAGGTTTATAACGAGAAGGGGGAGTTCCTGTTCCAAGTGACTGGGGTATTCCCACCAAAGGTGGCCACAAAGGACTACAGCTGGATAGAGAAGGTCTTGGAGAGGGGGCTCCAGGACGGGAGGAAGAGGTTCATCCTCTACGTAGCGTCGCGGTACTTGGTAAACGTAAAGAAGTACGACGAGGACACTGTCATTGAAAAGATGAAGGAGTTCTACTACAAAAACGGGACTGGGAAGGTGTACGACGCGTGGTTGAGGTCAGTGGTAAGAGGAGTGAAGGAGAAGAGGCTCTACCCGCCTTCCCTGAGGGCTCTCCAGGAGAGGGACAAAGAGCTTTTCGAGGAAATAAACAAAGTATTAAAAAATGGTTAAAACTTGTTTTGGAAAAATCTTAAAAGGACCAAAAGATATATCTGGTTTTATGTCCGAGATAAACCAAGAGAAGAAGGAGACTGTACAGGAGAAGGAAATTCAAGAGGACAGCAAGCCGTATAGGGCTTCCACGTGGGTACTCTTGGTAGGGTCGCTAGGTATCTTCTTCGTGATGACAGTCATCTTGGCGGAGTACTTGGATAACTTCGCTCCTTGGAGGCCAGTTGTTCCTGTAATATTGGGGTTTGCCGTGTTCTTCCTAGTGGTGGGGATTTTCCTTAGGACGAAGTTTGGAAGGCTAGCCCTCTAAGGGGACGCGTCAATAGAATGCTGTGGTCAACTTTGTATCAGTGCAACTTGTTGAAAGTCCATGAGCTTTAGAGCGTGCGAACTGGGGGCAGTTAGAGTAGGTCAATTTTCTTAAGGTAATTTTTGCAGTGCCCTCCTCCGTGACCGTCCAGCCAGTACTTGGAGGGACGTTCAGAACATATCGACGAAATTGATAGAACAGAGGGAAGGCCTTATAACGTTCCTAAAAATGTTCACTTGCGAAAAACTCCTCAGAAAACTATTCTGACGTCTACGGCAAATGCCCCTCTCTCGTTTACTATCAAGGGATTTATGTCCATCTCTTTCACGTTTAAGTCTACTATTAGCCTTGACACAGACACTATAGTCCTTATTAGGGACCCCTCGTCGTAGTTCCTCTTTCTGGCAGTTAACATGTCGTGAACCTTGCTCTCCTTCAGTATCTCGAGGGCCTCGTCTTCGTAGACGGGGGCTATGGCATGTCCTACGTTTTTGAGCACCTCAACGTAGATCCCACCGCTTCCCACTACTACCGAGTGGCCGAATACAGGATCCTTAATTCCTCCAACGAACACTTCGAGCCCTGTCAGTTGCTCTTGGATCAAGACCCTCTTCGTGATCTTGGAGAGCTCCTTGTACACCTGCTTTGCCTGCTCTTTCTCCACGTTCATCACCACTCCCTTCATTTCCGTCTTATGTACTGGAGTGTCTGCGGAGATCTTCATTACGACGGGATAGCCTATGTTGTCTGCTATCCTCTGCGCCTCTTCCTCACTCTGGGCAATTCCCCACTTTGGCGTTCTTATTCCGTAGATCTCCATTAGCTGCAGCGCCTCGTAGTCCCTTAGGTACTGCTTGCCCTTCACTAGTTCAAGGGCGGAGTTTATTGGCTGAGCTACTCTTATCTTCTTCCTGACAATGGGCTTGGTCGTGTAGTACCTTATCGCCTTAATTGCGTTCTCCGGCATGTTGAAGGCAGGGATGGAGGCAGACTCCAGTATCCTCATTGCCGAATCTTCGTCCACCCCCATGGTCACTGCGACTATGCCTTTCCCCTTGAAGTTCAAGAGCACCTTTGCTACCTCGCTGTCGCTCACCACTGGAAGCGACTGCACTATGACGAGCTTTGTGCAGTCTAGGTCTTGGACTATCTTTAACGCCTCCATGTACCTGTCTCTCCCGGCGTCCCCTGACAGGTCAAGCGGGTTCTTCGGAAGGCTTGTGGGAGGCAGGACTTTCCTAAGCTCGTCCTTAATCCTCTCTGGAAGCTCAACCATGCTCAAATTGTTCCTCACTATTGCGTCTGAAGTGAGGACTCCGTGGCCACCGGAGTTTGTAATGACTAAGACGTCCTCGTTTATTGGCTCTGAGGATGTCACCAGCCTGCTCAAGTTCAGGAAGTCTCCAAGGTCCTCGACAAATATTCCCCCAACAGTTCTAATAGCAGCTCTAAATACCTCATACGACCCAGCGAGGCTTCCAGTGTGAGTCTTCACAGCCTCTGCTCCCTTTGACGTCGCTCCACCCTTGATGAAGATCACTGGTTTCCTCTGAGTAGCCTCAGGCAATACGTCAAGGAACTTCTCCCCATCTGATACCCCCTCCAAGTAGACGAATATCGCCCTAGTCTCCGGATCCCTGGAGAGGTACTCTATGACCTCGTACTCCTTCACGTCAGCTTGATTACCCATGCTTACAAGGAAGCTTATTCCAGTTCTAGTCCTCTGGGCCCAGTCAAGCATGTAAGCCCCTACTCCTCCGCTCTGCACTACGAGGGCTATGTTCCCCCTCGTTATGTTGGCGTAGGCAAAGGTGCCATTGTAGTCAGGGGAAATAATGCCCATAGTGTTGGGGCCGAGGAACCTTATCCCTCCCTTCTTCGCAATGGAGACGAGCTGTTCTTCTAGTTTTGCCCCCTCCTCTCCAACCTCCTTGAAACCCGCGGTGATCACAATTGCTGCCTTCACCTGTTTCTCCACTGCGTCCTCCATAACTTGGACTACGTAGTCCCTAGGCACCGAGATTATGGCGAGGTCAACGTCCCCTGGAATCTCCTTTAGGGACTTATACGCTTGGAGGTTCTCGACCTTCTCGGCCTTGTTGTTCACCGGGTAGATCTTTCCCCTGAAGGAGGCAAGAAGGTTCCTTGTAATTATGTTCCCTATCTTCTCCCTGTTCCTTGAAGCGCCAACTACAGCTATTGAGGAAGGTCTAAATAAGTAGTTTAAACTCATAGTGATAAGTAGAGAACTGTGGTTAAAATGTTTAGAGAGGTGTGCATGAGGTGTGGAAAGGAAAGGGAAGGGCTCGAGGTGAGGTGTAAGAGGTGCGGCGGGCCCTTCAAGGTGGAGGTGGAGTTCCCCTTCTCCAGTGACTTGAGAAGGAACTTCCCATACATTAAGGAGTGGGTAACGCTTGGGGAGTTCAACACTCCCACCATAAGGTGGGGAGATATAGCGTTGAAGATGGACTTCTTGAACCCCACTGGGTCGTATAAGGATAGGGGCTCCGTCACCTTGATCTCCTACTTAAAGCAGAAAGGCGTAAAGAGCATCTCTGAGGACTCCTCTGGCAACGCTGGGGCGTCAATTGCAGCTTACGGAGCTGCCGCGGGGATGGAAGTGAACATCTACGTGCCCAAGAACGCCAAGGCGGGGAAGCTGAAGCAAATAGAAAGCTACGGGGCAAAAGTGGTAAGGATCGAGGGTACTAGGGAGGACGTGGCGAGGGCTGCCGAGACCTCTAGCCACTATTACGCGTCCCACGTGCTCCAGCCTCAGTTTAGGGACGGGATTAGGTCTCTGGCCTACGAAATAGCTAGGGACTTAGGCTCCGTAAAGACCGTCTACCTGCCCACTTCAGCAGGGACTCTGCTCCTAGGGGTGTACGAGGGGTTCAAGCACATGGTAGAGAGCGGCGTTATGAGGGAAGTACCCAAGCTAGTAGCAGTCCAGACCGAGCAGGTGATGCCTCTATGCGCTAAGGTCAAGGGGCTTAACTACGTACCACCAAAGGAAGTGACATCGCTAGCCGACGCCTTGGTCTCCACAAATCCTTTCCTCTTGAGGGAGATGGAGGAGGTGGTGAGGAAGTACGGCGACTGCGTAGTTGTAACGGAGGACGAGATAGCCTCAGCGTGGAAGGAGTTGGCGAGGAGAGGGGTATTGGTGGAGTACAGCTCCGCGACGACGCTAGCTGCCTACATGAAGGACATGGGGAAGGACAGCGTGCTAGTGCTAACCGGATCTGGGCTAAAGGTACTCTAGGATCTGACCCACTCCTCGCCCTGCGAGGGTTCCGCTGAGGTCTAAGGCGTTACTCCCCTTTAAGGGAGATACTCCGTGATGTGAAGAGAAAGGAAAAAGGCTTCTTCAACGCGTTAACAATCTTCTTAACTCCTAGTTTCACAATGTTTAACGCTCCGTTAACCTCGCTGTGAAGCTTATGGCCAAGAGGACAGTTTACGACTCCCCTAGGCCTTCTCGTTACATTTGCGTTATGGTAAGCGCAGAAACGCGAGGTATTGTACTCAATCACTAGGTACGTCTTTATGCCGTACTCGTGGAGTTTGTTCGCTAATGCGCCAACTTGCGAAAAGACCAAATTTGAAGTGAGCTTGTTACCCTTATCCTAGGAATGAAGTAAGGACAGCCCAAGTAAACTGTGGAGACTCCAAGATCCCATAAGGACTTAGCCAAGTGAGATGCTAAAGTTCTGTAGTAATGAAGAAGCCTACGGTAAAGCCTCGAGAAAATTCTTTCCCTTTCCCTCAACACCTCTTCCACAGCTTCTTGTTCTTGAACCTTTTCTGTCTCACTCTTCAACTTGTCTAGTTCGGCGATCTTTTTCTCAAAGTAAAAGTAATTGCTCTTCACTACGGAACCCCTATAAAAGAGAACAGTACGTTCTCAACAACGACAGTAGCCAACGCGTTTACGCCAAGGTCAATTGACGCAATCCTGTCGCCCTTAGGCTTTTCAACTTGAATCTCTCTCCTCAAACCGTGGACGACGAGAGAGTCCTTCATCGGCTTACGCTTTTCTTTGCGGTGGTTCTGCCAACGTCGACTGGAATACAAGCGTAAAAGTTGTTGCCCATCACGCGAATCTCCAGTCTACCTTGTGCGCCAAACCACCTTAACCTTCAAAGGGCATCTTCATTTCCCAATCCTTCAGAAAGATGACGCGTTTTTCCTCGTCAACTTCGTAGCGATCTTGCCTAACTACTA